>JACRDS010000013.1 GCA_016212825.1 Elusimicrobiota bacterium | reverse complement strand
TGCACCTCCTGCCACGACCCGCACGACAACCGCTACGGGAAGTTCCTGGTCAAGCCCAACGCCAACGCGGCCCTGTGCACCACCTGCCACCAGAAGACCAACTACACCTCCAGCGCGCACGCGGTGTCCCACTTGGCCTACACCCCGCCGGGAGGCTCCGCCACCACGGTGCGGGAATACTCCTGCCGCAGCTGCCACCAGACCCACGGCGCCTCCACGGCCCAGGCCTACCTCCTGCGCGGCGCGGAGGAGAACACCTGCTACCTCTGCCACGGCTCCCCCGCCCTCTCCGGAGCCAAGAACATTAAGAACCTCTTCGCAAAAGCCTACAAGCACCCCACCGAGACCTCGGCCGGGCTGCACAAGAACCCGGAGCTCGACGCATCCAACCTGGGGCCGGGGAGACGCCACGCCGAATGCTGGGACTGCCACAACCCGCACCAAGCCCAGACCGGCACCCATACCGTCGGCACCGCCTCGGGCAACCTCATCGGCAAGGCCCTGCTCGGCCAGTGGGGGGTCGAGCCTTCCTGGGGCTCGACCGCCTGGGTGACGGCCGCATCTTATGTGCGCCAGGTCTTCACCGGCACCACGGGGTTCAAGGAGTACCAACTCTGCCTCAAGTGCCACTCCTCCTACGCCTTCGCATCATCCCCTCCCGCGGGCATCACGGACCAGGCCATCGAGCTCAACCCCTACAACCGCGGCGCCCATCCGCTGCGCGCGGGCCTGAGCAGCCAGGCCGGCGCGACCTCGCCCAAGGCCCTGGCCGCCTCCCAGATGTCGGCGCCCTGGACCGCCATGGGCAGCCAGACCATGTCCTGCTCGGACTGCCACGATTCGGACGCGGCCAGCGACCCCAAGGGGCCGCACGGCTCGGCCGCTTCCCGCATCCTGAAAGGGCCCCGCAAGTACTGGCCCAAGAACGCGGCCAACGCCCTGTGGACCCTGCAGGACGTCAGGAACAACCAGAACTCCTGGTCCACCGACCTGTTCTGCGTGAACTGCCATCCCCTCAGGTCCGGCTCCAACTGGCTCAGCGAGCCGCACGACGCGCACGATAGCCGCACCTTCGACGGCCAGGGCATGAAGTGCGTCATGTGCCACTCGGTCAACCCGCACGGCAGCAAGCGCTCGCGCCTCATCGTCTACGACACCGAGCCGGCGCCCTACAACTATTCAGGGACAGGGACCTTTGACAAGGCCCTGATCAAGGGCTTCAAGAAGGCTTCCAGCCCGACCAATTACGCGAAGGGGAACTGCTACACCATCTCCGGCTGCCACGGCAACACGAACACGGGCGGCTATGACCCTTGAGCCCGAATCCCCCGGGCTCTGAGCCATGCGCAGCCGCGCCCTGGCCCTGGCCCTGCTCGTCCTGGCCGCGCCGGGCCAGGCCGCCATCACGCGCAGCGGCTCGCTCAACTGGCGCTTCGACGACCTCACAATAGACGGACCCCAGGGCCGCCTGCGCCGCACCCAGTTCTACCAGGGCTACGACCTCGCCGTCGGCGCGCCGCTCCTGCACAAGGCCGTCGGCTCGCTGGACCTCTCCGGCAAGTTCGAGGACGGCGCGGACCTCAGCCAGACCGTCAACGCCAACACCACACGCAAGCAGGTCATGGGTTTCCGGGCCGCGGCCGACCTGCTGCGGCCGGAGCTGCGCGACTACGTGCGCCTGAGCCCGAACTACTCCCAGAGCACCCTGCGCATGGTGGGCGCGGGCCGCGACATCACCGACCGGTCCTGGGGCTTCAGCAGCGGGCTATCCTTGCCGCGCCTGCCGGCCTTGAGCCTCTCGCGGCAGTACAGCAGCCTCGACGACCCGCTGGACCTCAACCCCATGCACCAGAGCGTGACCTCCGGCCGCGAGAGCCTCTCCTACTCTTTGGGCCCGGCCCGACTCATGCTCGACCACGACAACCGCAGGACCCATGACCGGCAGGGGATCCAGCCGGACACGAAGACGGACCAGAAGCGGGCCTCCTTCGAGCTCAACTACTACCAGATGAAGGCCCTGCCCCTGGATTCCCTGTCCCTGCGCGGCGATCTCTTCCGTTACGAGACCAACGGCTCGGTCTCCCAGGAGCAGGCCTCCAGCAACATCAACCTGCGCACCCGGCAGTTCCAGTCAGGCTCCTGGAGCCACTCCCTGACCTACGGCAACATCCTGCAGCGCGACAACCTGGCGCGCGACAACGAGCTCTCCCAGAACGCCACCGCCGACTCCCGCCGCGCCGTGCGCCGCGGCAGCCTGCTCAACACCCTCGGGGTCAACCAGACCACGGGACGCACGCCCTCCCAGGGAGTCCAGGAAGGCCTGAACCTGTCCTTGGCCTTCGCGTCCGGGACCCTGACCTCGGAGACCGGGGTCTCGGGCGGCTGGAGCCGCGGCGCGGGCTCCTCATTCCTGAACAATGGAGCGCGCGGCCTGCTGACCTTCGCCCCCCGGCGGCCCTACAGCGTGTTCACGGAGGCCCGCACCGAAGGCACCGAGGCCCTGGGCGGGGCGCGCGGCGGCAGCCGGACCAACCGCCTCGGGGCAGGCTCGACCCTGCGCCCCTCGCAGTACGCGGACGCCACCGTGCGCTGGGACCGCACCCATCAGCGCGACCATGCGGCCGCCAGCACATCCCTCAGCGACCAGATCGACCTGCTCTCCCGTCTCTACCCGATCGAGCGCCTCCTGCTGAGCGCCGGCTACAACTTGGGCTTCACCAAGTCCGAGCCCGGCGGGAGCAGCCGCAACCGCACCATGCGGCTGAGCCTGGAGTACGCCTTCTTGTTCGGGCTGCAGGTCAGCGGCGGCGCCACGCTCGTGGGCGACAGCTACACGGCCAATGGATCGCTCAACTACAGCCTCGGGAAGACGGAGCTCTTCGCCCGGTACGAGCACCGGGAGCTCTCCACGCCCTCGACCTACTCCTACCTGAGCGTCGGCCTCAAACGGAGCTTCTAGCGCGACGGCTCACTTGGAGATGTCGACGGCCTCGATAAGGGCCTTGTAGGTGTAGCCGGCGCCGAAGTCCTGATCCGTGCGGACCTTGCCCTTGACCGTGACCACTTCGCCTGTCCGCGGGAGGGCCAGGCTGGTCACAGTGAGGTCGTGGGTCCCCGCCTTCGGGTCGCCCGTCCCGTCCTGCAGGTGCAGCCAGTGGCGTCCCATGATCAGAGCCGAGGCCCGGACGATCTTAGCCCGCACAGACACTTCCTTGCCATCGAGTTCCTTGCGTTTGGCGTAGAGCTCGGCCACGGTGACCCCGTCGGGGCCGCTCGCCTTGGCGACCTTGAGTCCGCTCTCCGGCTCGGCCATGCGCGAGCTGTGCGCGGCCTTCATGCCGCCGTGCCCCTTGCCTTTGGGCGGGGCCGCGATCACGCCTTCGGAGAAGACGATGACCGGGAAGGTACGGTCCAGGGTCTTGCTCTTGAAGTCCTTCATCTCCAAGCCGGACCGAAAGGACATCTTCTTGCCGACCGCCACCGCCATCTGCGGAACGGCCAGCCAGAGGGAATCCTTGCCCTGGGCCAGACGGACGTAGGTATAGCCCCCGGAGTCCATGGTCTCGGCCACCACTCCCGAGATGGCAGTCTCCGGCGCCGGGGCCGCCTGGACCAAAGAGAGCGCCAGCAGCAGGATGTTCATGATCATGGTTTCCCTCCTGGGGAAGCGTCTTCATTGCGCAGGCGGCCGGCCAGCTCCGCGGCCAGGGTCTGAAAGACGGAAAGGTCGCGGGCGCAGGAGCAGGAACCCCGCCTGGGGTTCCTGCCCTCGAGGTCCGACCAGAACCACTGGAAGTCGATGCCGCCCTCGCGGCTGCGGGCCCAGGCGCCCAGCGGCGTGCGGCAGCCGCCGCCCATGAGGCGCAGGAAGAGCCGCTCGCACTCCACCTCCAGCCGGGTCGCCGCGTGGTCCACGCCGGCCAGCAGCTCGAGCACGTCCTTGCGGTCCGCGCGCGCCTCCACGGCCAAGGCGCCCTGGCCGGGCGCGGGCACGATGAGCTCCAAGGGCAGGACCTCGTGGGGCACGTTGCAGCGGCCGAGGCGCTCGAGCCCCGCCTTGGCCAGGATGAGCCCGTCGGCCGCCCCTTCGCCGAGCTTGCGCAGGCGGGTGTCCACGTTGCCGCGCATGACCATGAACCCCAGTCCCGGCGCGGAGAGCTTCAGCTGGATCTGCCTGCGCAGGGCGGCCGTGGCCACGCGCAGGCCGGTCCCGGCCTGGATGTCCCGCCAGCGCGGAGCCCGCGGACTGCCAATGTAGACGTCCCAGGGGTCGGCGCGCTGAGGGAAAGCGGCCACCACCAGGCCCGGGGGAAGCTCGCCGGGCAGGTCCTTGCTGGAGTGCACCGCGAAGTCGATGGTCCCGGCAAGCAGGGCCTCCTCGAGCTCCTTGACGAACATGGCCTTGACGTTCTCGGGCTCGGCGCCGGCCGCGGCCCGCGGCCTGGCCAAGGAGAAGCGGTCGCCGCTGGTCTGGATGACGACCCGCTCCACCTCCAGGCCCGGACGGCCGCGGGCCAACTCCTCGGCGAACTGCCCGGACTGGGCCAGGGCCAGGGCCGAGCCCCGCGTCCCGTAACGGATCTTCATGAGGCGCCTCCGAAAGGCCGCTCGCCGCGGCGGGCGCTGCGACCCGGGGCGTGGCGCAGGCTGGCCTTCTTGCCGGCGGCCGTGTCCGTCAGCCAGCCGGCGAACTCCTCGGTCACCCGGTCCACCAGAGCCTGGGCCGCGATGATCTCCTTGCGGCGCTGGCCCATGTTCTCGTCCACGATGCCCTGCAGGTCCTTGAGCGTGTAGAGGTAGACCTGGTCCAGCTCCCCGGCCACATCCTCCACGTCGCGCGGCATGGCAATGTCGATGAGGAACAGCGAGCGGCCCATTCGAGCCTCCATGGCGGCCGACACCATGGCGCGGGTCAGCACGGGCTCGGTGGCGCCGGTCGAGGTGAGCACCACGTCGACGCTGCGCAGCAGCCGCGGGAAGTCCTCCCAGCGCACGGCCTCGGCCTGGAACTTCTCGGCCAGCTCCCGGCCGCGCTCGAAGGTGCGGTTCGCGATGTACAAGCGGGAGACTTTGGCGCTGAGCAGATGCCGGGCCGCCAGCTCGGCCATCTGGCCGGCGCCGAGGATGAGCACCGAACTCTCCTTGAGCGAGCCGAAGATGCGCTCGGCCAGGGCCACGGCCACGGAGGAGACGGAGAGTTGGCCGGCCGAGATGCCGGTCTCGCCGCGCACCTTCTTGCCCACGAAGAGGGCTCTCTGGAAGAGGATGTTGGTCAGCTTGCCCGTGGCGCCGGCCGCGAAAGCCGCCTCATAGGCGGTCTTGACCTGGCCCAGGATCTCGTTCTCGCCGAGGACCAGCGAGTCGAGGCCGGCGGTCACGCAGAAGAGATGGTTCACCGCCTCGGCGCCCTGTCGGCGGTAGAGGTGGCTTCCCAGGTTGGTGCCGCCCAACCCCTCCACCAGGCGGGCCAGTTCCGAGAGGCCCCCGCACGGAGCGCCCCCCGAGCGCACGACGTAGACCTCGCAGCGGTTGCAGGTGGAGATGACCACGGCCTCCGTCCACCCCGCCTCGCGCAGCCGCCGCAGGATCTCGGGGGTGCCCTTCGCGGCGAGGTTTTCCCGGACCGAGACCGGGGCCCCGCTCTTGTGGTTGATGCCCGCCAGCAGAAGTTCCATTTCCGCGCTATCTCGCCGAGAGGTATCCGTGCAGCTGGGAGATGAAGTTCACGCCGATGAAGGTGAACAGGACGCAGGCGAAGCCGCACATGGAGGTGTAAACGGCCTTGCGGCCGCGCCATCCCGCGACCAGGCGCATGTGCAGGAACACGGCGTAAATCAGCGCGGTGATGAGCGACCAGGTCTCCTTGGCGTCCCAGCCCCAGAAACGGCCCCAGGCCTCGTGGGCCCAGATGCCGCCCATGATGATGCCGACGGTGAGGATGGGGAAGGCCACGGCGATGAGTCGGTAGTTCAGGTTGTCGAGCTCCTCGATGGAGGGCAGGCGGTAGCAGAGTTCCTGCGGCCGCTTGGAGCGCAGCTGCCGCTCCTGGATGAGCAGGGCCAGCCCCACGCCAAAGGCGTTGCCGAATATCGCGTAGGAGACCATGATGACCAGAGGGTGGATGTTCATCCAGTAGCTCTGCAGGGCCGGCGCTAGGCCGTGGATCTCGGTGCCGCCCATGGAATAGCCGCGGAAGGCCGTCCCGGCCGCGGCCAGCCAGGCCCAGGGCAGGACGAAGGCCCCGAGTATGCCGAGCCTGTGCCGGCCCTCCACCACGATGAACGTGCCGGTGATGGCCAAGGTCATGGCGGAGAGCGCGCCGAAGAAGGAGTTGATGGGCACGAAGAAACGGTTCTCCGGGATGGCCCAGAAGGCGGCCAGGCGCAGGCCGCTCGAGGCGAGGTGGAAGGCCACGCCCACGGCCAGGAGGTAGTACATCCAGCGGCTCCAGCGCTCCCCCCGGTTCCAGAGATAGATGAATCCCAGGACCGTGCCCGCGGTGTAGAGGGCGGCCGCGGCCTGAAAAAGGACTAACTCCATCATGAAGAGACCTCCCTCATCCGTTCGGTCAGCGCCTCGAACTCATCCCTGTAGGCCACAGGCCCCTGGGAGTTCCATCCCCCCATGAGCACCCGGCACGCCTGCCCGGTCCCGGGCGACACCAGGACCCAGAGCCTCCTTCCGTGCAGGTAGAACAGGAGCATCATCCCGGCGAGCCAGGCCAGGGCGCCGGCCACGATCAGCGGATAGCCGGGGTCGTAGACGAACTGGATGCCCGAGAAAAGGACCATGTCCACAGCCGCCAGACGGAAGGGGGGAGGCACGCGGCTGAGGACTCCGCGGGCGTCTTCGGCGAAGGCCGCGTCCGGCTCGTCGCGTAGCAGCCAGAGGGCCCGGGGCTTCTGGCCCGGAGCCTCCCAGCGCACGCGCAGGGCCGGGTTGCGGGGCTCGGAAGACGCCTGATGGGCATGCCCATCCTCGGCGATCGCAATATCCGGTATGAGCTCGCCCACGGAGACCCGACCCCGGCCCCCGGGCAGGGCCTGGGCTCGGCCGGGGCGCAAGACCACATCCCCCTGGGGGGAGCTCAGGGTGGCGCTGCGCCAGGCGCCGGTGGCGCCCCAGGTCTCCTGGTAGAAACCCAGGCGCCCGATCACCATGGGCTTGTTGACCCGGATGAGCTTCTGCGCCAGGACCCGGCCCCTATCCAGCAGCCGCAGGTCCGAGGCGAAGAGCTTGGGCGAGCCGCTGCCCTGATAGTGCTCGACCTGGAACCTGTCCATGGCCAGCTCCCAGCCGGGACGACGCGGGACCGGGGCTTGGCCGCCCTCCGGGATGGCCAATGACCCCTGGAAGCCGAAGACCAGCTTGACCAAGCCGCCGGCCAGGATGACGACCATAGACGAGTGGCTGATGAAGGAGCCCCAGCGCTGGAGGCGGTGCCGGGACGCGCACAGAGCGACTCGGTCAGAGTCCGCCCCAGGCGCCTGGCGCACCGAATAGCCGGAGGCCCGCAGCAAAGACCGGATGGCTTCGGCGGCGGCGGCCGGACGGACGCCGCCCATGAAGGAGGCGCGCAGGGGCCTGCCGCCGATGCTCTGCGCGACCTCCTCCGCGCTCTCCTGCGGCTCCAGCCCGGGCAGGCGGAGGCACTTACACAGCGCGATGTCGAAGCCCAGCAGGGCCAGCAAGGAGAAGAACCACCAGTTCCGGAAGACGTTGAAGAGCCCGGCCCCTTCCAGGACGCCCCCCCAGAAGGGCTGGGCTCGCAGGAAGACCTCCACCCTCTCGGGCGATTCCGCGGCCTGGGGGATGAACGAACCCACGCCGCAGGCGAACGCCAGGACGCAGATCAGCCCGACGTTGAACTTGACCGAGCGGAACATCTCCATGTTCAGGCGGATTCTACCAAATCACGGCAGGGCCGACCCATGACCAGACTCAAGGAACGCGGACCCGCGATGTGTTATCATGGGACCCATGCGGCGCTGCCCCTGGGGAGAATCGGCGCCCGAGTACATCCCTTATCACGACCGGGAATGGGGCGTGCCGCTCACGGACGACCGGAAGCTCTTCGAGTTCCTCATCCTCGAAGGGGCGCAGGCGGGGCTGTCCTGGCTCACCATCCTCAAACGCCGCGAAGGCTACCGCAGGGCTTTCGCGGGCTTCGACCCGGAGAAGGTGGCCCGGTTCGGGGAGAAGGATGTCTCCCGCCTGCTGCAGGACACCGGCATCATCCGCAACAGGATGAAGGTGCGCGCCGCGGCGAAGAACGCCGGGGTCTTCCTGGACATCCAGGAGGAGTTCGGGAGCTTCTCAGCCTACCAGTGGCGCTTCGTGGGCGGCCGGCCGGTCGAGAACCTCTGGAAGTGCCAGTCGCAGCTGCCCGCGACCTCCAAGGAATCGGACGTCTTCAGCCAGGACCTCAAGGCCCGGGGCATGAGCTTCGTGGGCTCGACCATCATCTACGCGCACATGCAGGCCGTGGGCATGGTCAACGACCACCTGACCGGCTGCTTCCGGCACGCAGAGGTCAGGGAGCTGGGCGCGAAGCTGCATCCCTGAAGACCAGGCCGAGCGCCTCCCGCACGGCCTGCCCTATCCCCGGACATTTGGACTCGCGCGGGCCGGCCACATTGAGCGTGCGGGGCTTGGCCAGAGCCAGGAACCTGGAGATCTCGGCTGCGGCTTGCTGCGCCGAGACCCCGTCCAACTGCAGGACGCAGTGGGGCTTGTCATGGTCCCGGCAGAACTCCAAAGTCGCCGCAGAGCCGCCGTCGAGCCGGCCGCGGTTGAGGATGAGCGTGGCGTCGGAGTGGATTACGTTGAGCTCCGTGCGCAAGACGTAGTCCGGGGAATCGGCCTCCTGGACAGGGTAGCGCTCCGGTATGGGGCCGTCCTCGGCGCGCCGGCCCTTTGGGACATAGCCGCCGCAGGGGATGCCGGCATCCAGGGCCGCGTCGAGCGCGGCGCGGTCCACGCCGGTCTGCCCGCCGGACACGACGCGCTCGGGGATCACGCCTTGGGGTCCACGACCCGGCCCAAGAACAGGATCGAGCCCGAGTGCAGGTCGCGGATCAGGAACAAGAAGGGATGGTCGGCCCGGAAAACCGGCGGAGGAGGAAGCCGGGGATGGGCGCTCATCCCAAGGGTCTGCATCACTACCGCTGTCGCGGCGGCGGCCTCGGTCCCCTCCTCGTTGACCTCGACGAAGGCCTTATGGATGACTTCCGAGATGGACAAGGCCTCGGCATCCGGCGGCCTCTTGCCGTTCATCGGCGCGAAATCCGCCTTCTGCTTATCGAAAGCCTCGGACATGCCCAGAGCCTTGAGCTCCTTCGCCAAAGCGATCTGCTCCGTCATCTTGAACTTCGGAAGATGGACCTGCACCTTGACTCGACGCACCTTGGCCGACCAGTCCTGCAGAGCTTCCGCAGAAAGCGTCTGCTCTAGCGCCGCCAGGCCGTACTTGTCTCTTGGGAGCAGGACCACCATGGCCAGATCCTGGCCTTGGTAGGGCATCTCCAGCTGCTGGAACGTCCCGCCATCGAAATAGCCGAACTCCGTCGTCTGCCGCATCAGCCGGGCCTTGACCTGTTTTCCCGAAACCGCATAGAACGGCTCGTCCGAGGTGAAGCCCGCCTTGAACTCCTTCTCCCACTTTCCTTTGAAGTAGATGGCGTTCGTCAGAACCAACTGCGTCAGGTGGTTGAGCACGCCGGGAGCGATGAGGTCCTTGATCCTCCCGCTCGTCTTCTGTTCCACCCACCCGTTGATGGATTTGCGCGCCCCCTCCGCATCGCCCTTGAAATCCAGCTGGCTCAGGCCGGCCCCATAGCCGCGCTTCACAAGATCGAGAAAGGGAGCCAGGAACGCGGCTCCTCGCTGACCCCAAAGGGCGTTGGCCACGCTCAAGGAGTAGCCGCCCTTCTTCCCTCCTTCGTTGAGCGCCTGATTGAGCCCGCCGAAGGCCGCATGCAGCCGCGAGGACGGAAGGTCCAGACGAAGGGTCTTGGCCATCTCCTCGGCGGTATGGCCCGCGGCCCCGCCATAGGTCATGGCCAAAGCGCTGGAGATGCTGTAGGGCGAGAAGAAGAGGTTCCCCGGCCGGGACGCCAGGCGAGAATAGAGCTGGAGGGCGAAGGACGTGTTCCCCTGCACCACCGCCGCCTGGTCCGCCGGAGCCGCCGCGGCGGGCGCGGCCAGCAGGGCCGCCGCCAGAGCCAACGCGTTCTTGATCATCTCATCACCTCCATGACCTACTAGACACCAGGGGCAGCCGAAGGTTCCCGCTCCGGCCCTATTCGACGGCCAGGTCGACTTTGACGTCCGGATGCAGGCTGCCGTGCACCGGGCAGGCCTTGATGAAGGCCTTGAGCCGCTCCCTCTGCTCGGCGGTCACGTGCTTGGGCAGGACGATGCGCCCCACGAAGCGCGCCACGCGCCGCGGGCTGGCCTGCATCTCCTTCTCGACTTCCACCGTGGCGCCCTTGAGGTCCAGCTCGTCCCTCTTGGCGGCCTTGGCCATGATGGTCAGGATGCAGGAGGACAGAGACGCGGCCAGCAGGTCCGTGGGCGAGAAGGTCCGGCCCCGGCCCCCGTTGTCCACGGGCAGGTCCGTGGCGATCTTGCGGCCGCTGGGGCCGTGCTCGAGCTCCACCGTGTCGTCGCCGACGTACCGGGCCGTGATCTTGACTGACATGCTCAGCCTCCCAGGGAGAAGATGCTGCGGATGCGCGAGAGCAGGTCCCCCTGCGCGCGGCCCAGGTTGCGGCGGCCGGCCTCCTCGTCGAGGCCCTCGCGCGCGCTCTTGAGCTCGAGCCGGCGCTGGACCAGGATCAGGGAGATGGCTTCGGCGAGCTGGGGCCGTCGCGCCAGGATGTCCTTGAAGCCGGCCCGGTCGAGGCGGTAGCAGCCCACGTCGTTGACCGCCACCACGGTGGCGGAGCGCGGCTCCCCGGTCATGAGGGCCATCTCGCCCAGGAAGGAGCCGGCCTTCAGGCGCGCCACGCTCTGGAAGGCCGGGCCTCCGGCGGCGTGCACGCGCACGTCCGCCTCCCCGGCGTAGACGATGAAGAGCCAGTCCTCGGCCGCGCCCTCGCGCGTGATGGCCTCGCCGCGGGCGAAGGGGGTGGCCTTGAGGCGCCCGGCCAAGGTGCGGACCTCCTCGTCGGTGAGGCTCTGGAATATGTCCACCCCGCGCAGGGCGGCCAGGCGGCGCTCGAGCTCCAGGCGGCGGCGGCGCTCCTGGACGTCCGCGTCCTGCTGGGTGACCACGATGGAGCGGCTGGGGATGGATATCTTGATGCCGGCGCGGGCCAAAGCGTGGTAGACGCGCACGCGCACCTCCGAGGCCACGGCCTCGACCCGGCCCAGGTCGCGCAGCCAGTACCGCGCCGCGTAGACCGCGTGGCCCTCCGCGAAATCCACGAGCACGCACCAGGGCGGCGGGTCGGCCGCCACTCCGGCCGGCGGGTCCGCGCGCAGGGCGTCGGCCACCGCGGCTATCACCTCGTTGGGCTGCCGGTCGTAATAGACGTTGAACGGCACCCGCATCAGGCGGCGCGGGGGCAGCCCCGCAGCGCGGCCCAGGACCGTCACCGTCCCCTTCATGATGCTGCTGTTGGGGATGACGATGATGTTGCCCGAGCCGGTGTCCAAGGTGGTCTGGCGCCAGCGGATCTCGCGCACCACGCCCTCTTCCTCCCCGACGCGGATCCAGTCCCCGGGCGCGAAGGAGCTCTCCAGGTGCAGGACCATGCCGCCGATGACGTTGCCCAGGGTGTCCTGCAAGGAGAAGGCGACCACGGCCGTGACCATGGCCGAGGTGGCGAGTATGCCGGTGAGATTGGCGCCCTCGTGGCCGGCCACGGTGAGGGCGGCCCCGACGTAGAGCACGGCCAGGATGAGGTCGCGCAGGATGGGAGAGAGAGGCAGACGCAGGGCCGGCAGGATGACGCCGAAGGCCGTGGCCGCGGCCGCGTTGATGGCGGCCAAGGCCAGGAGCAGGACGGCCAGGCCGTGCGTGATGCGGTAGAAGCCGGCGTCCGCCTGCAGGCCAAGAGTGCGCAGGGCCGCGGCCAGGAGCAGACCCACGGCGGCGGCCAGGGCCAGCAGGCCGGCCGCCCCGAGCCGGCGGCGCGCCGCAGGCGCGGCGGCGGAGAGGGCGGCGATGGCCGCGAGGAGCAGGGGGAAGGACCAGAGCATGGTCGGAGTGAAGGCCGCGGCCAGGGCGTCGCGCAGAGGCATGGAGGGATTCTAGCTAATCAAGGAGGCGGCCGGACAACAGACAGGATTCCAGTTGGGGAACACAATACCTAATTCCGGAGATGAGTATTGTCCCCGGATCCCGTGGCCCGCGTGGGCTAGGTCTCCCGGAACGGAGCAGCGACGAACCGGATGTCCGCGCCCTTCCCGTACGGCTCCAGAGCCGTCTCCAGGGCCTTCTTCGCCGCCGTGACCTCCTCGCCGCTCAGCTTCTGGTCGTAGAGCACGCGCACGGCCAGGCGCTTGGCTTCCCGCCGGACGATGGACTTGGAGTCTCGGGAGCCCTTGGCCTGGCTGGCCCTCTGAGACTGGGAGGTCCCGGTGGAAGTCGCCACGGACAGGACCGTGTCAACCCGGCCCAAGCCGTCGCGCGAGGAGGACGTTTCCTCCTCGGCGAACTCGATGTCCATGGACACGAAGGCAGCGCTCTGTCCCGGCCCCAGGATGCGGTCGAGGACCTTCTCCTGCAGCCGGTCCGCCAGGGCCATCTCGACCTGGAACACGGTCCACGGCGAGGACTCCTGCGCTTGAGCCAGAGAAGGCAGAAGCAGCAACGCCAAGATGATATTCATCGTTCCTCCAACCCGTCCGAGTTATCCCAAAAATCGTGAAATAGTGAAAACCAGGCACCAACCAAGGCCTCATTCCTCCAAGCGGGCCCGCAGGTCCGCAGCCAGCCTTTCTCCGGCCAGGCGTCCGGCCTGCGCCAAAGCCTTGCCCGCGGCCGCTGGGCGCGACACATCCATGGCCGAGGCCTCGAAGTTCCGCGCCGCTATGACCTCGTCCTTGGCCGGGTCCTTGAGCTCCACGGCCAGACGCGCCCGATACGACACGAAGCCCTCCAGCCCGCCCGAGTCCAGCGGCGCCACCGAAGCCTCGCCGCTGACCACATAATCCGCCGCGCCGAAACCCACCTTCACGCCCGCTTCCTTGAGCCCCTGCGCCACTCCCCTCTCAGCCGCGCCCCGGTCCGGGAAGGCCCAGGTGTCCACCACCACCGCGACCTTCGGGTCCCCGGGCAAGGACGCGGGCCTGGTTTGGCCCGGCTGAGGCGAATCCTTGAGCACCACGGCCCGGATGCGGGTCTTGTGGAAGCCCCCCTCCTCGCGCTCGCCGAGCACCTCGTAGGACAGGATGCGACCCTCCGCATCGGACCATATCTTCTGCTCCACCGACACGGCCTGTTCCACACGGGTGCGCGCGCGCACCGAGACTCCCGTGACGGCCTCCACGGCCTTCCTTTGCGCCTCGGCCAAGGCCCGCTTGGCCGTGCCCAGTTGGTCGGATGGGACCACCGCGGACCAACCCTCGGCCGTCACGCAGACCCGCTCAGGCCCGCCTCGCCGCGCCGGCCCGTGCGCGCAGCCGGCCAGGAGGAGCAGGACGGCGAGCCCGGCTCTCTTCACTGGAACCTCACGCCCATCAGCTCTTCCAGGCGCTGCTTGGGCAGGCGCAAGGTCACCACGCAGCCGTTGTCAGCCGTGAACTCGCTCTTGCGCACCTCGGCCCCCACGATGGCCGCGTTGACCTTTGCCGCCAGGACCGAGTCCGTCTCCAGGGCCCGCGACACGGAGACGCCGCCCTCCATGGTCACGCCCTTGACCATGGAGAGCAGCTCGTACTGCGCCTTGACGATGGCCGCGTCCCGGGCCAAGGCCTTGCGCTGGGTCTCGGTGGGCAGGGCCGGATCCGAGGCCCCGATGCCGATGGCCTCGAGGAAGCCCCCGCGCACCGGCTTCTGGTCCAAAGTCTGCGGCACCTTGCCCCCCCGCACACGGCTCTCCACGCCGGCGCAGCCGGCCAGACACGCGACCGCTGCCAACACCATCCATCTCGCTGTTCTCATAGCTCCTCCCTCACACGCCGCTGCCGCCGCACGCCTCCGCCACCCGGTCGATCGTCTTCTGGGTGTCCACCAGCCTCTGAAACTCGCCGCGCGTCACCCGCCGCATTCCCGGGTCGTCGTAGTGGCTGCGCAGGACCCGGTAGAACTCCTGCCGGGTCAGCTCGTTGCGGATCTCTGAGCCCGGGTTGCGCTTCAGGGCGCCGCGCTCGATGTCCCGGTCCTTGAGCCGGCCCGCCCAGTAGCGGGCCTTGACGTCGAGGATGGCCCGGTCGAGCTCGTCCATGTCCTCGGCGGCCCGGCCGCAGTCCGGCTCGCCAGCCTCCGCTCCGTAGGCCGGACCCGCAATCTGGAAGCTGCCCCAGGACGGCAGGGCCGGCTCCATGTTGAAGTCGTCGAAGAAGGACTCGGCCCATTCCTTCTGGACCTTGGCCGAGGCCGCGCCGAGGATGCGCGCGCTCTGCGTGTCGATGAGCCGCATGTTGACCTCGAAGCGTCCATCCTGGCGCTCCATGACCGTGCCCCCCACCAGGGCATCGACGCCCAGGATGCGCCCCAGTTCCTTCATGGAGCCCGCGTCCACCGCGCCGGAGTGCATGAGCCTCTGCTCGCGCAGCACCGCGGCCAGCAGGGTGCGCTCCACGACCTCGAGTTCTCCCCTCCCCATCACCGCGGTCACCAGCTTCTCCGATATGATGCCGCCGGCCAAGGCGTTCTTCTTGCCCACGTTCTGGAAGGGGAGCACGGCCACGCGGCCGCGGCCCTGGGCCCGGGCCGCGCGGCAGAGTTCCTCCGCGACGCGCTCGTATTCCCCGGCCACGGCAGGGGCGGCCATAAGTAAGGAGGGCGAGGACCGGTGACAGCCTCTGACCAACGCTGACTGAGGCGGGCTTGCTTCCCGCAGGCTGTCTGCTACACTCACTAACGGGCGCTGGCATGGTTCCCCCGAACCTCGGCCCCCAACAGAGCCGGCGGTCGCTGGCAGGCGACTGCCGGCTGGTCTTTTTAGGATAAAAAATAACCGGGCTGTCGAAGATCCCCGGGATAGCGCTGCGGCCGCCTCCGCGGTTATCACCTTCGGCAACCCGGCGAACTTGGAGAAGCCCGGCTGGCTTCCCTTTAGCCCCGTAGCTTTGCGACCCCGGGTTTCCCCGGCCCAGCGGCATTCCTCTGGGGGCCTGCCTGAAGCAGACCGTGTGCCATTTGTCGTCCAGCCCAAATAAAAGAGCTAATAGGAGCTTAACAGGAGGATTTTGTTCTGTCAATTCACATCGCCGTTACTTAAAGTAACGACAATGTTAATCAGACTAACTGAGGAGGTTCCTGGGTCGCTTCCCCGAGGAACACATAGCCGAAGTTCTTGACGTTGACGATGCGCTTCTCCAGCTCTGCGGGCAACATCTTGCGCATACGGTTGAGCATCACGTCCAGGGCCCGGGAGAGCCCCGGGTCTTCCACGCCCTCCACCAAGCGGTAGAGCTCGGCGCGGCTCACGGGCTGGGGGCTATGCTTGACCAGAACATGCAGGAGTACGAACATCTTGGGAGTGAGCGTGGCCACGAGCCCGTCCTTGAAGAAGACCTGCCGCGTCGCGGACTTGAGGATGAGGCTGCCCAAGGACAAGAGCCCCTCCTCCATTTGCTTGCGACGCAGCACCGCGTCAATAGTGGCCAGCAGCTCGTGAGGTCGGTCGGACTTGCCCACGAAGTAGTCCGCCCCGCTCTGCAGGCCCAGGACCTTCTCGCGCTTGTGCGCGGTGAAGAGTACCACCGGGGTGCGGCTCAGGGCGGGCAGGGAGCGCAGCTTGCGGCAGACCTCCATGCCGCTCTGGTCCGGGAGCTCCAGGTCGAGCAGAATGCAGTCCGGGGGGTTATTCTGCGCCATGACCAAGGCTTCGCCGCCGCTGCCCGCGGACTCGAGGTTCTTGTAGCCCGCGGACTCAAGCCAGAACCTGACCAGGGTCACCCAGGCCGGCTCGTCGTCCACGATGAGGATGCGTTCGTTGGGCATGGCTGGGATAGATTATATATGATGGGGGCTGCGTCGGAAACAAGGAGGGACCAACATGGCTAGAAAGAAGCACGACCAGCGTCACGGGCTGCGCGGCGAGATCGGCCTGCTCGCGGAGCAGATCAGCGATGCCATCAAGAGCGCGGCCACCAGCCGCGACGTCTCCGAGATCCGCTCCGATATCAAGGACAGCGTGCGCGGCGTCAGCGACCGGGTCGCCAAGGCCATCAAGAAGGCGGCGGCCAGCGAGGAGCTCCATGCCATCAAGGGACAGGCCCGCAAGGTCGCGTCCCTGGGCAAAGAGGAAGGCCTCAAGGCCACCAAGGACCTGCGCCGAACCCTCAGCGCCGGCCTGGCAGCCGCGGGCGAGGAGCTCCAGCGCCTGGCCGAGAAGCTCAAGAAGCAGGCCTAATAAGTAAAAAGTTAAAACCAGGTACCGGTTACTGCATCAGGCCCAGCACGACCAGGGCCGCCAGCAGCACGCCTATCAGGCTCTCCCCGGCGATGAAGCCGGAGCTCACCGGCACCACGGTCTTCTCCGCCAGCGCCGGCTTGCGCCGCTCGATGAGCAAAGCAATCAGCGAGCCCGCGAACATGGAGATGGTGTTGTTGGCCGGCGTGGTGAAGGCCAGCCCCAGGCCCGTGGCCGAGGGGATGTAGGCGCGGTATTTCGGCAACCATCTCTCCATAAGCACCAGGATGACGCCCAAGGCCCCGCCGATGAACAGCGCCCACTGCGCCGTGGGATGCAAGGTGTGGAAGCCCTTGGCCAGGAGTTCGGCCACGCCCTTCCAGGTCTGCGCCCCGGGCGCCGGCCACTTGTCCGTGCCCAGCAGGTCCGCGGTGGGGATGAGCAGGCGGTAGGCCGGCACCACGAAGCAGGAGCCCGCCGCCACGCCGAAGAACTGGGCCCAGAACTGATGCTTGGGGTCGGCCTTGAGCAGCCAGCCGCTCTTGAGCACGGTGAGCATGTCCGCCGCGTGCAGGCCCACGCCGCCGGTCACGTTGGCGGTCATGAGGTTGGTGGTGACGTTGCCCGGATCGAGCACGCCGAAGGTGATCTGGGTGATCTTGCCCAGGGCCCCGGTCGGGGTGGTGTCCGTCTCGCCCGTGGCGCGGCAGGCCACGATGGCGATGAAGAAGCCCAGCACCACCGATAGGATGCCCATCCACCACTTGATGCCGAAGAGGAACCACTCCAGGAACACCACGACCGGCGTGAGCAGGACCATGCCGATGACGAACCACAGCATGGGCACCTCGCCGTGCTCGTCGACCACCTGGCCGCGGAAGGCCTTGAACACGCTGTCGACCGCACGCATCACCGTCTTCCACTGGAAAGCGAAGGCGGTCAGGCCGCAGGTCAGGATCATGGCCGAGCCGAACCATACGCTCCAGGCCACGATGTGCTTATAGCCCAGCTTGGGGTTGATGACCCCCTGGCTGTAGAGCCAAGGGGCGAGGATGCCGAAGTTTATGAGCGCGCCGAGCAGCATGCTCCAGGCCGCGCGGAAGCCCATGATGGCGCCCGCGCCCACCATGATGAGAGAGCCCTCGAAGGAGAGAGTGTAGTCCACCAGAGGTCGGCCGGCCAGGGTCACGCCCGGGATCTTGATCTTCTCGGGCAGATTCCAGAGCCAGTCGAACTTGGCGTCGCGCCAGAAGGCCACCACCGCGCCGGCCACCCCGCCCCAGGCCAGGAGGTTGGCCTTGCCCTTGCCGCCCGCGCCCTCGGCCCCGTGCAAAGCGCGCAAGGTCTCGGCCGTGGCGATGCCCGTGGGGAAGCGCAGTTGTTCGATGTCGATCATCTGGGCCTTCATGGGGATGGACATGACCAAGCCCATCATGCCGATGGCGGAGATCCAGAAGAACATCTGCCAGCCGCCCATGACTTCGCCTGTTATCATCATCAGGGCCGGTATGGCGGCGATAGTCCCGCCGCCGGTCATGTAGCCGGCCGCGCTGGCCGTGGACTGCATGACGTTGTTCTCGAGCATGCCGAAGTGCTTGCGCACGAGCTTGAGCCGGAACAGGATCGCGAAGATCGCGAAGGCGAGTATGGCCGAGGTGATGGAGACCCCGATGGACCAGCCGGTCTTCAAGGCCACATAGAGGTTGGAGAGGCTCAGGACGCCGCCCAGGAGCATGCCCGCGACCACGGCGCGCACGGTCAGCTGCGGCTCGCGCTCCGGATGCGCGGGCGGGGCGTGGGGATGCGGGGGATGTTCGGTCATGGCGCGCGTCCTCCTGAGATGTCCAGCTCGACCCGGGCCGCAGGCTGCCGCACCGAGAGCCTGATGTCGCCCCGATGCCCGCGCACGACAAGGTCCCCGCTGCGCGCGGACAGCGCGCCGGGCGGGAATGAGAAGGCCATGTAGTAGTCCCCGGCGGCGAGCCCTCCGAAACGGGCCCCTCCCCGCGCGCCGCATGGGACCGCCGCCACCAGGCGGTTAGGGCTCAGGGAGTAGGGCTCCTGGACCCCCTGCCGCGCGTAGAGCGCGGCGCGCGCGCAGCGCGGTCCCCGGAGGGTCGCGCCGATGGCGCCGGGCCGCAGAGCCCCGCCCCGCGGGGGCGTGGGGACGAGCTCGACCGGCATGCCCAGGGCCGCGGCGCCGCGGCGGCCCCACTCCCCGGCCCGCTCGGGCAGGCCGAGGTGCGCGTAGGCGGCTGCCAGGAGCAGGGCGGCGCGGCCGCCGACGCGCCAGCGCCTCTCGTCGGCCAGCTCGTCGAGCAGGCTCACGGCCAGGGCGTCCGGCGGCGCGCTGGAGAGATGGTCCGCCAGGATCAGCCAGGCTAGGGCGTCGCCGTCGCGCGCCGAGGCCAGCAGGCTCTGGCGCAGGCGGCCCACGTCCTGGCGCCGGGAATAGCCTTCCCAGAGCAGCCTCTGGGCCTGCTGGCGGTAAACCGAGCGCGGCCGGCGGGCCAGGTAGCCCTCCAGGGCCTGGAGGCTCCGGCCCGAGAGGTCGGCCACCCCCGGCATCCCGAACGGGACGTCGTAGACCTGGGAGCCCGCCCCTCTCGGCTCCGCGGTCAGGACCAGGAGGGTCTCGCGGCCGGACGGGTCGGCCGGTATCCCGGCCGCGCGGGCCAGGCTCGCGGCGCGAGCGTCGCAGGCGGCAACCGCCCAAACGTAGAGGGCCAGGGCCGGGACCAGCAAGGCCGCGGCGCACCCGGCGCCGCTTGCCAGGGCCGCGGCCCCGCCTCCCGCCAGGCGGCGGGCCCAGAAGGACAGGGCCGCGCCGAGCCAGAACACGACCCAGAGCGCGCCCAGCCCGGCGAGGATGGTTTCGCGGGGGTCAGCGCCGCCCGGGTCGAACCAGGAATTGAAGAGCAGGTCGAACCACACCGCGGAAGCCAGCCGCGCGGCCCCGGCCAGCGCCACGACCCCGGCGGCCAGGACCAGGACGCCGCGCGGAGTCCACAGGTGCCGGCGCTCCTCGGGAGAGCCCAGAGACCGCCAGAACCCCCGCGCCAGCAGCGCCAGGGCCGCAGCCAGCAGGAGGAGGGCCGCGATGGTGACGGCCCGACCGCCTGGTCCGCCGGCCGCGGCCAGGCCCAGGGAGAAGAGCCCCCAGCCCGGATGCCGGGGGACCACGTAGTCGGCCGCCGCGGGCAGCCGGTCGACCCAGGCGAAGGCGGCCAGGCCCAGCGCGGCGCAGACGGCGGGCAGGACGGAGTCGGAGAACGGCGCGGCCCTCCGCGTCATCGGTTGCCGTCCAGGTCGGCCATCTCGAGGGGCTCGGAGGAGAACTGGCCCACGTCGCCCCGGATGCGGGCGCCGTCACCCACGGCCACCAGCACCATCTCCTCGGGCCGGATGAAGGTCTCGGCGGCGCGCAGCACTCCCGCGGCGTCCACGGCCTGGACCTTGGGCACGAAGGTGTCGAGGTAGTCGTCCGGCAGACGGCGCAGCTTGACGTGCAGCAGCGCCGAAGCCAGACCCTCCTGGGTCTCCAGGCCGCGCGCGAAACTCCCGGCCAGATAGTTCTTGGCCTGGGCCAGCTCCTCGGGGCTCACCTGCTTGCGGCGGATGCGGTCAAGGTGGGAGAGGATGGCCTCCAGGGCCGGCCTGACCACCTCGTTGCGCACCGGGGTGCGCACGCGGAAGACCCCGGTGGTGAGAAAGGTGTCGATGCGGCTGCCGATGCGGTAGGTGTAGCCCTTGCTCTCGCGGATGTCCGACACCAGGCGGGAGGAGAAGCTGCCGCCCAAGACCTGGTTGGCCAGGAGGAAGTCGAAGTAGGACGGATGGTCCTCGCGGATGGCCAGGTTCCCCAGGAACAGGGAGGCCTGCACGGAGCCGGGGCGGTCCACCACGTAGACGCGCCGCACCCGGGGCCGGCTGGTCACGGCGGGAGCGGCCGCCGGGCCCGGCTCCCCCCGCCAACCGCCGAAGCTGTCGCGCACCAGGACCTTGGCCTGGGCGAGCCGGATGTCGCCGACCAGGACCAGCAGGGCGCTGCGCGGGGTGAAGAGGCGCCTGTGGGCCTTGGCCACGCGGGCCCGGCTGATGCGCTTGATGGAGGCGTCGGTCGGGGCGGTCACGGCGTAGGGGTGGGCGCCGAAGAGCTTCTTATGGAAGGCCACGGAGGCCAGGAAGTCCGGCTCGGAGCGCTCGACGTTGAGCTCGTCCTGCATGTTCTTGCGCCGCAGGGCCACCTCGCTCTCGGGGAACGAGGGGGAGAGCGCGACCTCCGACATGAGGGCCAGCATCTTCCCGGCGTGCTCGGAGAGGCAGTAGCTCTCCAGCACGACGTCGTCCGGCCCGGCGGCCGCGGCGATGCGGCCACCGTACTCGTCCGCCGCGTCGGCGACGGCCTTGGAGGAGCGCCGGGCCGTGCCGTCGGTCAGGAGCTCGGCCATGGCGTCGGCCAGGCCCGCGGCCTCGGCCGGCAGGGCCGCGGCGCCGGCGCGGACCGCCAGCTTGGCCGTGACCATGGGAGAGCGCCGGTCAGTCACCAGGACGACCTTCAGGCCGTTGGGGAGCTTCCACTCCTGGCGCGGCGGGGCCTGGTAGGGCTTCATGGGGGGGACGGAGGGTATGGGGGCGCTGAAGAGAGACGGTGCCGCTAGTGGCATCAAAAGCATGGCCACCCAACGGAACCCGCGACCCCTCATAGGGGTCGCGGGTTGCGCGGCGGCAAAGCCGCCGCGCCCTTCAACGAAAGGCCTCACTGTGCCCCTCCGGGTATAAGCACGAACGTGTTGGCGAGGTCAGACTTCAAGTATTTCCCCGCCACCCTCTTGATATCCTCGCTCGTCACCGCCATGTACCGGTCCAGTCCGTTGGCCGCCTCGGGGTCTCCGTCGAGCAGGGCGGCCATGAGCAGCTTCCGGGCCCGGCCCAGGGCCGTCTGCTGGCCGAGGATCCAGCCCGAGCGGAACTTGGTCTTGACCCGGCCCAGTTCGACCGCGGGCAGGCCCTGGGCCGCGACGCGCGCGACCTGGGCCAGGGCCAGAGCCTTGACCTCCTCGGGCTTGCGCTCGGCCGTGTGGATGATGAAGGCGCCGAAGAGCGCGGGGGTCTTGTAGTCGGAGAGGTCGCTGACCGGGAAGCCCAGGCCGCCGCTCAGGTCCACCGCGGCCTTGGCGGTCTTGACCAGTTCCTGGTATAGCCGCGAGCCCTTGCCGTCGAAAAGGGCCTGCCCCAGCAGGACCAGGGCGCAGAAATCCGGGGTGCCGCGGGCCGGCATGCCTTTCCAGGAGAGGGCCAGGGCCGGCAGCTTGGCCTGGCCGTCCTTGACCTCGAAGCGCCGGCCCGGCCCGGGCTCAGGCTCCGCGGTGTCCGGCGCCGGGGGCTTGGGGCGGTTCGGCAGGGGGCCGAAGAGCTCGGTCACCCACCTCCTCACCTCGAGGGGGTCCACGTCGCCGACCACGGCCATGATGGCGTTGGAGGGAGCGTAATAGGCCTTGAAGAAGTCGCGCACGTCGTCAAGGCCGGCGGCATCGAGATCCTCGGCCGAGCCTATGACGGGATGGGCGTTGGCCCAGTTGCTGAAGGTGCCCGATGACATCTCGAGGTCGAGCAGGGGGCCGTAAGGCTTGTTGTCCACCCGCATGCGCTTCTCTTCCTTGACCACCTCGATCTGGTTCTTGACCGAATCCTTAGAGACGTCGAGCGCGCCGACCCGGTCCGCGTCGAGCCACAGGGCCACGGGCACCGCGTTGGAGGGCACCTCCTCGTAGTAGAAGGTCAGGTCCTGGTGGGTGGAGGCGTTGTTGTCGCCGCCGTAGGACTCCAGGGTCCGGTCGAAGGCCCCCTTAGGCACGTTCTGGGAGCCCTCGAACATCATGTGCTCGAAGAGGTGCGCGAAGCCGGAGCGCCCCCGCGCCTCGTGGCGGGCGCCGGCGTCGAAGACCATGGACACCGCGGCCACGGGCACGGCATGGTCCGTGGAGACCAGCACGCGCAGGCCGTTGGGCAAGGTGAAGTCCGTGTAGTCGATGCGCGGGCTGGAGGCGGCCGCGACGGGAAGTGCCAGGGCCAAAGCCAGCTGCGCGGCGCCGCCTCTCATCATCTCCCCTTGCTGCGCCCCTTGATGCGGATGGCCGAGACCAGGCCCTCGTCCTTGGGCCGGCGCGGCGCGGCCTCCGCGGCCCGCTGGGCCAGCACGACCATGCGCGGACTGTCCATGCCGTAGGCCTCGCCCTCGTAGCCGCCCCAGACCTCGAGGCACTCCAGGCCGGCGCGCTCCAGGAGGGCCTTGAGCTCGGTCAAGGCGTAGACCCGCTGTCCCGCCCGCCGGCCGGTCTGGAGGTCGAAGGAGCCGGGGTCGGAGTGCCGCATGAGCCACTCCCTGTTGGGCATGTCGAGCAGGAGCCGGCCGCCGCTCTTGAGCCCCTTGCGCACCCCTTCCAGGACCCTCAGGTGGTCGCGGTCGTTGGGCAGGCAGCCGATGGAGGAATGCAGGTTGACCACCGCGTCGAATTCGCCGCGGTAGGAGATCTGCCGGATGTCGGTGTGGAGGAAGTGGGCGTTGAGCCGCTCCTGGCGGGCCGCGGCGCGGGCCTCGGCCAGCGGCCCCTCCGCGCTGTCCACGCCCAGGACCCGGTATCCCCGCCGGGCCAGCTCCAGCGTCTGGCGGCCGCTGCCGCAGGCGAGGTCGAGCACGCGCGCCCGCGGTTCCAAGGTGATGTAGCGCTCGACACCGTCGACCTGGGCCTGCCGGTTCACGGTGCCATTCTACCACAAACGCACGGGTCCGCTGACATAGGCCTTTCGGCCCAGAACGGACTTCCCCCCATGGCCCTGGGGGCCGGGGCGGTGCCCGGCTACACTCATCACAAGGTCGACATCCTCCTACCCGGACGGGACGAGCCGGACGGGATCCCGGATGAAGGCCGAGCCGAAGAGGACGCCCCTCCAAGGCCTAGCGCAAAGAGTCCGCCTCGTGTCCCAGGGAGGCGGACTCCTGCTTTATTCGAAGTCTGCGGCGGAGGGCACGGTCTCCCGCCCGGCGTCCCGGTTCACCACGATCTCCACCACCGGGCTGACCCAGCGGTTGTTCTCCTTGGTGATGACGCAGAGGCGGTAGTACCAGATGCCGGTGTCGACCTTGGCGTCGACGTGCTTGGTGACGGACGGCTTATCCGCGGAGAAGATCTCCCCGTTCTCAGGATAGACGGGGTCGTGCATGGTGGAGGACCGGACGAGCTTGTAAGCCTTGAAGTCCGCCCGCTTGTACTTCTTCCACGTCGCGAGGACCCGCCCGCCCTCGAACCAGGCTGAGAAGCCGATGGCCCGCACCAAAGTCGGCGGCCGGAACAGGCGCGGCTGGGCAGGCTCGGCGAAGGCGGCGGCGGGCCCCAGCAACAGGGAGGCTCCGAGGATGAGTCTGGCGGTGATCATGGCTCCTCCGATCCGTGTGGGAGTATCATACCACACGCGGGGCCGGCAAGCCGGCTAGTTGGTGGAGGCGCGGCGCTGGGACAACTCGTACTGCGCGTCCGGATGGCCCTGCTCCGCGGCGCGGGTCAGCCATTGCAGGGATTTCCCCAGGTCCTTCTCGGTGCCCTTGCCGAGGGCGTAGAGCATGCCGGCGAGGTACTGGCCCTGGAGGTCCCCGGACTCGGCGGCGGCGAGCAGCCGCGTGAACGCCTCCTGATCATGCGTCCCGGAGAACAACATCTCCAAGGCGCTCTGCAGCGAGCCGGCGGCGCGATGGGCCTGATCGTCTGACATGGGAGCCCTCCTCTGAGGACGAGAAGAAGGGTAGCAGATGTTCCGATCTTTCGCCATGATTCCCGTCATGCCCCGCGGGCTACCGTCGGGGTCGGAGGAGGATGCGCAGTCCGGTGAGGGTGAGGACCTCCTGCTTGCAGGTGCGGCCCGTCTCCAGGTAGAGCTTGAGCTTGGCCAGGGCGTCCTCCCACCCCGTGGAGAAGCAGGCGAAGGCCTTGTCCGCCGCCCGGCGGCGCGGGAAGCCCGCGTGCAGCAGGGTCACCTCGCAGCCCCGGCCCTTGGGCAGGAGGAAGAAGCTGCACAGGGGCGGGATGCCGTTGCCGCGCGCGCCCAGCTTCCACATCCAGGCCACCTTGCGCTCGGGATCGAGGTCCACGAAGCAGCCCTCGCGCTCGCCCGAGAAGCTGCGGCAGCCGGGCCGCTTGGGCCAGACCATGCGCAGGCGGCCGGCGTTGCGCGCGTCGGTCTCCGCCCCGGTGAGCCACCAGCGGCACAGCTCCCGGGCCGAGGTCAGGACGCGGTAGACCTGGGCGGGCTTGGCCTGTATCCGGACCGACAGGCGCACGTCGCGCGTGCGCGAACGGGTTCGCGCGGGCGCGGGGGCAGGTCCCTTCTCGGCGCACATGGCAGACACTCGGCGGACTCCCGTCAGACCGGCTTGGCGGGCTTGCTGCGGCCCGACGGCGGCAGCGGCGCGCCTCCGGGGCCGTCCTTGAACGGCACGAAGGAATTCACCAGATGCTCGAAATCTTTCTTGTAGGCCTGCAGGCGGTCGGTCTTGAAAGCCGCGGTCGTGGCCGGATAGGTCAGCACGTAGAACCCGCTGCGCATGGGAAGTATCGCGTAGGCGTGCTGGCGGGGGTTGATGACCTGCTTGGTGATTCCGTCCACGGCCGTCCCCCAGCGGGCCCCGGGCTGGGCGGGACCGGCCGAGACCACGGTGAAGCACTTGAACTTCAGCCCGTCGATGGCCACGTCATGGACGGGCTGGACCAGGTCTCGGTCCGCGCCGTAGACCCCGTCGAGGGTCTGCCTGATGAAGTCGTCGGGGCCGGCGTACATCTCCAGGCGGCCGTCGCGCAGGCGGTGCGTGGCGTAGTTGCTGTACCAGCGCACGCTGTAGCTCGGGGCGCCCAGGTAGAAGTCGGGCTCGAACGGCCCGATGAAGTTCACGTGCGTGAAATGGGTCCCCTCGGAGTCGTACATGACGTTCCAGGCCCAGGGCACGTCGCACTGGAAATCGCGGTTCAGCGAGGTGTAGAGGGCGTACTTGGGGGACTTGCAGCCGCAGACCAGGGCGCACAGCGCCAACACCGCGACGGCCGCGGATCTTCTCATAAAGCCCGTTGTGAGTATATCAGGGAAAGAGTGCTTTGTCCAGAATCGCGCTAGTCCGCCGCCGGGGCCGCGGGCTCCCGGGCCCGCTCCTCCCAGCGCCGCGCCCGGGCCTCGTCGCCGGCCCGGCGCCAGAGGGCGGCCAGACGCGACCCGACGGCGGATTCCAGGGCGCTCTCCCCGCGCCGGCGCGCCAGCCGGGCCGTCCCCTGATAGAGGCGCCGGGCCTCGGCGTCGCGGCCGCGCCGCTCCAGGACGCAGGCCATGACGGCGGTAAGCTCGGGCTCGCCCCGCCCCGCCAAGCGGCCGCGCGCCAACTCCAGGAACCGGTCGGCCTTGGGGGAGAGGCGCAGGCGGTCGAAGGCGTACGCCTTCCACAGGAGGGGCTGGACGCTCTCCGGGGATTGCAGGATCCAGGCGTCGAGCTCGGCCAGGGCCCTGGCCCGCGTCAGGGGCTTGGCCAGCAGGGGGTCCAGGGCGTCGGGCCAGAGCCCGTTGGGCGCCAGGAGCCGCCGCGGGGCGCTGGACACCAGCCAGCCGGCGGTCCCGGAGCGGCGCAGGTAGACCAGGGCCGCGTCGTCCGCGTAGGCCAGCCTCCAGTCGGGGTCCTCGTCGAGGACGCGGGCCGGATAGGCGGCCCGGCGGTTGCGGATGACGGCATAGTCGAAGCGGTAGACCTCGGCCAGCTGCCGGAAGCGCCCCGGCCAGCGGGAGGCCTCCTTCAGGAACGAGGGTTCGTAGAGCTCGGCCCGCTGGTCCGCGAAGACCGGCCGCTCCGAGAGGGCCATGAGTTCGGCCCCGGTCTCGGGCTCGTTGAACATGCGGCCGCGGATGTCATTGGCCTTGAGGAAGTTGGCCGCCCCGCCCAGCGCGGGGCGGCCGTAGCCGGGGAGGCTCCTCAAGGGAGTGTAGACCGTGTACCAATGCCAGGCGAAGAGGGCGGCGAGGGCCAGGGCCAGGCGCGCCACGCGGCCGGCGGTGTCGCGCAGGGGATGGATGAAGTGCCCGAGGGCCAGGACGATGACGGGACAGGCGGCCAGCATGTAGAGGGACCGTAGGCCCGGCGCGACGAGGGAGAGGCCGAGCAGGCCGGCCGCGGCCACGGCCAGGAAGAACTCCTGCTGCAGGCACACCCAGACCGCGGCGGCTCCGGCCAGGACGAAGGCGACGTAGAGGCTCAGCCACGGGAAGCGCGGAGCGAAGGCGGGCTCCGCGCCGAGGAAGGTGTGCCGGATGACGGCGAAGCCCTGGGGGTTGAGGGCGAGCCCGGCCAGGGCCGCGGCGATGAGCGCCCCGAAGCGCAGGCGCTCGCCCCGGCCCGCGTGGATGGTGGTCTTGACCACCTTCAGGGCGACCAGCCCCAGCCCTAGGAAGGCGGAGGAGCCGTTGAGGTTGGACCAGAGGAGCATGATGACGCCGACTGCGGCCGTGGTGCCCCAGGTGAAGGGGCGCTTGGGCCGCAGCACGCGCACGAGGAGGGCCAGGAGCAGGAAGTCGAAGAAGTTGGGGGTCTCGGTCATCCCGGGCCAAGCCCCGGCCGCAGCCAGGGCCAGCACGCCGGCCGCGAGCAGGGGGCTGCCCGGGGAGAGGGGCAGGAGCAGGGCGAAGGCGGCGGCGACGACGACGCACTTGAGGGCGGCCAGGGCGAGGAACCCGCCGTTCTGGTCGAGGTGCCGGAAGATGACGTCGCTGAGCCAGGAGTCGGTGGACCAGGGCTGGCCGGAGGCGGTGTAGGAGAAGGTGTCGGCCGCGGGAAGGGCCTTGCGGGAAAGGATCTCGGCGCCGCTGCGGATGTGCAGCCAGGTGGAGGAATCGTGGACGGAGTAGGCGGCCGTGAGCAGGACGAAGAGGAAGAGGGCCGCGGCCAGCGGCCAATGAGGG
Source organism: Elusimicrobiota bacterium (assembly GCA_016212825.1). Classification (GTDB taxonomy): domain Bacteria; phylum Elusimicrobiota; class Elusimicrobia; order UBA1565; family UBA9628; genus UBA9628. The sequence goes on along the minus strand of JACRDS010000013.1, from coordinate 72,425 downwards.
TGGTGGGGGCTCTCGTGGGGGTGCGCCTTGGCGTGGCTCTTCGTCATCGAGGAAATGGCTCAGCCGACGGCCGGGATCGAACCGGCGACCTACCGCTTACAAGGCGGTTGCTCTACCGCTGAGCTACGTCGGCATCGGCAATTGTTTCTATTGGTTTTTCCTACATAATTCACAACAAGGGATTTGCGACCGGAGTTCCAGAATCGGGGCGAGTGTCCAAAAAGTGTCCACGCTAAACCCACAGTCAGCCAAATCGTCAGGCCGCCCCGGCTTGAGAGGGGACTTGCCCATGCCCGCACAACCTGTCCATCGCCGAACCGTAAACCTCCGCGGCGGCGCGCTTGTGGTCCGGCGAAAGATGGCCGTAGCGCTTGTCCACCATTTGAGCCGTCGCATGGCCCACGAGCTCGGCGATGGTCTTCAAATCGATGCCGTTCATCATCATATAAGATATGGCCGTATGCCGCAAATCATGGAACCTGAAATTCGCGATTCCCGCCCTGCGCAGGGCCCTCTTGAAGCCCGACCGCACGACCCGCAGCTGCCCGCCGTCTTTCTTATGAAAGACGAAATCGCCGTTCGCATCGCGGCGCAACTCCGCCAGGACCTCACGCGCCCGCGGCGGCAGAGCCACCTGGTCCGGCTCCTTCTTCTTGGTCCTCGGGAAGTACACGTATCCGTTCTCGACGTCCACGTCCTGCCACCGCATTCCGGATATCTCGCCGTACCTGCGGCCGGTGTAGAGGGCGAAGGTCACGACCTGCCTGAGGCCCGGGCCGCAGGCGGCAAGCAGGGTCCGGATCTCCTCGGGCTTCAGATAGCGCTTGCGTATCGACTCTCGCTCATCGAACAGCCTGAGCCCCCCGAGCGGACGCGCCGGCAGCAGTTTCCAGTCCGCCGCCTTATTAAGGATGCGCCGGAGGCAGGAGACCTCGCGATTCACGTGCGCCCTTGAGATCGTCTTTCCGTTCCCCGCGTACCACGCCTTAATCTTCGCCTCGCGCTCGACCGCGTCGAGCTTCCATGCGGATTTCCCGCGATATGGATGCTGGCGCGGCTCCTTGAGCCTCTGCGCCATGAACTTCTCGACGCGGGCCACGTCTATATCCGAGAGGCAGGTGCCGCCGAAGGTCGCGTTGAGCCGCCGCACGTAGATGCGCTCGTTGGCGATCGAGCGGATGCGCCCCTGGACCCACTCCAGGTACTTCTCGGCGAAGCTCTGGAAGGTCTCCCGGCTGGCCTTGCGGACGTCCAGGAACCTGTTCTCCGCGAGTTCCAGCCTCCGCTTGGCCAGCGCCGATTCGGCCAGCTTCCTGCTCGGGCCGACCTTCTCCCGGATGCGCCGCCCGTTGGCGCGGTAGTCTATAAACCAGTTCTCGCCCTTCTTCACCAGTCCCATGGCGGCTCCTCCCCCTCTACTTCCAACGGACGAGGCCTGGAGAAGTTCCCTTGCTCAGGCGCCGAGGGGGACGCGGGTGTTGGACCTGATCCAGTCGTTGATCTGAGCCTCGGGGTACCTGGTGAGCCGGCCCACCTTGGTGAAGGGTATCCTCCTCTGGCTCACCCAGCCGCGTATCGTCCAAGGCTTGACCCCCCCCAGCTTCACGCAGACCTCCTCTATCGTCAGCAATCTCTCCGTCATGCCGCACCTCCTTCCAAACGAAGCTCTTCCTCTCGCAATCCCCCGCCTCCGGCCCGGACGACGCCCGGGCGGGGATCAGCCGCCAGCGAAAGACCGCCATGCCGCGCTCCGCCTCAGCGCGAGGCGCAGGCCGGCTCGCGCGCGGCCCCGGCCGCGGGAGCCGGCTGGACCGGCCTGGCTTTCTGGCCGCCCAGCATCTGCTGCAGCGCCCGCCGGGCGCGGCGCAGCCTCTTGAGCTCCTTGAGGGTTTCGGCGAGTCTTCGGTCGGTGTTGGCCAGTTCCGCCTCAACCGCCCGGCCCAGCCCCTGCAACGACAAGTAGTTGATCTTGATCCCTCCGATGTCAATCACGCTCATCTTCTCCATCCTCCTTTCCGTCTTCTTTTTCGTCCTCCTTCTGCGCAGGCATGTCGGCGATCAGCCCCATAGATATCCGGCGCACGTCCTCGCGCAGCTCGTACGGCGGCAGGGCGACGGCGCGCTGCTCGCGCCCCACCTCCACGGTCCTGCCGGTCACGATGCCCTGGTCGTGGAACAAGACGAACTCGCGGGGCGACAGCCTTCCGAAGTGCTCCGGCGGGATGGCCTCCTGGCTGAGGTCCTGCTCGCTCCTGGTATGAGACTGCCCGGCCGCGCGCTCCGAGGCCGAAGTGGTCGTGCTCTGGGCCATGCGTCGGAACAGCAGGCTGCCGGCCTTCCTGGACAGCTCGCGTTGCGTGTCCTGGTTCACGCATTTCATGGCGAAGGTGTGCTCCGCGGTGCGCCATTCGCCGCGTTCGTTGCGCTGGCGGTCCGGCAGGCGCTGGGCGCCGGCCACGACGCAGACGCCCTTGGACCGGCACAGCGTCGAGATGCGCCTCTCCACGTCCGGGGGCAGGTTGAAGGTCAGCGCCTCGTCGATGATGGCGACAGCGCGCAGGGTGCCCTCCGGCACGTCCGGCAGCGAAAGCGCCCTCAGCAGGAATGCGGACAAAAACAGGCTGAAAGCCCCCTTCTGTTCGGATGCGCAGGAGGGGTTGTTGAGCAGGATGATGCGGCCCTTCTGCCGGAGGAAATCGTCAATGGACAGCGGCCGGGCCCCCGAGATGGCGGACATCAGCTCGGTCTTGGCCAGATCCAGGAAGCCGAGCTTTGCGGTGCCGAAGACCGACAAGAGGAACTCGTCGTCCGGGTGCTGGTGCGGGATGTCTCCCAGATAATCCGCAGCTTTGGAGAGAGTCTTGAAACCCGAGACCTGGTGCAGGAGGTCCACGGCCTGGTCCATCCAGAAGGTATCATCCCGGTCCTGGTGGGCGTAGACGCAGGTCGAAAGCAGTTCGTGGCGCAGCTCCGGCACCTCCCTGAAATCCCGCCACAGGCTCCAGGCCGCGGTGCCCTTGAAGTGCGGGGCGAAGAACAGGTCCGCCTTGGGGTCGTAGTAGGTCCGGTACCATTCGCTCTTGGGGTCGTGGATGAGGATGGGGACGTTCGGATGCTGCCTCCTGATGGCATCGTGTATGGCGAAAAGCAGCCGAGACTTCCCGGCGCCCTTCTCTCCCAGCACGGTCAGGCCGCAGGAAAGGCGGTTGAAAGGGAGTTGGATGTCGCCTCCACCTGAGGCCAGCCACCGGGAGTGGCCGGGCATGATCTTCGGGTCCACGCGGCCCACGGTGAAGCCGGAGCATGGCTTCGACATCATGGGCAGTTTGAATGCCGGACCATGGTGGAGACGCTTCGAACCCTTATGGAAGGACCAGATTGCCAGGCATAGGCAGAAGAGGGCGGCCCCTGTGTTGGCGAAGGCCCACACGCCGCCCACCCAGAGCACCGGCCAGGGCCAGGCAGCGGGCATGGCCAACCCGAAACACGCGCCTGCCCCCGTGACCAGCACCGCGGCTGCGAGCCACTCGGTGTTCCAATAACGCAACGAGCCCATGCGGCGCGCCGCCAAGGGGCAGAGAAAGACTCCGAGCGACAACAACCCGAACCAGCCCACGCCAGGACGAAGCGGATTGGCCGACTTCGCAAAGAGGTTGACCGCGACGTTGAGGCATGCCTTCTTGCCGAGGGTCGCCCCTTGCCCCAGCCGGCGATAGGCCGCGCGGGCCGCGACCCCGGCCGCGGTGACAGGCGCCACCTCCCAGGCCACGAGCCGGCGCTCCATGGCCGGCGCGTTCTTCTGCAAGGCCATGCCTATCAGAGCGACCATGAGCACGAACTCCCAGCCGCAGGGCGAGGATTCATTTTCCGCCATCTCGGGCGAACCTCCTCATGACCAAGACGCGGATCTGCGTCCTTTCGCGGATGTAGATGGACTCCAGGCTCTTGACCTTGGCTATGTTCTGGTCGAGCATCAGGTTGGCCTCGCCGGAGAACCCGGAGGCCAGCGCGCCTTCGACCGGGACTGCTATGGCCGCGGCCTGCTGTGCGCCGTTGAGGATGGACTTAAGGGCCACCTGCGCCGCGACCGAATCCTCATGCTTCTCCACCTTGCCTTTCACTCCTCCCGAGCCGTCGTCCGCCGAGAGGGCGATGCCCGAGAACTCGAACTCGCACCCCTCGGGCAGTACCGCCAGGCGCCAGGCGATGTTGACCCGGTCCAGCGTGTGCAGGGCGTTGACGCCGCCGATGAGGCGCGTGTGCCTGGGCAGGATCACGCGGCCGCGGGACTTCACGTCGTCTTCCAGCACGGCGTTGACCGGGGCCGCGGTGTTGTAGCTGAAGATGGCGTCGGGAAGCAGGGCCGGGAAGGTGAAGCCCGTGGGCAGGAAGAAGTCGTCCGCGCCCGGGCAGGCCGGCGGCCGCTCGGCCGCGGCAGGCTTGGCCGCCTGCGCCGCCTGGCTGAAGAGCGCCGTGGGGTCCACCAGGTCCTCGGCCGCTCCAGGCCGTGCAAGAAGCAGGAACAGCGCCGCGTATCTCATCATCATCCCTCCTGCCACGACCTGCCCAGGCTCGCCTGCGTCCCGCGCAGGGCCTGCCTGGCAACGTGGCGCTCCAGGTCCTCCGCGCTTTCCAGGGTGCTGAAGTCCACCTGGCGGAGCATGAAGCCCACTGCCGCGTCCACCAGCTCCCCAATGGTCAAGGACTTCCTGAACTCAGCCTTTCTCAAGCCGAAGTCCCGCCTCACCCTCTCCAGGCCGTCAAGGTAGTCGCCGCGCAGGAGCAGTTTCTCCTGCCGGTACACCCCTGCGGGGCCGGAAGCCGCGGGCCAGAACTCGGCCTGCTCCGGCATCCGGGCCGGCTCAGGGCTCGCGCCGCAGCGCAGAAGCCCCTCCAAGGGGCCGTCCCGGCGCACGGCAGGATGATGGCGCCTCAAAACGGGTACTCCAAGGCGAGTTGGAAGCGACGACGCTCCCCGCCGCTCTGCACCAAGGTCACTGAGAGGCGCTTGCCGGAGGCTGCCTCGGGCGCGAGGTGGACCACGCCGTAGATTTCCTCCCCGGCTCGGCACACGTAGGGCCCGGCGGTATCAGCCAGGACGGGCGCGCCGCCGGCCGACACGCTGACCACGGACAGGAAGAAATCCGCCGCTTCCTCGTTGGCCAGCGCGAAGCGCGCCGCGGCGCGCCCCCGCGCACGGCCCACGTGCGTGATGCGGAACACCATCCCGCCCTTCTTGACCCGCAAGTTCAGGGCCTGGGTCGTGGGGCTCTGGCGCAGGGCCTCGTCCAGGTCCCCGAAAGCGACAGGGCCGGCAGGCTCGGGCTTGGAAGTCGGCTTCGCCGCCGGCATTGGCGTCGCAGCCGCAGGCGCGACGGCCAGTGCCACGGGAGCAGCGGCCGGCGCGGCTGGGGCTGAGGACAGATCCACCAGGGCCGCAGGCGCGGCCTCGGCCATGGCCCGGACAGGCTCGGCAGTCCTTGCCGCTTTCCTGGGAAGGGCTTTGGCCCTTGCCGGGCTGGCCGGAAGGGCAGGGGCGGCCGCCTTGGCCGGTGAGGCCCCGGCCGGCGCGCAGGTGGCCTTCCTGACCGAAAAGAGCACGCCTGAGATGGGCTCGGGCGGATCCGAAGGCTCGTGCGGGCCCGCGAAGACCGCCAGGCCGCAGAGCGCGGCGACCACGAGGAAGGTCACGACAGGGCTTACCCGCGCCATCAGGGTTCCTGCTCCTGCGCGATCCTCCCCTCTTCCCGCAGCCTGTCCACGAGGGCATTGGCGTCTCGGTGGGCCGCGTCGCAGCGCAACAGCAGTGCCAAGGTCTGGGCCGAAGTGGCATAGTTGCCCAGCACATAGTCGGCCGCGGCAGTATCGTAAAGCTGGCGCACATAGTGCGCGTCGTAGAAGGAGAGCATCCCTCTGCGGCTGGCCTTCCTCAGCTTGGCCTCCAGGCCGGGCAGTTCAGACTGGTCCGGATCCAGGCGTCTGATGCGGCGCACGGAGCGCGCCACAACTACGGCGTCCTTCGCCGCAAAGGCCCGCCGGGCATCGTCCAGGCTGCTTGCCAGGAGTTGCTGCCGGGCCTCGTCCAGGCTCGCCTCAAGCGGCTTCCAGACCGCGTCCGCGTCCGGCTCCAGGGCTTTGACGCGCTCCAAGGCGCGGCGCATGGCCGCGACATTGCCGTCCGCGCGGGCCGCCTGGAAAGCCAGCTCCCCTTCCTCGATCATGGCGCGCCGCGTGCTCTCGAACTGCGCCGCGGTGCCCGAGCTTATGAGCTCGTTGCGCAGTTGAGCGGCGTAGTCCGCGGCCTCCGGGCTCGCCGGGTCGAAGACCAGGGCGGCCAGGGCCGCGGCGACTGCCTTTGCATCGTTTCCCGCGGCCCGCTGGCGGCGCGCTTCGTCGAGGCGCGCCTTGACCCCGGCCAGCCTGCTCCCCTCCCGGCTCGACTCCGCCAGGTCGGCCGCGATCTTGTCCTCCGGGTCCAGCACCCTAGCTTTCTGGAAGTCGGCCCAGGCCAGCTCGTAGTCACCAGCCGCGGCCGCGGCGCGTCCCTCCCTGACGAACCGGTCCTTGAGACGCTCCTGGTCGAGCTTGGCGCGCCTGAAGGCTGAGAAGCGCACGCCGCTCTCCACCTTGGCCTTGGAAGGAGTGAACACCCAGGAGACCGTGAACCGGTGCTGGGGAGCCAGCGCCCCCACATCCGCCGCGTAGTCGAAGCGGAAGGCCGAGTCAGGTCCGCCCAGCCCGAAGCCGATGGTGATGTTGCCAAGCCTGCTGAAGCCTCCGCGAAGCGCGTAGCGGTCCAGGTAGGAGTATTCAAGTCCGCCGGCAGGGCTCAGCACGGTGTCCTGGTCCCCGCGCACGAAATCGAGGTCCGCGGCGATGCGGTCGTAGGACACCCGGTTCTGGGCCGCATCATAGCTCTCCCGCACCAGGGCCGAGGCTCCCAGGCCCGCGGCAAAGGTCCGCTCCAGGGCGACCGGGTCCTGGTAGAGCCGCATGGCCGGGGCAACGGCGTTGCGCACCGTCACGCCGGCGAACAGACGCGTCTCCCGGCCCAGCGCGGAATCGCCCTGGAACAGGGCGGCCTTGGCCCCGAGGTCCGCGCCGTAGCCCGTCCCCCGATAGGAGCCCAGCGAGTACATGATGGATTTGCCGGTCACGCCCAAGGACAGGGAGCCCAAGGCGGCCGCGTAAGGGAGGAAGAGCGCGGTTTGCGTCGCTTGGATGCGATCGGCGGCCTCCGAGAGGGTCTGGCGGCCCTCGATTCGGCCTGCGGCGAACTGTAAAGCGGCGAAGCCGAAGGTCCCGATGCGGCTGGGATAATGGATACCCGCGAAGTCCAGCCTGCCGTCGTCGAAAGCCAGGCCGGTTCCGGCTTGGTTGACAGGCACATGCTCCAGCATCAGGGCCCCGCGCTGGCCCGCCAGGCCGGCCGGGTTGTAGTACACGGCCGAGGCGTCGTCAGCCAGGCCCGTGAAGGCCCCGCCCAGCGCTGCGGCGCGCGCTCCAGGTCCTGTAGCCAGAAACCCTGAAGCCGCGGCCTGGCCTGCCAGGAGCAGGCTAACGCACGCCGATAATCTTGAGAAGCTCTGTCTTGTTGCCATTGGCTCCCTTCATCCTCATTCGGACTGTGTAGATTCCGTTGGAGAGCAGCCGACCGTCGCTATCCCGGCCGTCGTAGAGAAAGGTGTTGACTCCGTCCTGCAGGCCTTCCAGCCGGGTCCTGAAGACCCGACGCGCCTCAGGCAAGGCGAACACCTCGAGCTCGGCCCAGCCCGGACCGGGCATGAGCCACATGAAGGTGATGCCGACTTTGCCCGGGTGGAACGGGTTGGGCGCCGCTATCATGCGATCCTGGGCCGGGGCTATGGAGAAGGAGTAGATCCCGCTCTGTGAGTACCGCCCGAACTGGTCCGAGGCCATGACGCGCCAGTAGTAGGGACGCATGAACTCCAGGCTGGAGAGGGTGTGGCTCGGCGCTGCCAGGCCCCGGGCGACGCTGGCCAGAGCGGAGGGAGACTCCCCCAGGAATACCTCGTAGGTGACGGGCAGGAGGCCGGCAGCCTCGCTCCATTGCAGGGTCATGGTGCGGCCTGGGCTGGGCACCAGGCGTTGGACCGAATACGTGCCGGGCAAGGCTGCCACGGCGAGAGGCGCATCCGTGGACAAAAAGCAGGCGAAGGACCCCTGCGACACAGACTGCAGGCCGATGGAGAGCACCATGCCCGGCGCGACCGCCACACCCGCGGCCAGGCCAGCCGTGACCACCGCCGACTTGGCACTGCCGGAGAGCGTCCCAGCGCCGGCCGCGCCCAACTGGGGAAGGGCACACATGTTGGCATTGGCAGCGCCCTTCAAGACCAGCATGCCCAGGCCGAGCAGGAAGGACCGCAGGAACATCAGGCTCACTGGACCCTCAGGATGTACATGACCGAGGCGTTCTTGGCGCGGGTCTCGTTGCCGTGCGCCATGCCGGAATTCGGGGCTCCGGTCGAGCCTCCGACCCCGCCGGAACCCGCCCAGGGTCCGCCATTTTGAGCCTGCAAACCGCTGGCTGCAAACCCCGAGTGTGTATGCGACCTGAAGTCATCCGTCTGATAGGAGCCGATGGCGTCTCCCGTGGCGCCGCTCGAGTACTGGTTTACGCGTGAGCCCGCGTCAGGATCGTACAGGCCGGAGGACTTGCCGTGGTTCCAGCCGCGCGGGAAGATACCGCGCAGGTCGGGGATGTTGAACTGCCCGGCGCCCTGCGAGCCCCAGACCGTGCCGATGACGGCGAAAAGCGCAGCCGTGTTGAACGAGCCCCAGGACGCGGCAGCAGAGCCGCTCTGGGGAAGGGACCGGCCGTCGCATTCCACCCACCCGGAAGGCTCGCTCTGGCCCGCGAAGGCCGTGATGGAGCCGACGGGCGCGACTCCGCCGACGCCGGTCAGCCCAGCGCCGTTGCCGTAAAATGCGCCGCTGAAGAATGCCGCGCTGACGCCTCCCCCTCCGCCCACGCTGATGCCGGATGAGGTCTGGATGCTGAACTGCGTGGGGCCGCTCGCCGAGAATGTGCCGGAGGTCACTGCCACGGGACCGGGAAGGATGCTCCCTGCGGGCAGGAGCACTCCGGCGCCGAGTATGCCGGGCGTCACGCTGCCCGCCGGGACCGACGACGCGCTGACGCCGCTGAGCCCCGCGCCGTCGCCGTGGAACGAGCCGGCGAAGAAAGCCGCCTTGACGCCGCCGCCGCCGACCTCGATGCCCGACGAGGTCCTCAGGCTGTACTGCTCGGCTCCAGCCGCGCTGAAGGTCCCGGAAGTCACGGTCAGCGGGCCTGGCAGGAGGTTCTCCGCGGGCAAGCGGACGCCCGGCTTGAGGCTCTCCGCCACCCCCGCCACGGCCGCGAAGGGCATCCCCACGAGCTGGAGTCTCGGCAGCAGGACCGTCCCACCCACGGCGATCTCGACATAGACCGATTGAGCGGTGTCGAAGGTGGCGGTGGACAGCGCGTTGGGGATGGCCTGGCTGCCCACCAGGAGCACGGGCGCGACCGGCGTCCCGCTGCCCAGCATGTAGTTGAAGACTCCGCTGGCCGCGGGAAGGACGGTGGCGGTCTCATCGTAGACCAAGATTCCGGAGCCTGCGGCGGCCGGACTGCCGCCTTGGTAGACTTTGAACTCAGCGGCCTGGGGACCGGTATAGGGCGTGCCGCTCGAGTCCGTAAGGTAGCCCTGCAACATGGTCTGCAACTGGACCGCGTAGGAGGCGGTCGCCAACGTCGCGGCCAGCAGGGCCGCCCCTATCGACGATATGATTCTCTTGGTCATCTATCGCTCCTCGTATATGGCTTCCGTCCACTCCACGACCAGCAAACCCCATGGCGTCTTGGCCGTCCGGGCGACCTTGTTCGCCACCAGCGTATCCTCGAACGAGGTCTCCTTGTGGTAATCCTTTTTCTCGTAGCTCGCCGCGGTCCGCGTTCCCCGGACCTTGACGCGCACCACATCCGGGGTGTCCTTCTCAACCTCGATCTCGGTGATGGCCACGGTGGTGCGCAGCGAGTTCTCCCGGATGGCGGAGGTCGTGTTGAGCCCGTCGAGGCGGCTCTTCATCTTGGCCGCGGCCTCCGGGGCCATCATGGCCAGGGCGCGGTCTATGTCGTCCACGAAGGTGTAGAGGTCCCAGGCCAGCAGGTTGCGCGTGAAGTGCTCCGCGAAGTTGCGCACCTCGGGGGCGGTCACATAGGCGGCGCGGCGCGCATCCGTGATTGGCATCGGCTCGCCCAGGTCGCTTACCCGGATGACCAGGGGCGGCCGGACGCAGAGGCGCAGGAGGGCCATGCACAGCACCAGGCTGGCGCCTCCCAGCACGATGGCCAGGTTGCGCAGGAACAAGGTCTCGGAGACCGCGTCGCCGAACACCTCGAAGAACCGAGGCTCCCCGCGCTCCCTCTTGGCGGCCGCGGCTGCCTGCAGCCTGGCCTTGATAGCGGAGAACATGGCTACCTGGTCCGCTCCTTGCTGGAGCCGCCCGCGGAAGCGCTCCAGCCCAAGGCTGCCGGTTTGGACGAGACCAAGGTCTTCAGCACACCCTTGACCCCATCCGCCTGGTAGGCGCTCTTGACTGCCGAGCCGAAAGCTGCGGCGCCGACGATGCCCCGGTGCGCCGCCCCGCCCGCGGCCACCGTGCTGCGCAGGGCCGTGTAGGAGACGATGGAGCTGGTCACAGCGCCGCCTACCGCGTCAATGTTGGCCTGGGAGAACAGCGCGGCCGTAATGGCCGGGACGAGCAGGATGCACAGGACGATGACGACCGCGTAGACCATGGCCAGCACGGCCCCGCTGGCCGCCCCGTCCTGGAAGGCGCTTATGCCCAGGGGAACGATGGATGCCTTGATGGCCGAGAAGGCCACCAGCCAGAAAGAGACCTGCCAGGTGTTCTTGAACCAGCCCTTGACCGCGCCCAGGCCCAGCTCCGAGATGCCGAAGGACCAGACGATGGGCCCCACGATGAAGAGCAGCGAGAGCATCACGAAGCGGATCATGATGAGCACGTCCTCCACGATCTGCAGCAGGGACATGGCGGCTGCGCTCAGGAGCGTGGGCACGGTCACGTTGAGCAGGCTGACGCTGGTGGCCCCGCCCTGGGACAGGGAGCTCAGGAGCCGCATCCAGCTCTCCTCGTCGGAGATGGCCATGGCGATGTTGTCGCACAGGGACACCATCTGCAGGAACGCCCACTTGTAGAGGAAAACCGAAGAGAGAAAGACCACCGCCGAGCGCCACAGGAAGCTCAGCCACCTGGGCCTGGCCGCCTGCCTGTCCCAGGCGTTCTCAACTCCGGCCGCCTGCAGGCGCAGGGCCTCGGCGAAGAAGAACAGGCTGAAAAGCGCCAGACCGATGCTCCGAGTGATGAGCATGACCGAGCCCATCACCTCAGGGATGGCCAGGTCGTTGTAGGGCGTGGCCGCCTTGCCGAGGAATGAGACATCCATGTTATGGCCTCCCGAGGACTGTTGCGAGCCGGCTCCGCGACGCCGCGGCCGAGCGCCTGCTCTTGGCCGCCTGGGCCCGGTACTCGGCCAGGTCGTTGGCAGTGGCCATGCCCACCGCCTCCTCGGCCATGCCCTGCTTGGCCTGGAAATTGTTGATTTGGGCGTTGAGGTTGAGGAGCTGGCGTATCTGGGAGAGGAGCTGGACCTGCAGTATGGCCGCCTGCATCTGGATGCTGTCGCTGGCCTTGTCGTCTATCTGTGCCGCGGAGCCGCGCCGGACCAGGTCCTGTATTTGCTTGTTGGTGGCTGCGGCGCCTTTCTCCGAAGACGCGACCATCTTGTCCACGGCCTCGGTCTGGCGCTTCTGCTGGGAGAAAAGGGAGTGGCGCACGTTGGCGTAACCCCGGTCCGGGACCGCCATGCCCTCGGCCACCGCGCCCTCGGCCGAGTCTATGACCCCTCCCACCTTCTGGTTGACCGCGCCGAAGACCCCGTTGATGAGGTCCTCGACAGCCGCAGGCCCGGTCTGGCTGGTGCCCTCCGCGTAGAGCCGCGCCCACTCCTGCTCGGCCATGGCCTTGAACTGCTCCTTGGCATAGTCCGCGTAGTAGCCCATGAGCCCGCCGCGGTGCCTGCTCTTGGCCTCGATATTGTCGTAGAAGCGCTTGGCCGCCAGGTAGTTGTTCTTGAGCGTGATGGCGTCCTGCACCATCTGCAGCTTCATGAACTTGGTGTGCAGGGTCTGAACCGACAGGTTCACCTTCTGGATCGAGGTCTGGACCGGGTCGTTGACGATCATGACCGCGGGCCGGGCCGGCGCGGCCAGGAACAGGACCAGGGCGAGCGGCCTAAGCACGGGCCCCTCCGGCCAGAGCGCGCAGGAGCTCCACCGCGCCCCACTCCGGGTGGGCCTCGCGCAGGGCGGCCTCCCGGTTCACGTCGTTGGGGTCCGTGGTGTAGAGCCAGTACTCGGTGGGTGAGAGCTGGTTGCGGATCACGGCCTTGCGCTCGCCGAAGCGCAGGAACACCTTGCGGAAGCGCGAGCGGTCCACGTTCTTGCCCAGGCTTTTGACCGCCTCGATCTCTTCGGCCGAGAGCTTGAGGTCCGCCAGCTTCTCGTAGCCCCCGCCCAGGTTGAGGATCCACTTCACCGTGGAGTTATGAGTGATGGCCTCCGCCGCCTTGCTGGCCAGCAGGTCCTCTGCCGACTGGGTGACCACCATGACCGCGGCGTTGAAGCGCCGGCCGGTCTTGTACCACTCGGCCGCCAGGTCGGCCCCGGCCTTCTCGCGCAGGAACTTCCACACCTCGTCCAAGGCGATCACCTTGCGCAGGCTCTTGTCCGCCAGCTTGGGATGGATGACGCTCTTGATAATGAGCAGGAGCACGGGCTTGAGGTCCTCCTGCGTCATCTTGTTGAGGTCGAAGACGATGAAGCGCGAGGCCGCGTCGAAGGTCCCCGGCCGGTTGAGCAGCCGGCCGTAGGTGCCCTCGGTCCAGAGGTCCAGATCCTTGTAGAAGCTCCGGGCCAGGGCCTCATCCTCCTCGTCGCCCCGGAAGGCCCTGAAGGCTTCGCGCAGGTCGGCCAGAATGGGGGTCCGGCTCTTGCCGCTCTCGTATGCCGCCAGCACGCACCTTTGGATGATGGACTTCTGGTTGTTGCTCAGGTCGGCCTTGTGCACCATGAGCTGGACCAGCAAGGTCATGAAGGAGAGGAAGTCCGCGTCGAGCCGGCCGGCTTCGTCGAAGGCGTACTCGCGGGCCAGGAAGGGGTTGAAGGCGTAGGTGCCGTCCAAGGTGGGCTCAAGGTACTGCCCGCCCAAGAGGCCGCACAGACGCCTGTAGGAGCCGCCGTCGTCTATGACGATGACGTTGTGGCTCTCGTCCGCGCTGAAGAAGCTGGTCAGCAGCGAGTTGGTCAGCACGCTCTTACCCTCACCGGACACCCCCAGGATGAGGGAGTGCTTGGCGGTCAGCTCCGGGGAGAAGAGGTCTATGCCCAAGGCCTTGCCGTCGTCTCCCGGGGTCATGAACTGCGGCCATGGACAGCCGTCCCAGCCCGAACTCATGGTCAGGAAGCGCGCCGCGGCCTCGGTGTGGACCAGGTGCGCGCGGGGATTGAGATGGGAATGGCCGGGCAAGGACGCCAGGAAGAGCGGCAGGTGGTTCATGTCGTCCACCACCCCCACCGCGTCGTCGAGCCGGCGCAGGGCCTGGATGGCCTGGTCCGTGCTGCGCGTCAGGGCCTTCAAGTCCACGTCGCGCAGGACCAGGTGGCAGCTCATGAGGTAGAGCTTCTGGCAGGAGGACTTCACATGGGCCAGCAGGGCGTCCGCGTCCTCGCACTTGAGGTCGGCCTCGTGGTAGCGTGTGAACATGCTCAGCCCGCCAATGACCGCGGCCGAGGTGGAGTTCCACTCCACCTCGCGCTGCGCCTTCTCCTGCGAGAGGCTGTGCACGGCGATGACCAGGTCGAAGTCTCCCGGCACCTGGTCCGCCAAGGCGGCCATGGCCCGGCCGTCGAGCCCGCCCGGCCTGACCACCAGGTTGACCGCCCGGTGGTGGTGGCCGTCCACGGTCAAGGTGTCGAAGCCGCAGTCCCAGGCGTTGAGCGCCAGCTGGCTGCGCAAGGTCGCGGACTTGCGCAGGGGCGGAGGCGGGGTGTGCTGGGCCAAGGCCGGATTGAGGCGGCCGTAGAGGAAGGCCAAAGACTCAGCCTCGGAGAGCGGCAAAGCCGCGACCTTGGCGTCGCGCAATGCGGCCGAGGCGGTGGCGCAGACTTTCCTGAGCCCCTCTATCCTGCGCTCATGCAGGCCGGCCAGCTCGCGGCCCAGGTCCGGGACCTTGAGCGCCAGGGGCCGCAGGCCCAGCTTCATGAGGTCCGTCTTCTCCGCATAGGTGCTCAGGGCCAGGAAGTGCTCCACTCGCTTGAACGGCAGTTTCCGCAGGAAATCCACCCTCGCGCCCACGATGAAGCGCAGCATGTCCCCCTCCGGCCGCTCGTAGGAGGCGTACTCCTCGATCTTGCTGCCCGCGTCCCAGCGCACCCTGACGATGAGCTGGGCCGTGCAGTTCTCGGGCAGGCCGTCAAGGAGGCGGCCGAGGGCCACCGCGTGCTGCTCCAGCTCCGCTTCGCTTGCGAAGAGGGCGTCCGGACAGGTGAGCCTGAAGAGCTTGGTGTATTGCAGGTCCACGCCGACCAAGGCTCCGTCCTCCAGAGCCCACAGGTTGAGCAGGTTGTGCGCGCAGGGCTCGCGCCGGGTCTGGAACAAGTCGCGCGTCAAGGTAGGCAGAATCATCGGCCGCAGCCCTCCCTGCCCAGCCCCACGCTGAAGCGCCGGGCCGTGGTGGCGAAGCGCCACAGCGACCCGACATAGGCGGGAGCGCGCTTCCTCGTCTTGAACGCCGCGAAAAGCAAGGGCCCGACTACCACCAGGTCCAGCAGGAAGCTGTTGAAGACCCAGTGGACCACGCAGAAGCCCAGGAACGTGCCGATCAAGTCCCCAGGCCAGAAGCCGAAGGTCTTGAGGTGGTAGTCGAGCGCCTTGTAGGTGTTCATCCCGCTCACTGCCCCGACATGTTGAGCGACTGCGCGGAACCGGCCACGCCCTGGATGAGGGAGACGAACGAAGGGGCCAGGAACACGATGAGCCCACCCAGGATGACGTAGAAGAACTTCTTCATGGCCTCCCGGTCATGCGCCACCGCCATCTGGAAACCCGCCCCCGAGATGCCGATGGCCAGGATGACGGCCCCGATGCTGCGGATCCAGGAGTAGAGCGCCTGGCCTGCCTGCGTGATCTGCGAGCCGTAGGACTGGGCCCCGGCCAGGCCCGGCGCCAACAGGCCGAAGGCCAGCAGCGCGGCCAGGGCCGCGCCGCCCGCCGCTTGGCGCCGGCCGGTCTGGATGTGATGCCGGATGGCCTCGGAGATGAGCCTGCTGAGGCTCACGTCGTGGCCCTCCTTGATGAGCCTGAGGCGCTCCTCCTCCAGGCTGACCATGTCCTGGTGCGGCAGGTAGAACCGCACCTTGAGGAAGCGCGGCTTCCTTCCCGCCCCATCCCCGATGTCCGGCTTTCCGCACGTCCGCGTCGCCGACTGGTCCATTCTTCCACCTCCTGCGTTCTGTCGGGCAGGTGGGGATTTGCTCCCCGAGTTTTCACCGACTGGCGACCGGGCTGCCCGCAAAGTCACCCTGCACACAATATTCGCTTGAGCCCGTCATTTCCGCACATCGCCGACGAGCGGCCGCGCCCACTTCCGGCCTTTGACGTACCGCCACCGGGGGTCGGCCATGGCGCGCTCCACCATGGCAAGGCGCGCGGCGGCTTCCTCCCGTTGGACCAGTATCGCCAAGGGGTCCTGGTCTTCCGGCTGCGGGGACGCCGGCTCGGCCGCGAACTCCTCGCTGTCACCCCCGGCCAGCCGGTCCTCGCCGGACGCGTTCCTGGAATCGAAGGCTAGGTCGGCCGGCTCAAACAGAGACTGTTCGCGGCGCAGCCGGCGTTTGCGGTCGAGGATGTTGCACCTGAGCGCGTGGAAGAAGCATGCGGGCCTGGTGCGGCCCTTGAGGAGCTCCACGTAGGTCTGCGCCACGGCATCCTCAGCCTCGCAGCGGTCCTTGAGCGCCGCGAGGGCGATGACCAGGGCCTTGCTGTGGTTGGCGGCGTAGAACTCCCTGTGGGAGTCCTGGCGGACGGCTTCCTCGGCGCCCTCGATCAGGCTGTCGACGAGGATTGCGGCGGCTTCCCGATCGAGCTCGGCGTTCTTCTCTGAGGCGGGCACGGCGACGGCGGGTGCAACGGTGTTCTTAAAGGCCATTTAGGTACCATCCTGCCACCCGCCTCCGTTCTTCGGTCAGCGGATGATTCTAGGGTTGAGGCTCCAGGTCATAGCCTGGATGCCCTGCCAAGACGGTACCTGTCGCCTTGCCGTCGTGCCGGGACTTATGCCCGGGGGACCGGCCGGCTGGCTTCACAACGAAGCCTGGGGGATCTCACCCCGCCCCTCATTGGGACCAGGCGCGGCCTTTCGGCCGCACGGGTGACTGCGTACTTAACCTTGACCCGATCTTTACGCGAACGTCGTCAGTTATCAGTTCTGCGTCCGAACCTCCAGCCCCGCGCCGGGGGCAGCACGGATACGGGCCTTCCCTCGTTGAACCTCAGTTCGCTCAGACGCCCCGTTCCCATGCGTCCGCACAGGGCTTCCAGCTTCTCCCAATTGGCGTCGAAGGCCTTCCCGGCTCCGTCGCCCGCCGCCGGGGAGGGCTCCAAGGACAAGCAAGGCTGCAGCTTGTCGCAGGAGACGATGATGCCGTCGGCGACGTTCACCCCGTACATGATCCCGTGCGGGTACTGGCCGCGGACATGCCTCATCAGGATGACCCATCGCTCCCTGGAGGTCCGGCGGCGCATCACCTCCTCCACGGCCGGGCCCGGACGGCTGGCCGCGCAGGCCGCGGACCGATTCGCTGCTTGTACGCATACAGGCTCTTTCGTATCCATTTGACCCCTCGGCGCGTCTCCCGCTTCCGGTCCGGCCTTCCTGCGGCCGGGACGGAAGAGAGAAACGAGTTTGGTCTTCTCCCGTGGTCTCATCCCGTTCCGGCGGGATCGTGGATGCCCTGGGGCCGATTCCCCAAGCTACACAGGTCGAAGGCTTGCGCCTTCACCTGATGCGGAGCAATCCGAATGCCACGGGGCGGCGGGAGAAAGAGTACGCCGCGCGATGCACGGAGAGCTGTGCGCCTTGAAGATGCAGGACGGCCGGAAGCGTCAGGCGGCCTTGGCGGGAAGCATGCCGGCGAGCTTGGGGGCGACGACATGCTCTATGAGGTATTCGAAGTTGGCCTTTTCTTCCCGGCAGTTGCGCTCGAAGTCCTTCTGAGCGGATAGCCGGCAGCCGCCGGAGCAGTAGCCCCCTATCGGGCATTCGCGGCATTCCCTGCGGCCCCAGGTCCAGTGCTTCTCCCATTCCTCGGTGGAGAATCCTCCGGCCAGGGTCCCGATCCGGAACCTCTTGTCGCCCACGGTGTAGGTGCAGCGGTAGACATCGAGCCCGGAATCGACGTAGACCATGCTGTCCAGGCCGGAGCAGGACCAGCAGTACCTGAACTTGTCGCGGCCCGCCTCGTTCTGATTGAAGGCGCTGCGGAGTCTCGCGGCCAGCGGGAGGCTGGTCTTGAGGAAGGCGAAGCGGATGTTCGCCGGGAAAGGCTTGCGGCTGTTGAGGTCGAGCAGCTCCTTGAAGAGCCGCGCCTCGGACATGATGGCGTCGTATCCGGTCTCGTACTTGCGGTCGTCCACCCGAGCCACGGAAAGCTCGACCAGGGGGTTGTCGCTCCAGCCTTGGGCCTCGGCGAAGGCGAAGAACCGCTCCGCTTGGCCGAGGTTGCTCTTGTCGAGCGTCAGGGAGGTCATGACGCGGATGCCCGCGCGCAGGAGCACGTTGATGTTGCGGACGATCCCGTCGAAGGTGTCCCGGCCGTCGCGGCTCTTGCGCCGGCTGTCGTGGAACTCCCCCACCCCGTCGAGAGTGACCCCGACCTTGGCGATGTAGCCGTGGTAGGGCAGGAGGATGTCGAAGAAGTCGTCAACCCCGACGCCGTTGGTCGTCACCGCGACGTGGACCTTCCTCTCGCGGCAGAACTCGAAGAGCTTCTTGATGACGGGCTTGGCGGGCCGGGTGAACGGCTCTCCGCCGAAGAACTGGAGGACGACGGGGCGCTCGGGCCGCGCGGCGCGGACTTTGTCTATCATCCCGCCGGCGTAGGCGAGGAACTTGGAGAGGTTCTCGTCGCTGACGACCCGCTTGTCGAGCGTGGGGTCGAATTGCTGATAGCAGTAGGCGCATCTGAGGTTGCAGGAATAGGTCGGGCAAAAAGCGAGTTCGTAAGGCGCGGCCTCCTTCAGCCGTTGGGTCCGCAGGGCGGCCTCCCGGATCAAGGCCTCCGGCGCCGGGCCCTGAGCGAGGCGGGAGAGGATGGCGTCCCTGCCGTGCGCGAGGAGTTCGCCGCCCTCCACGAACCAGACCTCGTCCATGAAGGAGTTGGCCGCCAGCATGCCGCCGTGCAGGTCTCTATGGTAGACGGGATAGGCCGTCCCGCCGCCGGCCTGCGCCGGGCCGGGCCGCCGGCATTCCTGGACGGCGCCGTCCTCCATGAGTTTGAGCATGCGGCCTCCTATCGGTGCCGGACCTCGATGACGCAGCAGCGCCGCGCCAGCCGGTCGATCATGGCGTCTATCCTGCCCATGTTCTCCTTGTCCAGGTTGGCGTCCCACTCGTCCAGGAGGACCAGGCTCAGGGGTTCGACGCCGCAGAGTTCGTCCATGATGCGGCTGAGCCGCTGGCCCGTGGAGAGGTCCCCGTCCGCCACGGACGCGAAGCGCAGCCGGTTGTGGGCCGGAAGGATGATGGACCCCTCCGGCCGACGGCGCTTGAGATCCAGGAGCAAGGTGGATTTCCCGGAGCCGTTGTCCCCCCTCACGGTGAGGCGGCCCGCCTTGGGCGGCTCGAATCCCTCCAGCCCGATGCGC
The DNA here is from genome assembly GCA_016212825.1 of Elusimicrobiota bacterium. GTDB lineage: Bacteria > Elusimicrobiota > Elusimicrobia > UBA1565 > UBA9628 > UBA9628. The sequence goes on along the minus strand of JACRDS010000013.1, from coordinate 53,411 downwards.
CGGCCCTCGGCATCGACGCATGAAAGCCGCTCCACCTGGACCCTGCCTGTCATGCCGTCGGTCGCACTGCCGACGGTCATGGCCCGGTCAAGGGCGCTGACGCGCTCGCGGATGGCGCTGCCTTTGAGCAGGCAGTTGACGATCTCCGCGATGTACTGGATGACCTGGATCTGGCGAGGGAACGTAGCCAGGATCATGGTCTTCAACGCGGCGTCGGAAGTCGGCGAGAACATCCCATGCGCCATGACCGCGGCAACGGGGATGACCGAGACCCACAAGGTCATGCTCGTCAGGGCCTCGAGATTGCGGACCGCGGCCGCGGACTTCGAGCTGTAGTCCGCGGCCTTGCCCTCGAAGTCCGCCTTCCAAAGCCCCAGGTTGTAGGCGTTGCCGAGGGTAACGGCGTCCCAGGCTCCGGCCAGCGCTCCGTAGGCTCTGCCGCGCGTCTTCTGCATGGCAGCGGAGTCGCGGCGCGCCTTCCCGGAGGAAGCCGCGGTCAGGGCCACTCCCAGGACCGCCGTAAGCAGGTACGCCCACAGGAGCTGCGCGCCGAAGGCGATGCAGAGCGCGGACACGTTGAACGCCACGTTGAGGATGAGGCTCAGCGAGAGCTGCGCGAAATCGAAGGCCTCGTCGATCACCAGGAAAGACTCCGTCTCGATGGCGGGGCGCTTCTCGCGCTGGAACGCCTGGCTGCGGGAGAGATGCGGTACGCAGCGCAGTCCTTTCATGCAGAGGTCCAGGTATCGTTCGAGCGCCGCGACCTTCGCCTTGGCGAGGAAGGTCCGCATGAAGATGGACGGGACGTACACCAAGGTGAGACTGCACATGAAGCCGATGAAAGGAGGGAGGATATCCCCTCCTCCGGTGACTGCCCGGGCCAGCAACGCGAGCCAGATGGTCGAGGAGGCCACTATGGCCTGCTCCAGGAACAGAAAGGCCAGGCTCAGCCCCGTGCAGCGCGTCAGGAAGACGGACCTCATATCGGCTCTCCTCGCGGGGAGACGTTGGCGGGCTTTCCCGCCGCCAACGCCGTTCCCCACGGGCGATACTCTAGTATTTCCGGATGCTGTTGACCTCGACGTCCTCCAAGGCCTCGGCGGAGATCGTGGCGCTCTGCGCGTCCATCCTGAGACCGAGTTCCTGCATCAGCGAGCCGATGTTCTTCATTTGTAATCCTCCGTGTTTTTGATTTCATGGCCGACATGCACCCCTTGCGGAGCAATCGGAGTGCCATGGACTGCGCTCGCAGGATTGCGCGGAAAAGCACCCTGCTGATGCCGGGAAGTGGGGTATAATAGGGGGCCATCTCTCATTTGAAAGAATAGCCGCTCAAACGGAGGCTGCATTCATGGAAAAGCTCAGGATTCTCGTGGTCGAGGACGACAAGCTGGCCCAAAAAGCGATGGCCAAGCACCTGGGCAGCCATGATGTGACGTTGGCCGGGGACTTGGCTGCGGCTTCCCACGCTCTCGACGCCGGCGGCTTCGACATCTGCTTCATCGACCTGCGTCTGGGCGAGGACGACCATGAGTGCTCGGGCCTGAAGGTCATCCCACGCGCGGCCAAGAAGGGCATCTATCCCGTGGTCATGTCCTCCTCGGAGTCCGAGGAGGTGGTCACGCAGGCCTACGCCCTCGGGTGCAAGGATTTCTACGCCAAGGGCAACGAGGAGGCCAATGTCGGCGAAGTCATCGCCAAGTACCGGCAGAGCAAGACCGGCTTCAACGCCGATTTCGTCTTCACCCGCCAGTTCGTCACCGAGGACCCGGCCACCAGGGCCAGCATCGTCGAGGCCGCCAAGTATGCCCCTTCGGACCTGCCGATCTTGATACTGGGGCCGTCGGGAACCGGCAAGACGAGCCTGGGCCAGCTCATCCACGAGCACTCCCGCAGGGCAGGCGCTTTCGTGGCCATCAACTGCTCCGCCTATACCGAAGAGTTGCTGGAGGCGGAGCTCTTCGGCTACAGGAAGGGGGCCTTCACCGGCGCCGCGGACAGCCGCAAGGGCAAGCTCCTGCAGGCGCACAAGGGCACCCTGTTCCTCGACGAGATTGGGTCCATGAGCCTGAACATGCAGACCAAGCTCTTGAAGGCCATCGAGGAGCGCTCATTCTATCCGGTGGGGTCCGACCAACCTGAGTCCTCCGAGTTCCGCATCATCAGCGCCACTCTGGAGGATCTGCAGAAGCTGATCGCTCAAGGGCGGCTGCGCTTCGATTTCTTCCAGCGCATCCACGGCTTCACGGTGAACCTCAAGCCGCTGTACCAGCGCAAGTGCGATATCCTGCCCCTCGTCAGATTCTTCACCCGGGGCGGCAAGCGGCTTTCCTTCGCCCCGGAGGCCAAGGCTTGCCTGCTCGAACACGCTTGGCCGGGAAATACCCGGGAGTTGAAGAAGTTCGTGGAGTTGTTGGCCGCCGGCGTCGAGGGGCATGTGACCTTGGAGCAGGTGCGGCGGCATCTGGCCCAGGACTCAGGCAGACCGTCGGCCGACGGGGTCTGCGTGGACGATGTCTGGTACCGCTATGCCCTGGACCACGGCCTGCCTGAGACCGTGGACCGCTTTATCGGCGAGGTCATCCGCAGGAATCTCGCGGAAAACCACGGAAAGAAGATCAAGACGCTGTCCAGTCTCAAGATATCGAACAGGTTGCTATACTCCACGCTGAAGAAGCAGGGAACCTGACGCCCGCCCCAATCACCACCTGGCGCCGAGGGAGAACCTCTGCACGTTGCCCATTTCGCCGGCAGGGGTGAAGGCGTAGTCCAGACTGTAGGCCTTCATCTTGAAGCCCAGGCCGGTCGCGAAGCCGCTCAAGGCCGAGAATCCCCCCGCCGAGGCGCGGGTGCCGTTGTAGGCCTTCTGCGTGGCATAGCCGGCCCGCAAGGCGAAGTTTGCCAGCAGGGCGTATTCAGTGCCTACACTGAGCTCTGAATCACGGCTATGGGGCCTGTGCTTGAAGTCCATGGCAAAGGTGAGGCCCACGGGCAACTGATAGCCTATGCCGGCCGCCATGGTCAGGGGCAGTTGCGAGGTCTGGTCCAGGTATTTCATCCCGGGGCCCAGGTTCTGGACCGACACGCCTAGCAAAGGCAGACCCGGGCCCCGGACTCCTTTCAAAGCGTACTGCCCACCCAGATCCAAGGCGAAGCTCTGCGCCGAGACATTTGCGATGCTGCTTCTGATGTACTTGACGTTGGCGCCCAGGCGCAGGCCCGCGTCCAGTCGGGATGCCAGTCCCAGGCTCACGGCCTGGTCCGAGGCGCCGTAGGTGCCGGTGGGAGCACCAGTCTCACTGCGTCCTTCCAGCCCGCCATGGCTCAGGTAAACAGCACCGACTCCAAGGGTGCCGTACTTGACGGGCTGGGCATAGCCTATGAAGTCGTAGCGGGTCTGCGCTGCCAGCTCCGCGTGCATGGCGCCCAGTTCCCGCTTATTCAGAGAGGAGAGCCCAGCCGGGTTCCAGCCCAGGGCGTTGACGTCGTTGGCCAAGGCCGTGTAGGCTCCTCCCATGCCCACGGCCCGGGCGCCTACGCCCAGCTTGAGGAAGGCCGCGGTCTCGCCGCCCCGGACTGCCGCGGGCGTCAGAAGCGCCAGCAAGGCGAGAGTGGTTATCTTCATGCTATTTCAGGATGCCGACCTTCCCTTGTTTGCGTATGGGCGAATAGCCTGCCTTCCTGGCCGTCACAGCATAGATGTAGACCCCGGAACCCACGTTCGAGGTGTCCCAAAGGTAATCGTAGGTGTACTGCGGCCCCTTGCCGTTGCCGTCGTCAAGGACCTGGCTGCCCGTCAGGCTGCCGGAGCCGACCAGCTTGCCCGCTATGTCGTAGATGTTCACGTCCACGGAATCGGCCAGACCCACCTGGGTCCGGATGACGGGGTTGCTGCGTCGGGCCGGGTTCGGGAAAGCGTAGACGTCGCGATAACCGAAGGCCTCGTCGGCCGCGGCCGCCACGCCCATTCCTGAACCTGAGCCAAGCACCTCATAGAGCGAGAAATGCATTGTCTGGGCCATGACCACGCGGCCGCCCGCATCTACGATGGAAGTCAGGACCTCCCACTCCTGCCTGTCCCGGTTCCAGTAGTGGACCTTAAGATCGGCCTCGCGCAAGCCGGCCGCGCTCACCGCGACCGGGTCGTACGGCAGGACCAGGGTCACGGGAGCGTTGAACACCGTGCCTTCGGGGCCGTACTCCACACCGGTGGAGACCGAGACCAAGCTGGCCTGGCCGAGCTTGCGAGCCTTGAGGGCTTCTTCAAGCTCGCTGCGCAGCACGGGCGAGGAGATGGTGATCTCCAGGTCCTCGGCCAAGGCCTGGGCCGGGATGAGCACTGCGGCCTTGTCCTCGCGGTCGAGCCTGCCGCCGGCTTGCTTGGTGATGCGCCCCTTGACCGTCTTGTTCTTCTCGCCTCCCGAAACGACCTTCGCGGCCTGTCCGGCAGGCGCTCCAATCTTGACGATGCGGTTGTTGTTGCGGTCAGCGACGAAGAGGCTCTGGCCTGCGTCAAAGGCCAAGCCCGCAGGCTTGTTGAAGCCCAGGCTGAACTCGAGCAGGAGTTCGCCGGAGGCGTCAAAGCGCAGTATGCGGTCATGGCCTGAATCCGAGGCGAAGAGGCAGTCGCCAGAACTGCTCACCGCAACGCCCAAGGGGCTGGAGGTGATGCCCACGCCGAAACTGGCCAGCAGGAGCCCGGCCGGGTCGAACTTCAGGATGCGGCTTCCTGCCTGGTCTGCCGTATAGATGTTGCCTGCGGCGTCCAAGGCGATGCCCACGGGCCGGCCCAGCCCGGAGCTGTCCGCACCGTCGTCCTCATCACCGGACCACGCCGGGGCCGGAGGCAGCTGGAAGGCCAGCTTGAAGCTGCCGTCCGGCCCGAGCTTCTGCACCCGGTGGTTGTTGGTGTCCGAGACGTAGATGTTGCCTGCCTCGTCCAGGGCCACGCCCTGGGGCTTGTTGAACTCGCCCGATCCGGAGCCTGGGATAAAGCCTTCATTCTTTTTCTTGGTCCGGCCCACGGCCATGAGAATCTGGCCTGAGGTGGAGAGCTTGACCAAGCTGCTGCCGTTGGTATCGGCCACGAAGATGCTGCCGGAAGCATCCACCGCGACAGCCTTGGGCTTCTTGAATCCTGTGAAGGACGCCAGGAAGGTCCCTGTGGCACTGAACACGGCCACGCGGTCGTTGTTGGCGTCAGCCGCGTAGATCTTGCCGTCCATGCCCACGGCCACGCCTGCGGGCTTATTGAATACGGTATTGTCGCCCAGGATGAGGGTAGCGGAAGGCTCGCCCAGGAACACAGAGGCGGTGGCTACCGCAACGTTGAGGACCGCGTCAACGGCTGTGAGGCGCAGGGTCTGCCAACCGGTGAGGCCGACCGTGTCCCAGACCGCCAAAGTGCCTGAGGATGCGGCCGTTCCCGAGGAGATGAGCGCATAGTCAGCGCCCGAGGACACCTCCAGGCTCCAATAGGCAAGATGCTCATCCGCCGCCGAGCCGCGAACATCGAGCCGTCCCTTGACCACGCCGCAGAGGCCCTGGCAGGCTGAAGATGGGGAAGTGAGGACTGCGGCAGGCGGAGTGTTGTCCACGGCCACGGTGGCCAGATGGACATCCTCGCGGTTGCCCAGGCTATCCTCACCGTGGTAGGCGAGCACATAGAGGCCGTCCGCCTCAGAAGCCAAGGAGAACGTGCTGGCAAAGACCTGGCCTGGGGCCGGGCTGGGGTTGGTGAAGGTGGGCCGGACCATTCCGTCAACGGCCAGGACCTGGAAGGCCGTGCCCATGCCCGTGCCGTCGCCCACGGCCAGGGCGTCATCGAGGGAGGTCAAGGTGAACGTGGAGACGCGGCCTACGATCAGGACGTTGTCCGCCCCTGTCGCGGACGGGCTGTTCACGGCCAAAGCGGTCCTGGGCGGCAAGGCATCGCGCGGGCCGGGCAAAGTCTGGGTGGAACCCATGAAGGAGAAGGGCGAGGTCACGCTGCTGTCGGGATTCTTGGCCGAGCCATAGATGAAGTAAGTGGTGCCGGGCAAGAGGCCGGTGAAGGTGTAGCTGCGGTTGAAGGAGTCCTGGGGCGGGCTTGCGGCCACGATGGCGCCGCCCATGGCCGTGGAGATGCCGAGGCTATAGGTGACGGGCAGGCTGTTGTTGCCGACCTGCCAGTTGGCGGCGATGGAGAAGGCCGACACGGATGATATGGCCAGGTTCAGCGGAGGATTGGGCAGGGTATAGGCCGTGGCCAGGTTGGAGAGGCCGGACATGCCGCCACCGGTGTCCTGTATGAAGATGGCAGCATAGTAGGTGGCGTTTCCGATAAAGCCAGATGCCAGATAAGTCTGGGAGCCGCCGGCGGCGGCGCTGGTGGCGAAGCGCACCTGGGAGTTGGCCGGGGAGAAAGCCGCGGCCGAACTGAGCTGGGCGTCGATGAAGACGTGGCCGCCGAAGAGCTGGCCTGTGTAGCCGTCCTCGCCGGGAGAGCTCCAGGATAGGGCCAGACTGCCGCCGCTTGGGTAGGTGGCCGCGGCCAGGTCCGTGACCGCACCGGGCGGCAGGTCCAGTCCGGCGGGGTCGAATTGGAGGGTGTAGGTGTTGGTCGAGCCGGTGAGGTCGAGAATGTTGATCCAGTATATGGTGGAGAGGTCGGACTTGCGGAAGTGCTTGGAGATCCAGACGTTCTTGGTGTTGAGCAGCTTGCCGTCGCCGCGCTTGGCATAGGCCAGGACGACGTTCTTTCCGTAGGGCCAGGGAGCGTAGCTGTGCACCCAGATGTTGGAGCCGACAGCCCCAGTCATGGTATAGGTGAGTGCCGCGCTAGTGCCTCCGATGCCGCCGGAGAGGCTGCCTGGGACTTCGGTGACGGGCAGGGGCTGGGCTTGGTCGGACTCCAATATCAACTCGGCCGGAGGCTGGCTTCCGCTATTGAGGAGGTCCTGCATGGCTTCGCGGTCCATGCTGGTATTGACCAGATAGTCGGGAACTTGGTCGCGGCCGGGCAGGTCCACCAGCACGTCCCTAAGGAGCGTATAAGTGGTGACGCTCTGCATGAGGGAGGTGAGCTGGCCGCCCAACTCGGCGGCGTGGCTGAAGGTGGATGTGAAGGAGATGAACCGTCCGGAGAGAGTGGCGGTCATGAGCCAGGAGGCTTGGCTGACGGCGCCGGGCTGGATGTCGCCGAAGGGGATGAGCAAGGTGTCGGGGATGGTCTTGCCCCCCACCTGGGTGCCGATGAGCTTGAAGTCCACGAGGAGGCCCTGCTTGTTCTCAACGATCTTTGGCTGGGCGGATTCTATCTGGAAGTTGTTGGCGGCGCCGTAGCCGATGTTGGTGACGCGTGCGGCCAATGGGAAGGGCTCGACAGGCTCAATGCTGCCTTCGGTCATGGGCTCGTCGCCAAAGACTTCGTAGGGCAGGGCGTATTCGAGCTTGATGAGGGGCTGGGGGTGGACGGTGATGTAGGCGTCGAAGGTCTTGACGGATTGGGGCGCGCCATTGGATACGCTGGTGATGAGCGCGCTGACGCCGTAGCGGTGGCCGGCTGGGTTGTTGCCGCCTGCGCCGGCGGCGGGGATGATGAGCCAGTGGATGTCGGCTGTGCCGGAGGATTGGACGACGCCGGTGCCGTCTACGGCGTTGGTGCCGGTGAGTGTGGCGACCTTGACGAAGAAGCTTTGGTCCGCAGGGTTGCCTTCGGCGTCCTTGAAGTAGATCTGGACCTTGAGGCTGGTGAGGGGTTGGTCTATGACGTTGTTCTCTATGACGAGATGGGCGTCGAAGCCTTCGCGCTCCAGGGTGGCCTGTTGCTTGATCTCGAGTTTGACGACGGCGCACAGGGAGTTGGTCTGGCCGAGGGCCTTGATGACGGGCAGGGCGAGGCAGAGCGCTGAAGCTGCGCTTGCGAGGCCGAGGCGTCTAAGGCCTTTGGGGCTCATCTATCTGATCTCCACGGGCTGCTTGGTCTTGACCCAGGCGGCCCAGCCGCCCGAGAGTTCCAGGGTCTTATAGCCGGCTGATATGAGCTTGTCTGCGGCGAGCTTGCTGCGCTTGGGGTCTCGGTCGTAGACGAGGTATTCCTTGTCCTTGGCGAGGCCGGCGATGTTGGCGTCGAATTGTTCCAATGGGATGTTGCGGCTGCGGGGTATGCGGCCGGCTAAGTATTCGAGGCTGGGGCGGGTATCGATGGGGATGAGCTGTTCTTTGTCGAGGCGAGCTTGGGCCGCTTTGGCGGTGATGCGGTCGTGTTTGGCCTGGGGAGTGTTGGGTGTGCCGGTCTGGGCGGGGTAGCCGTGTTTGAGCCAGTCGGCAAAGCCGCCGGCCAAAGTCTGGACCTTGGTGTAGCCTGCGGCGATGAGGCTTTGGCTGGCTTGGGCGCCGAGGGAGCAGGCGTCTTCGCCGCAATAGATGACGATCCGGGAGTCGCGGGGGAGTTGGGCTGTTGCGAGGGAGTGGGCGGGAATGCTTTTTGCGCCTTGGATGTGGCCCTTGGCGTAGGAGTCGGGGTCGCGGACGTCGACGATGACGAGGTTCTGGGCCTTGATGAGTTGCTGGCGGCGGAGATCGGTTGAATCGGCTTGCGGAGTTGCGGACCAGCCAGGGACGGCCAGCACAATCAATGCGAACAAACTTCCCCTCACACTCGGCGGTCGGGATCCCAAATTAATCATCGCCCTGCTCCTTCATGCCAGTCGTTGTACTATCTCCGAATTGAGGTGCCTGACCATGGGCTCGTGAAAATTGCGCACAAAGAAGTCGTGCTTTAAGAACCTCTAGAATCCCGATGCCAATGCCAATGAAGTAGCCGGAAAATAGGAGGACTCCAAGAATATGCAGCCAACACTCATCGCTGGATTTTGTTAGCGGCGGCCCAACCAAGATGGAACGATTGTAGATATGCACCAAAATGCTGGCTGGACTGCGCCCTTGGACTGGATAGATTGATGTCGTTTTTGTGATGGCCTCAGACCGGCTCCCGAAAGGAGGCATGGTAAAATGTCTGCTGAAAAGGAGCTGGAAATGCCAAAGAAGAGACGGTCTTTCCCGCCGGAGTTGAAGAAGCATATCGTTTCAGAGATCGAATCTGGGCAGGTGTCGTTGACGGGAGCCGCCCGGAAGTATTCGATCTCGGCGACAGCCATCAGCCGTTGGCGCGAGCAGCTTAAAGATGGGGCGCTCGATGGCCAGCCCTCCGTCCGAGAGAAAAGCCTGGAGAAAGAAGTCCGGGAGCTTCGCGAGAAGGTCGGTTCACTGACGATGGAGATCGACCTTTTAAAAAAACTCGAAGCATACGCACGACGGCTGAAAAGCGCCGATTCGTCGACGATAACCGGGCTAAACTGGCATCGGTTTCGCAAGGATGCGGCATAGTGGGCCTCTCGACAAGCGGATACTACTACCGGTCCAGCGGGGCCCGTGTGGTGGCAGACGTCGAACTCAAGGACCGCATCGATGCGATCCATCTCGAGCTGCCGGCCTACGGCTATCGGCGCCTCCAGGTGGAGCTCGGGCGCCAGGGAATCCACATCAACGGGAAACGCGTCAGGCGCGTCATGCGCCAATACGGGCTCTTCCCGATCCGGCCGCGGGCCTTCGTGCGCACCACCGACTCGCAGCATCCCTTCCCGAGGTATCCCAACCTCCTGAGGGGACTGGTCACCACCGGGCTCAACCAAGTCTGGGTGGCGGACATTACTTACATCCGGATCCTGACGGGGTTCGTGTTCCTGGCCGTGATCCTGGACCTGCATTCCCGACGGGTCATCGGCTGGTCCGTGTCGAAGCGCATCGACGCCCAGCTGGCGCTGGGAGCGCTCAGGCATGCCCTGGAGGCCCGCCAGGCGCCTCCTGGCTGCATCCACCACTCGGATCAAGGGGTGCAGTATGCCTGCGGGGATTACGTGGCCCTGCTGCAGGCTTGGGGACTGCGGCCGAGCATGTCGCGGGCGGGGAACCCCTATGACAACGCCGCGGCCGAGAGCTTCATGAAGACGCTCAAATACGAGGAGGTCTATCTCGGGAACTACGAGACCCACGAAGATGTCGTCGAGAGACTGCCGCGTTTCATCGAGGAGGTCTACAACAAGAAGCGGTTGCATTCGTCGCTAGGCTATCTGCCGCCGGTTGAATTCGAGCAGCAGATGGAGTTCAATATCGGAACCGGTCAAGCCCTACACAAGAATGGGGTCAAGCTGTCCTGAGAACGGGGCGCATACCAGTCAGCATGAGCCCAAACGCCCGCGAGTTCACATAACTCGGCGCTCCACATAACATAACTTATGTGAAGCTTCACATAAATTATGGCAGAGGACAAGTCCAGCCGCGCCCAAGATTGCGGCAGGTTTAAAAACCTCGCGGGGCGCCACCAAGCTGGCGGTCAACGTGCCCACGCTGATCGTGTTGATGGCCATGCACTGGGAGCGCGCATTCAGCATCAAGCAGACCAGGTGCTCGCGGTCCAACTCCCCGTCACCCCAATAGGCCCGGATGATGTCCACCACGCGTTGCGGGCTGTCCGCCAGCTTGCTCTCGGCCCGGACGAACGTCTCGCGGACCAGGCGGACGCTGTAGGACGGGATGTAGTAGTGCTGCTTGCTTGAGGCCGCCGTCGCCGGCTGGCCGCCCTGCTTTGCTCCTTCGAAGTCTTTTTTCATGTTCGCACCTCCGCCCACCCGGAGGGCGAGGGACCCGAGGCCGCGCCGCGCGGGCGCGGAATAAATGGCGGGGCCCCACCAGGCGGCGGTCCTCGGCGCAGCCGAGCTGACCGCCCCGGCGCAGCCGGGCTGCCTGAAAATCCGGGGCCCAATAAACGCCAACAAAGAAACGCACGGCGGGGGTTGGGCCGGATTTTCAGGCCGTCGGAGGGGAGGGCCGTTTATGCCGCAAGCCCGGGAGGCCGGCGCTCCTGGGTCCCGAGGAGAGGTGCGACACTGAAAAATGCGGAGAAGGCGCTATAGGGCCAGGCGAGACACATAGCGGAGCCACACAACTACTCTGGGTCGGACGCCATCAGCCAGATCGGCATATCGGAATCTCAAATCGAAGTCGCGCGGTCCGCAGCACCCGCTCCGGGTCGAGGACCGCGTGGCGAATAGGCTGATGGGAAGGCCGACGTGATACCTGGGCCGCTTTTGCAGTATATCCTGGGAAGTGGAGCCTCTTTCCCGTTGCCAAATGTAGGCGGCTCAGATACAATCTTCATTGACGATCGTTTCGAGACCCGTGCTACAAAGATCGAGTGACTCTATCGTTAGGCCGAGACATTCATGAATGAGATCTCAACTGCTCAAATAGTTCTTGATGCAGCCCGCGAAAAGCCGTGCGGAAAGAGCCTTGTCGAACGGCGAGACGACATCTACATGGCCTTCGTCCGGATTGGCTGTGCGTTCATCTGCTGGAATTTCATCCAGAGGTGGTTTTGTTAGGTGCTCTAAACCCAAGCGGTCCAAGGCCAAGGGACATCGTGTTCTTCAAGAGGCCTCGGCTGCTAGCAAGGTCGATTCGAACCACCAAATATCTACAAGTTGGCCACGGCGCAGTTCGGGATCGCATGGGGCGCTTCCGAACGCGAGACTGCGCTACGCCACCAAATCCGCGCGTGCTACAGACGCAGTTCCGTAGGCGACCATCCGCAGCAAGCCAAGAATGGGTTCGTGCTCGGGATGATTAACAAGGGCGGCAGAGATCGCCCTCAGTGCACTTTCTGCAAGCTCGTGCTGGAGCACGACCAAGTCGTTTTTCAAGGCAAGGAGTTTACAGCCAAGACCAAAGGCTCTCTCCATATCGCGCTGGTGAGCCGCAGGGTCGAGGAACAGTTGATGCGTGACTATAGCGGCATCCGCGAGATCGTCACGAATTTGGCGGGCGCTGCCAATGTCCTCGAAAGCAGTCAAAATTAGCGGATCGAAGGACACTGCGGGATTCAGGGTAATGCCCAGACCGGCGATCGCATAGAGCGCACCGGTTTTGTGACTGACGAGATGAGAATAATCAATGAGATTCTTGGGTAATTGAGTGCGAATCTGCAATTCGGCCGAGACCATCTTCTCGACCAAGGTGCTAGCCTGCGCATTGTTTTCCGAAGAGAGGTTAGCCGCGAAAAGCCCTTGGCTTCGATTGGTTAGGTAGTGGGATAGCAAGACCGCCGACTCCCGCGAAAAACGCCGCCATACTGCGAGCTTTTCTCGTCGACTCACGCCGAGGTCGACCAAGTCATCAACGCATAAGGTTGCATGGTGCAGGAGTTCGATACCAAGGCCAAAATCGCAAGCCTGCGCTGTCGTTTGTCCAGATAGAAGCAAGGCTAGCGAACCCCGGGACAGCGAGCCGCCGTAGTTCCCGACCCCATCGGTCAAAGCGTAGTCGAGGATTTCAGCCAAGACAGCCCCGCGGGTTTCCCGCGCGCGCGCAACCTCATGAGCCAAACCAAATCGCAGGATGTCGCTTGGAAGCGAAGAATTAGGCATGAGTTTGGAGTGCTGAAATCTTGACTGAAGCCGAGAACAAGATGATTGAACCAAGCACAAAAAATGGAATCACGCTCAACATCCCAACGGGCGCACTGAATTTGCTAGCCACCAAGCCGAAGACAAGCGGCCCGACTACGGATGCGGCGCGACTACAGAGCAGGCTAAACCCAAAAATCGATCCGCGCCGATGCGGCGGAGTGATTTTCGAGAGGCAGGCACGCAACAATGCGGGTGAAGTCCCAATAACGAGACCTGTCAGGCAGGCGATTCCGATATAGGCCAAAGGGGAGCGGAACTTAAACATCGCCAAGGCAAGCAAAAGCCAAACGACATTGCACATGATCAGGATAGTGAATTCGTTCTGCCGCCGTTCCGCATAGCGGCAAATCAAATAGGTAGCGGGTGCCGCAATCAATTGGGTGAGGGAAAGTAATCCTGCGATTCGGCCGATTGAAAAATGCAACGTGCTGCTCGCGTAGATTGCAGTGAAATAAACGATTGTGGTGACCCCCTCCATCACTAGGAAACTCCCAATTAGCACATAAAGAAGAGGGCCGCGGAAATCACTGCCCATCCCAGCCATGTCGCTTCGGCTCACTGCCAAGGAAGCGGCATGCGCATCGGAATCGGGGGAGAGATTGCGGAAGAAAAATAGGGAGCTGACCATGTAAAACAGGCCTGTCAAAAAAAAGACTTTTAGGAAATCGCCCTGGTTTGTGGGCATTTGTGAGCCGAGCATGAGATAACAGAAGCCAAGGCAGAGCAGCCCGCCAAAGTAGCCGATCGCCCAGCCCAAACCTGACGTGAAGGTGCGACGATCACGCGCAATAGTGACCAGGATCGCATCGTAAAAGGACGTGCTTACGTAGAAAGCTATGTTAGTAGCGATGAATATGATTGTCGTTTCCGCGGACGAGGTGGTGAAGCCAAGCAACAAAGTGCCAACCACCGCGAGGGACGCGAAGGCAATCAGTGAGATTCTCCGGGCCGAGTATCGGTCCGCAAAATACCCTGCTATTGGCGCAATCAAAGCGGAAGCCAGAATGGAGACGGCAACTGTTCGGCTCCATGTTGCGGGGTTGCTGGACACAAACGAACTGAAGTAGAGCGGGAAAAAAAGCGTGATAATGTTTAGCGCATAGGCGGAGTTCCCAAAGTCATAAAGCGACCACTGGAGGCCTGTTTTGAGCGCAGATGTCTCAATCTGTTTCGTCGTCATGGCGGTTAGAAGAACCTCTTCAAACTATTGTGGTAGGTGAATAGGGACACAATGGTCGACCACAAGATAGCAGTGGCCCCCCAAATCGATTCCAGCGTGGCCGCCGGCGGCGGGTCCGCCGGCGAACGCTGAGCGAACCAAACGAGTACAATACAAAGCAAACTCATCAAAGATAGCGTTGAGATGACGGGGCGAGTGAGGAGGGGGTCGAGTGCTTCGCTGTATCCGCCGCTCGGATGAACAGTCGACTTCCCCAAGCAATAGGCCAGAATAAAGGCGACGCCGAAGAGCCAGGTGAAGAAACTGTAGGCTGGTCCACCCGTGGAATTGATAACCCACGTGGAGAACACCAGCAACACAGCCCCAAAAAAATAGAGAAATGCTCTCGCTCTTGCCGCAGAAATCTTGAATGGATCGACCGCGGAATTGGCGGCGGAGAGAATAATGAACGGCAACACCAGAAGCACAACGCATGAATATTGCATGGGCTTCGGGAAGTCGTGCATAGCCAAATAAACCATCGGGTGGAGCAACGCAAGAAATGACACCCAACACACAACTTCAATGTAATCGTGTTTTAAATCCCTAACAGCCTCCTCGGTCATGGTGGGGCTTTACCTCAATTGATACCTTTTAAGTTGGCAAGTTCCAAGCTGCCAATGAAGACTACGTTCTGCGGGCTCCATGTGCCTGAAGCTCTGACACATTCCCAAGAAATGAACCTATCTACGTAATATCATTATCCAGAAGCTTAAGGCAATCGTGGCGTTGCCTTGCTGAACCCGGAGGCCGGGATGGGAAGGGCATATCTCGTGGTGTTCCAGAGACACAGGTCACACTTTTCTTTGGTTGAATTTCCGGCAAGGACTCTCGATCTCCATTTTTCTGTCATTTAGCCGGCCTAGCTTGAAAGAACCGAAGTAGACGTCCCAGATGCCGTTGTCGACTTCTTCAAGGCCGACGTTCTCTCCGATGCAGGCCATCGAGACCTTCACCTTCACCCAGCCCATCCGCCAACGAATCCCGCCGTTATCGCTCACGCAGCGGACCTTCGAAGCGGTCTGGGTATTCGGCTAGAGTAGACCAGCTTCATTGAAGCTAAAATAGGCCTTGTCCGTCACGATGATGTGGTCGTAGACAGGAATCCGCAGAAGGTCGCCGAAAATCGCCATCATTTCCGTTAGGATGCGGTCTCCATCCGACAAGACCAGGTTCTGCGCGGGATGATTATGCACAAGCGCCACTTTCGCCGCGCGAGCGGCGACGGCCCCTCGGAAGACCGCATACGGATGGACGATATGCGTGTCCGCGCCGCGCGGCACGATCAACTCGCAGCCAATGACTCGGTTCATCCGGTCAAGGTCCACCCGCCACAGATGCGCGTCCGCCAGCGCCTGAGCCCGTGCGGCAAGCAGTAGAAATACGTCCTCTGCGGCGTCTATCGAGACGCCCGCAGGGCACGAGACCTTTTTCGTGGCAACCATGTCGGAATCGATCATCTTTGTCCTCCACCAATCCAAACGGCCGAGCGCCTGGGAAGTTCCCACCCCTCAAGACCCCATCGCGCCATAGCGGTAGCGGTCAGCGCCAAGATCACCCTGCTCGGTCCGGATGCGCCCCGTTCGCAATCTGTCATAATCGCACCCCCCTCAGGCGTCCAGGAGCGGCCCGGACCGCGGCTGCGGCATAAACGGCCCTCCCCTCCGACGGCCTGAAAATCCGGCCCAACCCCCGCCGCGCGTTTTTCATGACGTTTCTCAGGCCCCAAATTTTCAGGCAGCCCGGCTGCGCCGGGGCGGTCAGCTCGGCTGCGCCGAGGACCGCCGTCCGGTGGGGGCCCGCCATTTAATCCTCGCCTCGGGCCGGGCCCTCGGACGCCTTCGCCCTCCGGGTGGGCGGAGGTGCGATTATGAAGATCAACGGGCAGGGCGCAGTCGGATTCGGGCAGGACGGGAACGGCTGGCGCGAAAGCGCGGTCGAGGGGTTCCCCCTCTACGCATCATGTCATCTCGGGCTCATCGTGGACGGCCGCAAAGGGGCCGGCCCGATCCGGGTCGCGCTGATACGCCTGGCCATGCAGTATGTGGAGGCCGTGCGATGAATACGCGGCCTGAACGGCCCATCGTCGCGCAGCATCCAGTCCCCTGGGACGGGGAGGCGGTGCTCTCCCAGGCAGCGCGGCATCTTGCCGCCGGCGGCGCCGGCGCCCGGCGCGATGTCGTCCGGATCATCCTTGGGCTCGAACGGCTCCTCCGGTCCCCTTGAGCGCCGGTGTCCAAAAAGTGTCCACGCTGGAGCCAAAACCGGCCAGTTGGACACCGGCCGGCACAACTGGGCACAAGCCGACGATTCGGGCGTTTCTCGTCGAGAAACAGCGTTCCCGACGGGCGCGGAGCCGCCGCAGGAAGGAAGCAGGCTGGGGATTACAAGGCGGTTGCTCTACCGCTGAGCTACGTCGGCGGTGCGCCTATTATACAAGGATAATCCCGCAACTACTAGAAGCAGGGAGCGGGGCATCAGCGCAGGCGGGGGAGGAGCCGGACCATGGCCTCCCGGTCGCGCAGCAGCGGCCGCAAGGCGGGGGACTGGGTCAGGGACAGCCCCAGCGCGGCCCGGCTGTCCCCGGGGCTCAGGCGCAGGGCCGCGGCGAAGTCGCGCCGGGCCAGGGCCAGACGGTCATCCGGCCAAGGATAGAGGGTGCAAGCGCACTCCAGCAACAGCCTCCCGGAGGTCAGGGACGACCACGCCAGGGAGTCGTCGTCGAGGGAGAACCGGCGCCGCAACTCCTCTTCGTCCCAGCCGGCTCCCTCCGGCCGCTCCCCCAGCGCCGTCCCGAGCGCCTCCGCGAAACCGCGCGCCAGAAGGTGGTAGCCGCGCAGGTTGGGGTGGTGGAAGTCCATGAAGAACTCCGCGCCGAGCAGCCCGTGGGGGGCGGACTCCTCGAAGAGCCGGGCCGCGTCCGACAGGACGGCCCCGCTCTCGGAGGCGATGCGGCGCAGGAGGTCGTTCTGGGCCCGGCTGGGCCTCCAGAACCGGAGGTCGGCGTCCCCCTCGGCCGCCCGCCAGAACCCCTCGCGGGCCTGGTCGTAGCGGCCCAGGGCCTGCCAGCATTTCGCGGCGCGATAGATCAGGTACGGGCGCGCAGGCTCGCCGGCGGAGGCGGCGGACTCGTAGAGCGCGATGGCCGCGGGGAAGCGCCGCGCGGCCTCCAGGCGCCGTCCCTCCAGGACGACCGGGAGCGCCGGGTCGGTCCGCTCGTCGCCCAGGAAGCTCGGCTCCATGTCGGAGAGGTTGGCCGCCACGGTGGAGAGCACGGGGACCAGGCCGCGGTCCTGCGCCAGGCGCACGGTCTGGCGCAGGTAGAACTCGTAGGACGCGCGGGAGTACCGCGGCGGCCGGCTCTGCTTGACCAGCTGCACGAGGTCCGTCAGGAAGAAGGAGCGGACCGCGACCCGGCGTTCGAACCACAGGCTCAGGCGCTCGGCCCAGCCGGCCTGGGGCCAGGGCCCTCCCGGCTCGAGGCCGGCGTAGATGAGCACGGCGCCCGGGGCGCCGCGGCGGCGGAAGGCGAGCTCCCGCCTGAGCCGGCGCCATTGCGCGCCGATGTTCTCCCCCCCCTTCCCGAGGTTGCGCACGCGGATGGGCAGGCCCCGGGCCCGGTCCGAGAACATGGCGCTGACGATGGCCGGGAAAGAGAGCCTCCGGGAGAAGGGCTGGCCCTGGGTGGTCGAGCCGCCCACGGCGTAGAGGGTGAAGACCCGCGTCTCATCCGGAGTCCGAAAGCGAGGCAGGCAGGCCGCGCGCAGCCCAAGCTCAAGCAGGACCGCGGCGCAAAGCAGCCCGAGCAGCAGGGCGGC
The DNA here is from genome assembly GCA_016212825.1 of Elusimicrobiota bacterium. Classification (GTDB taxonomy): domain Bacteria; phylum Elusimicrobiota; class Elusimicrobia; order UBA1565; family UBA9628; genus UBA9628. Next base: position 35,868 of record JACRDS010000013.1, on the reverse strand, counting down.
CAGCCGGGGGCGGCGCGCGCTCATGCGGACACGGCGTCCGCGGCCCCTCGGAACGCCTGGACGACCTTCTTCTTGTCCTTGAGCCGGGAATACAGATAGAACATGAAGTGCTCGTTCTCGTAGAAGTGCAGGTCCAGGTTGACCCTCTTGATGCACTCCGTTATGGCGCCGTAGGCCCGGCCCATCTGCCTCAGCCTATCCTCCCAGCGCAGGCCGTCGATCTCGTCGTAGCGGACCTTCTTGTCGGGCGCCGCGCCCTCCCGCCGCTCTCCGTCCGCGAGGAACCTTATCCCATACCGCTCCGGGGACAGGCACAGCCGGCTCTGCTTCTCGATGTAGAGCGTGTTGCAGTAGACGAAGTCGAGGCGTTCCCTGTTCCGCTCGATGAAATCGACCGTCATCCGGACGTCCTCATCCGTCTCCCCGGGGAAGCCGCATATGACCTCCAGCCCGTTCATGATGCCCGCCTCGTCGGACCAGCGCAGGATATCCTCCAGGCGCCTGAGGCTGATCCTCTTGTCGATGTACCTCAGCAGCCGCGGGCTCGCGGTCTCCATCCCGTACACGAGCCGGACGCAGCCCGCCCGCCGCATCTTCAGGAGCGTGTCCCGGTCCAGGTTGTCGGCCCGCGCACAGTCGGACCACAGGACGTCCAGGCCCGACCCGATGATCTCGTCGCAGAACCCGTCGAGGTACTTCTTCGATATGTTGATCAGCGGATGCAGGAAGAAGAAGCCGTCCAGCCGGTACTTCTCCTTGAGGCCGCGCAGACGCGCCACCGCGTCCCGGGGGCTCAAGACGGTGACCTGGCTGGTGGACGAGGAGTTGCAGAAGATGCAGCCGTAGAAGCAGCCCTCCATCGACATGTAGGGGGACACGGCTGTCCCGCTGCCGTTGAAGCCGTCCACGAGCGCCTTCAGCTCCGCGGACGCCCCCCCGATGTCCCGGGAATGCCGGTAGCGATAGAGCTGGAGGGGGAGGCCGTCGTAATCCGGCTCCGTCCAGAACGGGTTGTATCCGTGCGCTCTCACCACCTTCCCGTCCCTGCGCACCGGCAGGCCGGGCATCGCCTCGATGCTCACCCCGTATCTCAAGGCCGTCAGGACCGCGAACAGCAGCCGCTCTCCCCGGCCCCTGCCGATGAGATCGATGTGCCTGGTATCGTACCTCAGGAGGGAATCGATCTCGCTGTCGATCCCGCCGACCATGATGAAGGGGCCGTACCTGGCCTTCAGGTACCGGGCCAGAGCCAGCACGAATAGGGCCCCCCCCGACTTCGAGGGGTCTCCGGCGATCGACAGCAGGATGACGGGATACCCGGCGAGCTTGGTCTTCGCCTCGATCCTCTCCATCAGGGACTCGATGCCGGCGTCCAGCCCGCCTGCGGCGTATGCGAGGACCCTCTTCTCGTCCGAGAAGACGTCCGGGTCGATCCGGTCTTCCGGGGCCCCGAACATGTTGTCATGGCTGATCTTGATGTACAGGTCGTCCTGGTCGACGGCTATGCCGTTGGCCCTCAGATAGGAGACGATCTGCCCCAGCCCCAGAGGCAGCAACAGCGAATAATTGTAGGCGTCGTCCCCGCCGGGCTCGAAATACGGGGTCTTGACGATCTTCACCCGGAACTCGCCGTCCCGCCGCGGGTCTTTGGCGGCGCTGCGCAGCCGGCGCTCCAGCTCCAGGTTGCCCACGCGCTCCTCCGCCTCGGCCACCGGCATGTATCCCGCGCTGGCTTCGACGCACAGGTCGACTTTCTTCTGCTTCTTATAGACGCCGATCAGCGCGCGATAGGCCCGGCCCGACGGCGCCAGCCTTATGGCCTCGTTGAGTTCCTTCTCGGCCAGGTCATATCTGCCCGCCTCGATGTGGGCCTCGCCCGCCGCCAGATGCTCGCGCTCGGGATGGCGCGCTCTTTCCAGGGCATAGAGGATGCCCGGGGAATCCGGGGCCAGGGACAGCGCTTTCTCGAGGGCCTCTATCGCGAGGGGATGCTCGCCTTTCAGGATATGGAGCTTGCCGAGGCCAAGATAGGACCACGCGGCGCCGGAGGAGCCGTCCAGACGTATCGCCGTCTGGAACTGCTCCGCCGCGGCCTCAGGGTCGCCCGCCTCGGCGCAGATCTCGCCTTTCACCCTCAAGGCCCAGGCGTGGGAGGGGTCCCGGCTCAGCACCGCGTCGACGCAGCGCCGGGCTCCATCGTAGTCCTTCCGGCCCATCAGGATCTCGGCCTTCAGGATCAGAGGCCTGGGGTCGCCCTCCCCCCGCGCCAGCGCCTCTTCGCACAATCGCGCGGCCTCGTCGTATTCCCCGCGGCCGATCAGAGCCTTTATGGCTTCCAGATCGTCGTCCCGGCCGTTCACTCCTCTGGCCCCCCTTTCAGGAAAGCCAGAGCGTTGCGGCGGGACAGGGCCATGACCGTGCCCTGCGGGTTGACCCCGAGCGGCCCGCAGAACAGGCTCGCGTCCGCGAGCCGGAGCCCCTCGCTGCCGCGCACCCTCCCGAAAGAGTCGGCCGCGCAGAGGCCGCCGTGCTCGCCCATGGGGCAGGACGCCATCAGGTGCAGGGTGGTCAGCCGCGCGTCGGGCCCCGCCGCCGGAGCCGCGAACACCCTCTCGGCGCCGGCGGCCTGGAGCAGCCGCGCCAGCTCCTGAAGCCCGTCGTCGAGGCCGCGCAGCTCCTCGGGCGAGAGCGCGTAGCGCACCAGAGGGTCGGGGCAGCCCGGCAGGAGCCCGACCTCCCCGCGGCCCGAGCCCGGGACCATGACGTAGAAGGAAGCCATGCGCCGCCAATCCCGCGCCAAGCGCGAGAGCGGCTCCGGATAGTCCAGCAGGTTCAAGGCCAGGTTCTGGGGCGAGCTGATCGAGCAGCCGAAGGACCAGCGCCCGTGCGGGGGCTTGACCTGCTGGGCGGCCACGCCCAGGTCCGGGCCGTTGACCTCCTCCGGGAACTGCGCGACCAGCTTGGCCATGGGATGGATGGCGAGCGTCGCGCCGGCGCGCGGCGCCAGGCCGCTGCGGCGCAGGAGGGCCGGGGTCTGGATGGCGCCGCAGGCCAGGAAGACCTGGTCCGCCTCGATTTCGAATAGAGGACCGAGAGTCCGCGCCTTGAGGACCCAGCCGCGGCCGCGGCGCTGCAGGCGCTCGACTCTGGTCTGGTCCAGGAGGCGGCAGCCGGCCTTGAGCGCGCGCGGGATGTAGGTGTCGGACATGGCGAGCCGGTGCAGGGGGCCTGGTCCGGGCCGGGCCATGCGCGGGGCCTGGCGGCATTCCAGCCCCAGGCTCGCGGCGCCCGCCGCGAGCTTGCGGCCGGCCGGATGGACTTCGGTGGAATCGCGCAGCACCGAGAGCTCGGCCTCCAGCGCCTCGAAATGGGGAGCCAGGTCCTTCTCCCCCAGCCCCTCCACCGCGAAGCGCCGGGCCCATTCCTCGAGGCGAGCCGCCGGAGCCCTGTGGTAGAGCGCGCTGTTGACCTCGCTGCCCCCGCCCACGGCGCAGCCTTCCACATAGGCGACCGGGCAGGGGCCCAGGGCGGCCGTGACCCCGCCGTGGCGGTACTTCTGGGTCATCTCCTCGATGGAGAAAGGCCGGCAGGACTGCTGCCCCAGGCCCGGCCCTTCCTCCACGAGGATGACGTCGCGACCCGCCTCGGCCAGGACGCAGGCGGCCACGGCCCCGCCAGGGCCGGACCCGACCACCGCGACCGAGGCCCGCTCGCTCATTCCCCGGGCTCCAGCCGCGCGTAGAGCCGGAACACGGCCAGGCTCTCGTGCAGGCGCACGAACTGCCGGCACACGGCCAGCCGGCTCTGCCGCCAGGCGCTCAGGCGCGCGGCACGTGCCTCCGGGTCGAGGCGGTGGAAGAGTTCTCCGCAGGACGGAAAGGCGCTGAGGTCGAAGGCGATGGCCAGCAGGCGCACTCCCAGACCCTGCGGCGAGGGCATGCGGCCCACGGCCTCGTCGACGAAGCGGGCCACATCGTCGAAAGGCGCCGCCAGCGGCGGCTGGCCGGCCGCCAGCCCGGCGCAGACCGACTCCACCAGAGCCCCGACGATGCGGCTCGACCAGTTCATGAGGTCCACCCGCTCGCGGCCGCGAGCACGGCGGCGGTCAGGGCCGCGCAGAGCCAGCTCGTCTTGTCCCGGAGCACGAAGCGCACAGGGTCGTCGTCGAGCCCGCCCCGCCGGGCCAGCAGCCACATGCGGCCCAGGGCGAAGAGGATGAGGAGCCCGACGAGCCACAGGAGGCCGGGGCGCGTGTACAGCGGGGCCACGGCCTGGCTGCGGATGTAGAAGGCGAAGATCAGCACCGCGGCCAGAGTCCCGGCGAGCCCCGCGTTCCTCAACAGCAGCGCGTCGGCGGCCCCGTAGCCCCTTCCGGCTGGGGCTGCGGCCGATCCCGAGAACTCCACATACCGCTTCATCAAGGCCAGACTGAGGAACAGGAACAGGGAGAAGCCGGAGAGCCAAGGGGAGTAGGGGATGCCCGTGGCCGCGTGGCCGGCGAAGAGGCGGGCGGTGTAGAGGCCGGCCAGACAGAGCACGTCGAGGACCACGACCGAGCGCAGCTTCAGGGAATAGAGGAGCGTCAGGACGTAGTAGCCGGCCAGGACCCAGCCGAACTCGGCGGGCAGGAGGGACGCGATGCCGGCCGCGGCCGCGAGCAGGGGCAGGGCCAGCAGGGCCCAGGACAGAGGCAGGGACCCGGCCGCGAAGGGTCGCGCCTTCTTGACCGGCGAGGCCCGGTCGGCCTGCAGGTCCAGCAGGTCGTTGAGCAGATAGACGCTGGAGGCGCAGAGGCTGAAGGCAGCGGCGGCCGACAGCGCCTGGCCGAGGACGGGCAGTTCCAGCCGGTGGGAGGCGACGACCGGGACGAAGACGATGAGGTTCTTCCCCCACTGGTGCGGCCGCACAGCGCGCCAGGCCTCACGCAGCCGGCCCAGATCCGAAGAGAAGACGCGCTCGACCGGCACCAGGGCCGCGACCTCCTCGGCCAGGCGCTCCGGAGCGTCCACCAGGATGGCCTTGCGGGCCGCGCGCCAGACCGGGAGGTCGTTGGCATGGTCTCCCGCGTAGTCAAAGCCGCCCCAGCCGAAGCGCTCCACCAGGACCCGGGCCTTGGCCTCTCCGATGAGGTTGACCCCGTCGGCGCTGGCCAGGACCTCGTCGAAGAGCCCGACACGGCCCGCGACCCGACGTGCCAGAGACTCGTCGGCCGCGGTGGCCAGCACGAGCCTGCGTCCGGCCGCCTTCGCCTCGCGCAGGCGCTCCAGGAGCGGGCCGTGCAGAGGCAGGGCGTCCACGTCCAGGGACGCGGAGTCGGCGAGGCGGCGCTTGAGGAACGCGAGGCCGCGGACGGACCAGAAGGGCAGGACGAGAAGACGCCAGGGCTGGGTCTTGACCAAGGCCGCGGCGGACTCGATGAGCAAGTCCGATCGGACGAGGGTCCCATCGAGGTCGACGCAGAGAGGGATGTCTGCCATGGTCCAGGTGCCGCCCTTTAACTTCTGTTCTGCCAGCCCTTTTCTCTGGAATCAGAAGTTAAAGGGCGGCACCTCGTCGAAATTGTATCATTATGTCCGTCAAAACTCCTTCCATGAGGGTCTTGGTCACGGGCGGCTGCGGATACTTCGGGGACCTCCTGGCGGCGCGCCTCCAGGAGGCCGGCCACGCGGTGCGCGTCTTCGACCTCGCGTCGCCCCAGCCCCCCAGGCCCGGCGTGGAGTACCTGCGCGGAGACATCCGCGACCAAGCCGCCGTGGCTCCCGCCTGCGCGGGCATGGATTGGGTCTTCCACAACGTGGCCCAGGTGCCCCTGGCCAGGGACCGCGAGCTGTTCTGGTCGGTCAACGGCGCCGGGACCGCGGTCCTGCTGCGGGCCGCGGCCGCGGCGGGCGCGCGCAAGGTGGTGCACACCTCATCGAGCGCGGTCTACGGCAAGCCCGCGCGCAACCCGGTCACCGAGGAGGCCGTTCCGGTCCCCCTGGAGGACTACGGCCGCGCCAAGCTGGAGGCCGAGAAGCTCTGCCTGGAGCAGGCCTCCCGCGGGCTCGACGTTACGGTCATCCGGCCGCGCACCATCCTGGGGCACGGCCGGCTGGGCATCTTCCAGATCCTCTTCGAATGGGTGAGCCAGGGCGCCAACATCCCGGTGCTGGGCGACGGCGGCAACCGCTGGCAGTTCGTGCACGCCGGCGACCTGGCCGAGGCCTGCCTGCTCGCCGCGGCCCGGCCCGGCGCGGCCTGCTACAATTGCGGCGCCGAACGCTTCGGCACCATGCGCGGATGCCTCGAGGCGCTCTGCCGCCACGCCGGGACCGGCTCGCGGGTGAGGTCCGTGCCCAAGGCCCCGGCCCTCGCGCTCATGCGCCTGGGCTCGGCCCTGGGGCTCTCGCCTCTGGGCCCCTACCATGCCATGTACGGCGAGGAGCTCTTCTTCGACATCTCCAAGGCCAAGGCCGAACTGGGCTGGGAGCCCCGCTGGTCGGACGTTGATATGATGGTCGAGAGCTATGATTGGTATATGAACCACCGGGAAGAAGTCCTCTCAAAATCCGGCCGCAGCGCCCACCGCTCCGCCGTCTCCCAGGGCATCCTGGGCCTGGTCCGGCGCTTCCTTTGACATGGTCCCCCGACTGCTCATCGCCGCTGCGGCAGGCTGCGCCTTCGCCGAGGTCTACGGCTATTGGCTGCACATCCTGCTCCACAGCAACCGCATCGAGTTCCTCAGCCGCGACCACATGCTCCACCATCTGGTCATCTACGGCCCCCGGCAGCCGCTGGTCAGGCCCGGGCCGTACCTGAGCTCGACGAAGGGGCGCCTGGGCCTGGGCGCCATCGGTCTGGAGTGGCTGGTTCCCGTGGTCCTGGCCATCCTGGCCTGCCTCGCCCTGCTCCGAGCCTGCGGCGCGGCCTGGCCGACGGCGGCCGCCTTCGTAGGCGCCTCTTTGGCCTGGTCCTCGGTCTTCTTCAACTATGTCCACGACGCGACGCACATCAAAGGGATATGGCTGGAGCAGGCCCCCCTGCTGCGCTCCTGGTTCGCGACCACGCGCCGGCTCCACATCCTGCACCACACGGTCCTCGATGACGAGGGCCACATGGCCGCGAACTTCGGCATCTCCTTCGCGCTCTGCGACCGGCTCTTCGGGACCTTCCTCGCCGCGGCCAGGCCCTTCAATGAGAGCGGCCTGCGGGCCGCTCTGCGGCGTTATTCCTATATTTTCTAGGCGGCGCCAATGAGGTTCCGTAAGCTCGACGATTTCCGCTGGGAGCTGCCGCGGGCGGGCGCCATGCGCGTGCCCGGACTGGTCTACGCCACGGAGCGGATGCTCCCCAAGTTCGAGGCCGAGAAGGTGGCGGACCAAGTGGCCAACGTCGCCTGCCTGCCCGGCATCGTGCGCTATTCCCTGGCCATGCCCGACGCGCACTGGGGCTACGGCATGCCCGTGGGCGGGGTGGCGGCCACCTCGGCCGAAGACGGCGTCATCAGCCCCGGGGCCGTAGGCTACGACATCTCCTGCGGCGTGCGCCTGCTGCGCACCGACCTCAAGGCCGCGGAGGTCAAGGCGGCCGTGCCCCGGCTCATGGACGCGCTTTTCGCGGCCGTGCCTTCGGGAGTGGGCGCGGAAGGGCCGGTGCGGCTCGGGAAAGAGGAGCTGCGCAAAGTGTTCCTGAAGGGCGCGCGCTGGGCCGTGGACAAGGGCTACGGAGAGCGCGGCGACCTGGAGAACGTGGAGGACGGCGGCGCCCTGTCCGATGCCGACCCGGAGCGGCCCAGCCCGCGCGCGGTGGAGCGCGGCCAGAACCAGCTGGGCACTTTAGGGAGCGGGAACCATTTCCTCGAGCTGCAGGAGGTCGCCGAGGTCTTCGAGCCCGGCACGGCCGCGCTGTTCGGGCTGTTCCCGGGCCAGTTGGTCCTGCTCATCCACACGGGCTCGCGGGGCTGCGGCTACCAGATCTGCGACGACTTCCTGCGCTCCATGCAGTCCGCGGCGCGCAAGTACGGCATCTCTTTGCCCGACCGCCAGCTCTGCTGCGCGCCCTTCTCCTCACCCGAAGGGCAGGCCTACTACGGGGCCATGTGCGCGGGCGCCAACTTCGCCCGGGCCAACCGCCAGGTCATCACGCATCTGGCCCGCCAGGCCCTGTTCAGGGTCCTGGGCCGGGACCTGGGCCTGCGCGTGGTCTACGACGTGGCCCACAACCTGTGCCAGGTCGAGGAGCACGAGGTGGATGGGAAGCTCCGCCGCCTGTGCGTGCACCGCAAGGGCGCCACGCACGCCTTCCCGGCTGGCCGGCCGGAAGTCCCGGCAGCTTACCGAACCGTAGGTCAGCCGGTGCTGGTACCGGGCTCCATGGGTACGGCCTCCTACGTGCTCGTGGGCACGGAAGCGGCCATGAAGGAGACCTGGGGCACCACCGCGCACGGTGCGGGGCGCATGATGAGCCGGACCCAGGCCCTGAAGCAGGTCCAGGGCCGCGAACTCCTCAACCAGCTCAAGCGCCAGGGCATCGAGGTGCGCACGGACTCCCTGCGCGGGCTGGCCGAGGAGGCGCCCTGCGCGTACAAGGACGTCTCCGAGGTGGTGGAGGCCTGCCACAGGTCCGGGATATCGCGCAAGGTGGCGAGGATGCGGCCCATCGGCGTGGTGAAAGGATGAGAGCGGTCTTCCGCATCCTGCCGCACACTTCGGAGATATGCCTAGAGGTCCGGGCCCCGGACTGGCCCTCTTTCTACCGTGCCGCGGCCCAAGGCCTGCTGGCGGTCTACGGATTGCGGCCAGGCCGGAGCGGGCCCAAGACCCTGCGGCTGTGCTGCAAAGGCGACTCTCCCGAGGACGTGCTCGTGGCCTGGCTCTCCGAGCTGATCTACCTCATCGGGGCGAAGCGGACCGTCCCTTCAGGGATGGAAGTCGCCGAGGCGGGGCCGCTGGGCTTCACGGCGGCGTTGCGCGTCCGGACCGAGAAGGCCCTGTCTTTGGAGCGCGAGGTCAAGGCCGCGACCTATCACGGGTTGGAGGTGGCAGCAAACCGGACGCGCATCATGGCCCGGGTCATCCTGGACGTCTGAGATGGCGCGCGTCGCCCGGCCTTTGGTAGGATAGCGGCGCGTGTACGAAAGAAGACACCACCCGCTGGCCTCCCGCCGCCTTTTCCTGCTGCGCCTGACGGGACATGCCGCCTCAGCTCTGGGCGTGATCCTCGCCTCTCTGTCCGCGGGAGTGCTCGGCTACCACCATTGGGGAAGCCTGGGCTGGACCGATTCCCTCCTCAACGCCTCCATGATCATGGGAGGGATGGGGCCTGTCGACCGTCTGTCTTCCCGCGGAGCGAAGCTCTTCGCCTCGGGCTACGCGCTCTACTCCGGCCTGGTGCTCCTGGTCTCGGTCGGCATCATCCTGGCCCCAGTCCTGCACCGCATCCTGCACAAGTTCCACATAGAGACCGGAAGAGAAGAAGACCGGCGCTGAACGCTCAGGACCCCGGAAGAGGGACCCGCTCAGGAGCCTGGCTGCAGTACGGGTCCACGCCCTGGAAAGCGTCCGTCACGAACTCCTGGGCCGCGATGTCGTAGGTGTAGCGGGAGGCCCAGCCGAAGCACTGGATGGGGCCGCCGCTCTCGGGAGCCGTCCCTTCGCCGGCCGGGCTGCCGGAGGTCGGGACGTCGCGCAGCCGGTAGAGGCAGGTCCGGAAGTCCAGCGAGGTGTTGTTCGCCGTGATGCGGCCCTTGTCCTCGCTGGTCATGGACACGCCGCCGTCCGGCACGTCGGTCACGAAGACCACCGCGGTCGGCTCCGGATGGTCCATGAGGAAGGTGCGCTGGTCGGGCAGGTCGAAGGCGCGCAGGTCCGCGAGCAGGCTCGCCCGGTCGGGACGCAGGCGCAGGCGGAAGTTCGGCACGTAGGCCAGGCCGAGACGGTCATCCACCTCCGGCGAGCCGGAGTAGAGCGGGTCCTCGTCGTTGGTGTCGACTTCGTAGCCCGGGTGGCTGAAGACAACGCGCACCCCGCGCAGGCGCCGGGCCACGTCAAAGGTCCGCTCCAGTTCCGCGCCGGTGCGGGCGTCGTAGCGGACGTGGTAGACGCAGCCGCGGATGAACTGGACGACGCCGTAGTCGCGGATGCAGCCGGGAGCGGTGGTCTCGATCACGGCCCCCATCAGGGAGATGCGGGCGCGGTCGAAGTCCTCGTCCCGGGAGCGCTCCTCGTAGTCCATGACCGTGAAGCTCTTGAGGCCGCAGGCGCCCTGGGCCGGGGCCGGGAACACCTTCTGCTGGAACCGGGGGATGACCTGGGAGCCGGAGCCCGGGGGCGCGCTCTGCGCCTGGGGCGCGGCGACGGCCAGGACTGGACTGGACTGGAGCAGGGCCCGCGCCGCTCGTGCGGCGTCCTCGAGAGCCGGCTGGGCGGCGGCCCGAGACGGGAGGGCCAGGGCGATCAGCGCGACGGCCAGGAGGCTCATGCCGGCATCCTATCATGGACGCGCGGCTGCCGCACAGGGACGGATGTCCCTCCCGGGACGAGTCTTAAGTCCTAGGACCGGGCCGGCTACTTGGCGTACTTGGCCGGGTTTTTCTTGAAGGAAGGCGCGCAGCCCGGGCAGCAGAAGTAGTAGGTCTTGCCTTTGTACTTGACGGACTTGGTGTCCGCCGAGACCACGAGGTCCTCGCCCGAGACCGGGCACTTGGCCTTCTTGCCGTACTCCGAAGCCTCGGGAGTGTAGTCCTCGGCCACAGCCTTGCCCTTCTTCGCCTTCCGGGTCTCCTTCTTCGGGGCCGCGGACTTGGTCCCCTCCACCCGCGTCACGGAGGGTGAGGCGGCTTTCTTCCCTTCCTGGGCCAGGACCACGCAGGAACCCAAGGCCACGGTCATCGCGGCGAGAGCCAGTCTCTTCATCACAGTCCCTCCCGGGGGATCGTCGTCATATCCCGACCAGGATCAGGTCCGGGTCGGAGAGGTGGCGCAGCACGTCGTTGAGGAAATGCTGGGCGTGGCCTCCGTCGACCAGGCGGTGGTCGAAGGTCAGCGACAAGGGCAGGATCTTCTTGATGCGGATGGCGCCCTGCTCGGCCGCGGGCTTCTCCACCATGCGCCCCACTCCCAGGATGCCCGCCTCCGGATAGTTGATGATGGGCGTGCCGAAGAGCCCGCCGATGGAGCCGTAGTTGGTGATGGTGAAGCTCCCGCCCTTGAGGTCCCTGACGTCGAGGATCCGGCGCCGCGCCTTCTGAGCCAGCTCTTCCAGTTCGCGGGCGATCTGCAGGATGGTCTTCTTGTCCGCGTCCTTGACGTTGGGCACGATGAGCCCGTCCTGCGTATCCACCGCCACGCCGATGTGGTAGTAGGCCTTGAACACGATCTCGCCCTTGACCTCGTCCAATGTGGTGTTCATCTCCGGGACACGCTTGAGCGCGCCCACCACGGCCTTGACCAGGAAGGGCAGCAAGGTCAGGTGCACGCCCTGGGACTGGGCTTCGGCCTTCATCTTCTCGCGGATGCGCCAGAGCTCGTCCACGTCCGCCTCGTCCATGGTCGTGACCTGCGCGGTCTTGGCCAAGGACTCGGTCATGGCCTGGGAGATGCGGCGGCGCAGGCCGCGCAGGGGCACGCGCTCCACGGGCCCGTAGCCGTCCGCGGCCTTCACTCCCTCGGAGACGTGCGCGCCCTTCTCCGGCGTCCCGAGCTCGGCGGCCTTGCGGATGTCCTCCTCGCTCACGCGGCCCTTTGGGCCGGTGCCGTGGATCTGCTCGATGTCCACGCCCAGTCGCTTGGCCAGGTCGCGGTCCTTGGGCAAGGCCTCCACGCGCGGCCGGATGACCGGGGGCGGGGCCTTGGGCTCGGGCGCGGGCGGCGCGTCCTCAGGAGCTTCCTCCAGTGAGCCGACCACGCCCACGCTGGGTCCCTGCACAGTATACGGCTCAGGGGGAGGGGCGACCGGCTGGGGGGCGGGAGGCGGGGCTGGGGCGGGCTTGGGCGCGGGGGCCGGGGCCTTGGCTTGGACGGCCTTGAGCTCCGCCTCGGTGCCGATCACGGCAATGACCTCGCCGACCTTAATGATGTCGCCGGGGCCGCCCTTGAGGCTCAGGATAAAGCCCGCCTCCGGGGCCGGGATCTCGACGACCGCCTTGTCCGTCTCCACCTCCAGGATGACCTGATGGCTGGCGACCAGGTCGCCGACCTTCACCTTCCACTGCACGATCTCGCCTTCCGTCAGACCTTCGCCCACATCCGGGAACTTGAACTCGTAAGCCATTACACCCCCTTTATGCGCCTGAGCGCGGTAGCGCCCAGGCACTGACAGCCATCTGGAAATGCGTTGGCTGTCATGTGGCCAGCGCCTTGCGCGCGCCGGCCAGCACGCGGCGATGGTCCGGCAGATAATAGTCCTCGAGCTGTGAGAGCGGCATCACCGTATCGAAGCCAGTGACGCGTTCGATGGGCGCCAGCAGGCTGGTCAGAGCCTCTTCGCTCACGCGCGCCGCGATCTCCGCCCCGAGGCCCAAGGTCCTCGGGGCCTCATGGGCGATGACCAGGCGGCCCGTCTTGCGCACCGACTCCACCACGGTCTCGGAGTCCATGGGCGAGAGGGTGCGCAGGTCGATGACCTCGGCGGAAGCACCCGCGGCCTGCAGTTCCTCGGCCGCCTCCAGGGCCTCGCGCATCATGGCGCCCCAGGCCACGATGGTCAGGTCCTTGCCCTTGCGAGCCACCGAGGCCTTGCCGATAGGCACCGTGTAGTCCGCCTCGGGCACCTCGGCCTTGATGGCCCGGTAGATGCGCTTGGGCTCGCAGAACACCACGGGCTCGCCCAGGCGCAGGGCCGAGAGCAGCAGGCCCTTGGCCTCGTAAGGGTTGGACGGCTGGACCACGGTCAGGCCCGGGGTGTGCGCCAGCAAGGCCTCGGGCGATTCCGAGTGGTGCTCCGGAGCATGGATGCCGCCGCCCCAGGGCACCCGGATGACCAGGCCCAGCTGGTAGCGGCCGCGGCTGCGGCTGCGGTAGCGGCCGATCTGGTTGCAGAGCTGGTCCATGGCCACATGGAGGAACCCCTCGAACTGGATCTCCGCGACGGGGAGCATCCCTCCTGCCGCCAACCCGAGCGCGGCGCCCACGATGGCCGACTCGGCCAGCGGGGTGTCCACCACGCGGTCAGCCCCATATTTCTTCTGCAAGCCGTCGGTCACGCGGAACACTCCGCCCTCGCGGCCCACGTCCTCGCCCAGGATGAGCATGCGCGATTGGCGCGCCATCTCCTGGTCCAGAGCCATGTTGAGCGCGGAGACGAGATTGAGCTTAGCCATGGTGCGCCTCCACCTTGCCCTGCGACTGGAGGAAGTCGTGCAGCTCCTCGCGCTGGCGCGCCAGATAGGGCGGCATGGCGCGGTAGGTGTAGGCGAAGATGTCGTCGGGGGACGCTGGCGCCATGGCCTTGGCCTTCTTGGCCGCCTCCTCCACCTCGGCTTGGCCGCTCTTGAGCAAGTCCGCCTCGTGGGTCTCGCTCCAGAGCTTCTTGGACTCCAGGTAGGCGCGCAGGCGCAGCAGCGGGTCGAAGGGCTTGTACTTCTCGATCTCCGCGTCGGCGCGGTACTTGGTGGGGTCGTCGGCCGTGGTGTGCGGCCCCAGCCGGTAGGTGAGCATCTCGATGAGCCGGGGGCCCTTGCCCGCGCGCGCGTCGGCCAGCGCCTCCTGCATGGCCGCGGCCACGGCGAAGATGTCGTTGCCGTCTATGAGCAGGCCCGGGAAGCCGTAGCCCGCGGCCCGCTGGGCGATGGTCGCGGCCGCGGTCTGCTGCTTGCGCGGCAAGGAGATGGCGAACTGGTTGTTCTGGCAGATGAAGACCGTGGGGGTCTGGAACACGCCCGCGAAGTTCATGGCCTCGTGCACGTCGCCCTGGGAGCTGGCCCCGTCGCCGAAATAGGCCGCGGCCGCGGACTTCTCGCCCTTGAGCTTCATGGCCCAGGACAGGCCCACGGCGTGCAGGGGCTGGGAGCCGACCACGATGGCGATGGGCAAGGTGCGCGAACCCTCAGGCATGAACATGCCGCGCTCGTCGCCCATCCAGTAGCGGTAGAGGTTGGCCAAAGGCACGCCGCGCAGGAAGAGCGCCCCGCTCTCGCGATAGGTGGGGACCATCCAGTCGGACGGGTCCAGGAAGGCGGAGGAGGCCTGGGCCGCCTCCTGGCCGTAGAACGGGGCGTAGGTGCCCATGCCGCCCTCGCGCTGCAGGTTCATGCCCATGCGGTCGGCCAAACGCATGACGAACATGCGCTCGTAGAGCTGCTTGACGCGCTCGTCGGGGAGGTCCGGCCGCAGGTCCTCCCGGAGCCTGCCCATGGGGTCGAGGATCTGCAGGCTCTCGCCCTTCATCGGATCGAATCTATCGAAATACATGCCGCCTCCCGCCGGGCCTAGCCCGGCCCCCCGCCGCCGGAGAGCAGGCGGCGCAAGATGCGGGTCTGCAGGTCCCGGACGCGCTCCGGGTCGGCCAGGTGAGCCCGGCTCAACCGCGCCGCGTCGCCGATGAGCTCCAGCTGGAGGCGGTAGCGGCGGCAGTGGGGGCACCAGGCCAGGTGCGCGGCCGCCAGGATCCTGGCCGGCCAGGAGGCGTCCTCCGCCTCGCCGCGGCTGAGCCACAGGCACACCCGATGGCAGTTGACCGGCAGGCTCATCCCTTCCCCCAGCGTTTCTCCAAGCAATCGCGCAGCTTGTTGCGGGCCCGGAACAGCAGCACCCGCAGATGAGTGTCTTTCACCTCCAGGGCGTTACCGACCGATCCGCTGCTCTCGCGCTCCACCTCCTTGAGCAGGAAGGCCGCCCTTTCCAGGGGCCGCAGGCCCTTGAGACAGGCCTCGATGAGCTCCGTCACCTCGCGGGCCAGGGTCTCCTCCTCCGGCCCGCGGGGCGGCTGGCTCCAATGGCCGACGAAGTTGAAGCGGTTCTCGAAGGCCGCGTCGATGGGGTCGACCGCCTTCTCGCGCGCGGCCTTGCGGCCCTTCTCCATGGCTTTGCGGTAGAGGATGCCGAAGAGGAAAGTCTTGACCGAGGAACGCCCCTCGAAGCGGGGCGCCGCCTCCAGGAACGCCGCGAAGGTCTCGGCCACCAGCTCCTCGGCCGCGTTCTCGCGCAGGCCCAGGGCCAGGGCGCCGTTGAAGAGGTCCCCCGAATGGCGGCGCACCACGATCTCCACCGCGGCGGAATCGCGGCGGCGCAGGCGGTCCAGATAGTCCGGGTCGAAGCCTTGCTCCACGCCCGCTGATTCTATCAAAGAACGGCTCGCGTGATGTAACATTCGCCCCGTGACGCGCACTCATCTGAGAGGATATGAATATCCCGAGGACTCTGCCGTTCCTGCTGGCCGCGGTCTTGCCGTGCTCGACCCTGCCGGCCTGGACGGAAGGAGGTCGCATGAGCCGATCCGACAAGCCCTCCACCGAAGACCTGCGCCGCAGGCTCACCCCAGAGGAGTTCCGCGTGACCCAGCAGTGCGGCACCGAGCCGCCGTTTTCCAACGCCTACTGGGACAACCACGCCCCCGGCATCTATGTGGACGTGGTGAGCGGCGAGCCGCTCTTCTCCTCCACGGACAAGTTCGACTCCGGCACGGGCTGGCCGAGCTTCACCAAGCCCATCGCGGACGGCGCCGTGAGAACCGGGTCCGACCGCTCCCTGGGAATGGAACGGACCGAGGTCCGTTCCCGGCAGGGCGACAGTCATCTGGGACACGTGTTCCCGGACGGCCCTGGCCCCGGCGGGCTGCGTTACTGCGTCAACTCCGCATCCTTGCGCTTCGTGCCGGCCGACCGCCTGGAGGCCGAGGGCTACAGTCCGTACCGCCGGCTCTTCGCCTCAGCCGGGCCCGAGACCAAGACGGCCATGTTCGCGGCCGGCTGCTTCTGGCACGTGGAGGAAGCCTTCAGCCGGCTGCCCGGCGTGGTCAGGACCGAGGTCGGCTACGCGGGCGGCACGGCCAAGGACCCGAGCTACAAGCTGGTCTGCGCGGGCAAGACCGGACATGCGGAGACCGTGCGCGTCGAATACGCCCCGTCCCGGATCGGCTACGAGGAGCTGCTCACTGTCTTCTGGCGCATCCACGACCCGACCACGCTCGACCGCCAGGGCCCGGACGTGGGGGACCAGTACCGCTCCGCGATCTTCTACACGGACGAGGAGCAGAAGAAGGCGGCCCTGGCCTCCAAGGCCCGGCTCGCGGCTTCACGCCGCTATGCGGGCCGGGTGGTCACCCAGATCGCGCCCGCCGGCGAGTTCTACCGGGCCGAGGAGTACCACCAGCAGTACTACGCCAAGCAGAGCGGCTCCTGTGGCATGAAGCGCTGAGGCTCAGGCCCTCCCTAGGCAGGGGCCAGGAACAGGAGGATGGCGAGGTAATGGCTGGCCGCCCCGCCCAGGATGAAGAGGTGCCAGACCTCGTGGGCGCCGAAGCCGGGCGGCTCGACGTCGTCCTCGTTGCGGTTGAAGACGACCGTGCCCACGGAGTAGACGAGCCCTCCCAGCAAGGTGAGCGCGACCCCCGCCCGGCCCAGCACGCCGGCGCTGGGCAGGACCACCATCCCGCCGATCCAGCCCATGGCCAGGAAGAAGGAGATCAGGACCCACTTGGGCAGGGCGGGGCGGGCCAGGCGCAGGACGATGGCGGCCAGGGCGGCGAGCCAGACCCCCGCCAGGGCGCAGGCGCCGAGCGTCCCGCCGAGGGCGATGGTGCAGTAGGGCGTGATCGTGCCCGCGATCATGAGCGCGATGGCGCAGTAGTCCAGGTTCTTGAGCCAGCCCCGCTCCTCGCCGGCTCGGCTGTGGAAGAGCGCGCTGGCCAGGAACATGGCGACCATGCCGAAGCCGTACACGGCGAAGCTCAAGCCGTGGACGACGCTGCCCGCGCGCAGGGCCGGGACCAGGAGCCCGGCGGCCGCGGGGAGCGCGAGCAGGGCGCCCAGCAGGGAGAGGCCGGCGCTCCAGACCTCGGGCCGCTGAGCCGCGGCCCGCTCCGGGAGAGGCTGCAGCGGGACGGGCCGGGCGCGCAGGGCCTCGGCCAGGGCCAGGCGCGCCTCCTCGAGCGAGCGCTGCGTGTCGAGAGGCGCGGAGACGGCGGGAGCTTCGCGGACCGGGTCCTGCATATGCGGATGGAAATTCTATCAATTAATTAGGTCCAAAGACCGGTCCCTTCTGGACCTTTGGTCCGATGCCGTCCCGGCCCGATTTGGGATAGAGTCTTATCCATGCTCCTGCCGCTGCTCTCCCTCTGTCTCCTGAGCCCGGCCCCTACGGCGCAGGCCGAGCCGACGGGCTCGATCGCTTCCGAGCTCGCCGGCCGCGTCCAGGCCGCGCTCGCCATCGTCCCGGCGGCCCTGCCGGGGGCCGTCGCCCCGGAGGCCCCCCAGGACCTCCGGCCCGAGGGCCATCACCGGGAGCTTGAGGAACAGCTCGCTGCCCTCATCGACGAACTCATTGCCAAGGACCCGACCCTGTTCAACAAGATCCGCACCGAGGGAGACCGCATCCGCACCCTGCCCACGCACGAGGCGCGGGTCGCCGCGGTGCAGGCCGGCTATCCCCGCCTGGAGGCGGACCTCAACCGCTCCCTGGCGCAAGGCCGGCTCAGCCCCGAAGGCGCCGCGCGCTGGGCAGCGCTGCGCGCGCAGACGCAGGCGGCGCTGGCCGACGGAACCCTCTTCGACTGGGCGCTGTTCGCGGGCCAGACCTTCGACAACAGGGTCCAGGGCCTGCTGGCCAAGGGCACCACCATCCTCGACCCGGAACGGAGGCTCCCCGAGAAGAAGGCCGAATACATGCGTCTCTCGAAGCGGGTCCACGACGCACTCGCCGTCCCGGGCAACTCGACCACGCTCAAGCCGGCGCAGCTCGACAAGGTCTTCACGGCCGTCGGCAAGGAGTTCGGCATCCGGCCCGAGTTCCTCAAGTACATGGCCAAGACCGAGTCCGGTCTCAGGCAGGCCGTGCCGTCCAACCCCGCGGCGGTCGGCATCATGCAGATCGAGAGCGTGCACAAGGACGCCTACGCCGGAGCGCGCAACGTCGCCAACGACACCATCACGAACATCGTCTACGGCGGGTTGCTCCGTGCGCAGACGGACAGGGCCATGGCGAATCGCTTCCTGGAGGCCGGCCTCGCTCCCCCGACCAGCGCGCGGGTCGTCGAGTTCCTGGGGGACCTCGCCTACAACCGCGGACCCGGGCTGCTCAAGTACGTCGCGCAGAACGCCGCGCAGCAGGCCATCGACGTCAACACCTTTGCCGAGTACATCGGCGGGCGAGGGGGCTCCTACACCCTCGTCGACGGGGGCAGAAGCATCGTCGTCATCCCAGGCCCCGGGACCGGGATAGACCAGACGGGCGGGAACTCCGTGCTCGAGCGGTCCTCCGAGGCCGTAGGCCGGGTCGCGTTCAGCCAGGCGCTGACCGCGGGTCTCGGCGACCGCAACGGCGACGGCCGGGTCGACCACCTAGACGTCTGGCTGACCCGCGGGATCAGGTACCTCAGCGAACCCAAGCTGTAGAGCGGCGTCTTGACGACCCGGTCCATACGGACTATCCTTCAGAGACATGAAGCGATTCCTGGCCGCGGCCCTGCTCGGCGGGCTGGCCGCTCTCGCTTATCTCGCCGGACGCCCCTCCGGAAGATGGACCGCCTCCGCCCCGCCCATGAGGCCGGGACAGGAGCGCCTGGTCCCGGCTGAGCCCGCCCCGCCGCCTGCGGCCGGCTCGGCCCAGGCCCTGCGGCCCGGTCCCCGCTCGCTCAGGATCGCCGAGGTCCCGCCCCCCGGTTCGCGGCGCGTTCCCGCCCGGGCCGCGGGAGCGGCGCGCGCAGAGACCCGCATCGTCGTCCCGCGCCTCGTCGCGGGGCGTTCCGGCTCGGACCCCGGCCAGCCGGCCGCCGTCTTCCACGTCCCGCAGGACCGCCGCGGCGAGGCTCCCCCCCGGCGCCGAGGCGACGGAGCCCCGGGCCCCCGCGGAGCCCCCGAGCCCGCGCGCGTCCAGGTCCAGGAGCCTTCGGCGCCCGAAGCCGCGGCCACGGCCGGAGACCGGCGCGCGGCGGCGCCCCAACCCGAGGAAGCCTCCTGGGCGGCTCCGGCCGCGAGGATAACGCAGGCGGCCAAGGAGCTCAAGGTCGGCGGGTCGAGCCCCGTGCCGCCCGGATTCCCCGCGGGTTCGAGCCCCGAAGCCGCGCTCATGCGCCAGATCCTCATGGACCGGAAGGTGGAGGACGGATTGCGCGCCGCCCTCGTCGAACTGCGCGGCTCGGGACGCGCGGTCTCCCCTGAAGCGGCCCAGGCGGCCGCGGTCCAGGTGCTCGAAGCCAACGGCCTGGCCGCGGAGCCCGAAGACGTCCAGGCCGCCCTGGCCATGGCCGAGGCCCCGCCCCTGGCCCCGCCCCCGCCCCAGGCCCTGGCCGCGACGGTGGCGCAGATGTCCGCCCATCTGCCGGACGTGCGCGAGGCGCAGGAGATCAACCGCCGGGCCCAGAACCCCGCGCCCAAGCTCGCGCCGCCGCCCAAGGGGGCCCTGGAAGCCTTCCGACTCAACCGCGACGCGCTCGCCAAGGCCGAACGGGACTTCGGCGTCAAGCCCCATCACGTCCTGGGCATCCTGGGCGTGGAGACGGCCTGGGGGAAGAACACCGGCAAGCACCCGGTCAACGACACCCTCTACGCCATCGCCACGCAGAACCCCCCGGCCTCGAGCAAAGCGCGCCAAGCCTCGCGCGACCGGGCCGCCCTGGCCCGCCTGCACGCCCGCGGCGACCTGGGAGGGCTCTCCATCGACCAGGTCCGCGGCTCCTATGCCGGCGCCATGGGGGTCGCCCAGTTCCTGCCGTCGAGCTGGGAGTCTTTCGCGCGCAACCCCGACGGCGGCAGCCGGGACCCGTTCGACCAGAAGACCGCGGCCTACTCGGCCGCCAACTACCTCTACCGCCACGGCTACAGGCGCGACGTGGCCGGCTCCATCTACGGCTACAACCATTCCCAGGCCTACGTCGACAAGGTGCTCGGCCTGTCCCGCCAGATCGAGCAGACCCTGAGCGGGGACCAGCCCAAGGACCAGAAGGGGAAGTGAGCCCCGCCGTCAGGCCGCGTCCCAGGCCTGGAGCGGCTCGGTGCGGGATCGCGGGCAGGCGCGGCCCGTGAGCTCCACGGCCAGCTTGTCCATGAGCCGCCTGGCCGTGGTGAGCTTGCCGCCCAGGACCAGGCGCAGGTTCCCCAGACGCCCGTGCCTTTCCAGCACCGCCTCCCGGCTCAGGCTCGC
The DNA here is from genome assembly GCA_016212825.1 of Elusimicrobiota bacterium. Taxonomy (GTDB): domain Bacteria; phylum Elusimicrobiota; class Elusimicrobia; order UBA1565; family UBA9628; genus UBA9628. Next base: position 15,595 of record JACRDS010000013.1, on the reverse strand, counting down.
GGTGAACCCGGAGCCCCGAACCAAAGGCCGGACCCCGAGCTCCTCGTCGAGCACCTGCAGGCTCCGCCACCTCACGCCCGGCACGTAGCGCTCCAAGGCTTCAAAAAGCTCCGCCCTCTCCGACGCCGCGATCGGGACCCAGCCAGTCTCCACCTCCCGCTCCGTCGTCCCGACCATCAGCCGGCCCTCACGCGGGATCATGAAGAGCACCCGGCCGCCCGGCCGGCGGATGGCCCAGGGGCGATCGCAGCCGGGCACGGCCGGGAACCAAAGGTGGATGCCCGAGGACAGCCTCAGCCGGCGGCTGTCCTCGCGGAACCAGTCGCGTAGGGCGCCGTCCGTCCACGGCCCGAGGGCGAACACCCACTGCCGGGCCGCCAGCGTGCGCTGGCGGCCGTCGCGCCGGTCCTTGAGCAAAGCCGCGCGCAGACCGCCGCCTTGCTCCTCCCAGGACTGCACCTCGTGGAAATCCAGCTTCAACGCGGAGCTCGAGGCGGCCAGGTCCAGCGTCAGGTCGCGGTCCGAGGTGATGAGGTCTGCGTAGGCCGTGGCCCCGCGGAACGGCCCGCCCTGGGAGCGGGGGTCGGCCCGGAATACCACCTGCGGCACCGCCCCCAGCCGGAACTCCGCGGGGAAGCCCGGCCGCTCGCTGCCCCAGCGGTCGTAGAGGCCGATGCCGAAGCGATGGGCCCAGCCCTCGAATATGTTGTGGTGCGGCATCCAGAAGGCTTCCCAGCGGCAGCGCCTGGCCGCGATGCGCGCCCAGATGGCGCGCTCCTCGAGGCCCTCCCGCATCTGGCGGATGTCTCCGGTGACCAGATAGCGGATGCCGCCGTGCAGGAGCTGGCTCGACCACTGGCTGGTGCCTCCGGCGACTGCGGCCCGGTCCACCAAAGCGCAGGTGACTCTGCGCAAGGACAGTTCCCGCGCCAAGGCCGCGCCGTGGATGCCCGCCCCGATGATGCCCACCTCCGCCTCAAGGCTCTCCCCCTGCGGCAGAGATCCAGCCGGCGGCTTCCCCGTCCAATCCGGAAGGCTCATGCAGGCACTCTATGAATTTAGGGACACAATACTCAATTCATCCCTCGTCAGGGAATTAAGTATTGTCCCCGAATTCAAGGCCAGAGATGCCTGGGATACTTCCCCTGAAGCTCCTTCTTGATCTTCGGATAGGCGTTCTGCCAGAAGGAGTCCAGGTCCTGGGTCTTCTGCACGGTGCGGAAGGCCGGGGAGAGGATGTCGAAGGTCACAGGCAGGCGGCCTTCGCAGAGGTTCAAGGTCCCCTGGAAGCCCCAGAAGTCCGCCAGCCGCGCGGAGAACTCCGGGGGCTGGGTCTCGAAGTAGAGGAACTTGCCGGTGCGCCCGGAAGGCAGCTTGCGGCGCAAAGGCAGGGTCTGGTCCAAAAAGGCCGCAAGCGAAGCGCCCAGGTACCGGCCTACGGCCGCTTCCAAGGAGACCCTCTCAACCTCGGCCCAGGAGTTCCTCCCCTGACAGGCTTCCTCATAGATGAGCCGCCAGTCGTCCGCGTCCATGGCCGGGAAGCCCATATCCGGATAGAGCCGCCGCGCGATGGCGACCCTGGCCAGGAGCTGGGCGAACTTCTCGTCCCGGCCCGGATGCGCGAGCTCCCCGGAGGCGAACTTCTCGGCCCAGACTGCGGCCGCGGCCTTGCGCTCCGCCGGGCTCATGACAGCCTCTTTGCTCTCCAAAGCCAGGCCCCGGAACAGGAGTTGTTCCTTCTTGAGGACCTTGCGTTGGGTCTCGTCGAATTCCAGCGCGGTCTTCCAGGCGCACTCCTTGGGGAACGCCGCCCGCACGGTCTGCGGCTCGCAGGGCAGATAGACGGGCACGCTGATCTGGCGGGATTGCCCGGAACCTGCGGTCTCCTCCACCTCCAAGGCCAGGATAAGCCGGGGGAAGCGCTGTCCCTTGTCCAGCGGCAAGAGCGCCCGGCGTCCGTCTATGAGCCGATAAGTCCCGCTCTCGCCCTGTCGCGCGGCGAGCCGGTCCGCGTAGGCCTTGAGCCAGAGCTCCGGCAGGCTCTTGGCTCCGGAGCCAGGTTCGCCAGCGGAGAGTCTTTCGAGCTGTCTGAAGATCTGGCCGGCCTCCCAGGGCAGTTCCTCATCACGACCTGACCTCAGATCATCGGCCAATATCGAGAGGTCCGCGGTCCTGCCGCGCCGGCGCGAGATGGGGCTTTCCAGCACCGCGGCCATGGCGCAGGCCAAAGACAGCTCCGCGCCGTCCAAGGCCTGGGCGTCGAGGAGCGCGGCGGCCAGGCGCGGAGAGACCGGATAGCGCAGCAGGTCCTGGCCGCGCCGCGTGATTTTGCCATCGGCCAAGGCTCCCAAGGCGAGCAAGGAGCGCTCGGCCGCATGGCGCGCAGGCTCGGGCGGCGGGGTCAGCCAGTCCAGACCTGCGCCCAAAGCGGCCGCGCGCAGCAGCGCCGCGGAGAGCTCCAGGCGCAGGGTCTCCGGGGCCAAGGCCTGGGGCATGGAGGCTTCCTGCGCCAAAGACCAAAGGCGCACGCAGCGGCCCGGTCCCGTGCGCCCGGCCCGGCCCGCGCGCTGAGCCGCGCTGGCCCGGCTGATGCGGGAGAGATAGAGGGTGTTGATGCCGCGCTGCGGGGAATAGCCGGCCAGACGGTGCCAGCCGCTGTCGATGACGGCGCGGATGCCGGGTATGGTCAGCGAGGTCTCGGCCACGTCAGTGGACACGATGACGCGGCCGGTCTCGGCATCGGCGTCGAGTACCTTCTGCTGCTCCGCAAGCTCTAGGGAGCCGTGCAAAGACTGCAGGTGCAGGCCGTGCTCGCGACACAGAGGACCCAAAACCGTGATGGTGCGCTGGATCTCGCGCATGCCGGGCATGAACACGAGGACTCCTCCGCGCAGTCCTTCGCCCAGCAGACCGCGCAAGGCGCGCAAAGCGTGGCGGGGCAGGTCCTCGCGGGGCTCGGGAGCGAGGTGGCTGACCTCCACTGGAAAGAGCCGGCCGGGGACATCCACATGGGCCGCGCCGGGCAGATACGAGAGCAGGGCCGAGCGGTCGAGGGTCGCGGACATGATTGCGAGCTTGAGGTCGGGCCGACGCTTGGCGCGCAGCGCCTTGAGCCAGGCCAAGGAGAGGTCGCTTTCCAAAGTCCGCTCGTGGAACTCATCAAGAAGCACCGCGCCCACGCCGGAGAGGCCGGGGTCCCGCAGGAGCCGCTGCAGGAACACGCCGTAGGTCTGGAAGAGCACCACGGTGTCCTTGCCGACCCGGCTCTCGAAACGGACCTGGTAGCCGACGGCCTCGCCGAGCCGGGTTCCGGCCTCGGCCGCCACGCGGCCGGCCAAGGCCCGGGCCGCCAGGCGCCGGGGCTGGAGGACCAGGACCTGGCCGGGGAAGCCTTTACGCTCGGAGAGGAGGAACTGGGGGAACTGGGTGGACTTGCCGCTGCCCGTGGGCGCGGTGAGGACCAAGGTGCCGGAGTCCAAGAGGGCGTCCAGGATGCGGTCCCGGAACGGCCGGATGGGGAGCTCTGCGGTCAGGCCTGCTCCTCGATGTAGGCGATGCCGCGGCGCAGTTCGTCGAGGTCGGGGTGGCGCAGGAAGTAGGCATAGTCGCCCATGGCCACGCTGAACACCTTGGGATAGGGCGTGTGCCCGACCACCATGGTCCCGAGCTCGGCCAGGACCTCCTCGTGGGAGCGGCGGTAGCGGAAGCGCTCGCGCCGGCCCACGTGCGCGGTGTTGTACTTGCGCTCGTAGTCGAAGTGGCTCTCCCCGCAGACCACGGAGCGGGCCCAGAGGCGGTAGAGGTCGATGTCGCAGGCCCAGTTCATGAGGTCGATGGAGTGCCCGCCGGGGGGCCGGACATTGATCTCCAGGCCCACGGCCTTGCCGCCGCGGCCGATGAGGAACTCGGTGTGGAAGAAACGCTCGCGGATGCGGAAGGCGCGCACGGCCTTGCGGCCGAGGTCCTCGATCTCGGGCGGGATGTCGCGGCGGTAGTAGTAGTGGGTGGGCTGGAGGTCGGTGACGATCTCCATGATGCCGGAGCAGACCTGGTGCGAGGCGCAGAACACGATGCCGCCCTCGGCGTCGGTGAGGCCGTCGAAGGAGACGAGCTCGCCGGCGACGAACTTCTCGATGAAGAAGTCCTTGGGCGGGTAGTCGAGCACGCCGTAGAGCTGGGCCTCGTCGTCGACGCGGAAGACGCTCTGGGCGCCGACGCCGACGTCGGGCTTGAAGACCACGGGGAAGCCGTGCTGGGCCACGAAGTCGCGGATCTGCTCGGCCGAGGCGACCTTCTCGCCGGGGGCGACGGGCACGCCGGCCTGGCGGAAGATCTCCTTCATGCCGGACTTGCGGCGGTTGAAGTCGAGGTCCGCGGGCTTCTGGCCGGGGATGCCGAAGTCCTGGCGGAGCTGGGCCTCGAGGCCGAGCCAGTGCTCGGCGTGGGAGTCGATGCGGTCGATGCGGCCGTGCCGGGAGATGAGGCCGGCCACGGCCCTATAGAGCGACTCATAGTCGGCCATGTTGGGGACGTGGCAGTACTCGGCCAGGGCCCCGCGCAGCATGACGTCCATCTCCTCGGGCGGGGCGTCGCCGGCACCGAGCACGACGGCGCCGGCCTCCTTGAGCGCGAAGGTGAAGCGTTGGAAGTTGACGGGGAAGTGCGGGGAGAGGAGGATGACGTTCATACGAAGCTATGATAGCAAAAGACCGTCGGCCGCCCGAAAGGCGCCGGCCGCCGCGGGCCTGCCGCGGCGGCCGAAGGTCCTTCCGGCTGACGTCTTAGTCGAACTTGATGCCGCTGACGCCCAGGTCGTTGAGCTTCTTGACGGAGTCCTCAGCCGAGCTCAGGCGGCGCGGGTAGTGCGGGTACGGGGGATACGGCGGGTTCGGGCCGTAGTCGCGGCAGTAGAGGTCGCGCGAATAGATGAGGCAGGTGAGGTTGTCGCGCTTGGAGCGGAAGGTGCCGACGGGCTGCGCGCTGGCGCTGTCGGCGAAGTCCACGCGCCAGTCCTCGTTGCAGGTCTGGTACTCTTCCTCGATCACCATGCGGCCGTTGAAGCCGCAGGGGCCGCCGTCGCGGATGGTGCGCCAGGGTCGGCCGACGAACTCGACCTTGTGGTCGCTGGCCAGGTCGACCTGCTGTCCGATGTCCTTGCCGCGCAGCGTGAAGTTCCAGCCGCTGCCGGCGGGGGCCTGTCCGGAGAAGGTGGCCTGCTTGTCCTGGCCCTGGCTGACGGAGACCTTGAACCGGCGGGAGCTCTCCGCGGAGAACACGACCTTGGTGGGTCCGGCGAGGAATTCGACGACCTTGCCGCTCTCGTCGGCAAGCTTCAGCGGATTGGAGCCCGCCAAAGTGAGCTGCCCGTTGCGCGTCTCCTCGCCGCAGGCGGCCAACAGCGCCGCGGCCAGGCACAGGATGGACGTCATTCTCCTCATTTCCCCACCTCCTTGCTCTGCATTGGAAAAATTCTATCATGGGATTGGGACGCGCCCCATGGGCCCTTAGGCCCAGACGGCTTGGCCTTTGGACCTATACGAAAATGAGCCCAAGGACCCGGATGGCCGGAGCCATCAACGACGGCGACGCGGCGGGCGGATGGCCGGACGCCGGTCCGCGCGCGGCTACGGGCTGCGGGGCGGCGGCCAGAGGGGCCCAGCCGGCGTGGGTCTTATGGGAAGGGGGAAGCGGCTGGCCACTGGCTGGCCCAGATGCGCTGCGCGCATCTGGGCGGGTCCCGGCACTAAGCGCCGGGACCTCGGGACAGCAGGACGGCCTAGTTGCTCTCGGCCGAGGCCTTGGCCAGCGCGTCGGTCACGGATTGGTTGAACTCCTGGACCTTCTGGGCGGCTGCGGCGGCCAGGACGTCGCAAAGCTCCTTGCGGCGCGCCTCCTGAGCCTTCAGGTCGGTCAAGAGGGCCTGGAGTTCCGGGTCCTGGGGCGGCGCCGGCTCGCGTTTGCGCATGGCGGTGAGCCTCTGCTCGGTCTCCTTGGCGCTCTTGGGCTCGACCTTGGCCTTGAGCTCAGCAATCTTGGCATCCACGGCCTCCATCCTGGAAGAGGCCTTCTTCAGCCAGGCCAGCAGCCCGTCATGGGCCTGCTGGTAGGCGTCCACCACGGGCTGGAACTTCCCGGCGCAGGCCTGTAGGGGCTTCTCCGCGGGAGCGGACGGGACCTCGAGCTTGGCCTCGGCCTGGACTTCGGGCCGGCCTTCCGCGGCCGGGGCGGCGTCGCCGGCATGCGCGGCCGCGGACAAGAGGATGAGGGCGGGGACGGAAAAGAGCAGTGCGCGTCGGTTCATATCATCCTCCGTTGATTCAGGAAAGAACGTGCCCCAGGAAGTAGGGAAGCTGCCTGCGCCACCACGGCCAGTCGTGGTTCACGTCCTGGCCCCAGAGGTCCAGCCAGTGCGGTACCCCCTTGGCCGTCAAGACCTCGGAGAGCCGCCGGCTCTCGGCCAGGCAGATGTCCTCCCAGGCCCCCTGGCCCACGCAGACGATGATGCGGCTGCGCCGGTAGAGGTCGAGGAACCAGTCGTTGCTCAGCCCGGGCAGGTAGCGCAGCGGGTCGTTGTAGTAGACGTTGTCGTCGCAGTAGCCGCCCAGAGGCAGATACTGCTCCAGGCTGTAGACCCCGGAGAGCGAGATCATGGCGTCGCAGAGGTCCGGGTGGCGGAAGAAGAAGTTGGCCGCGTGGAAGGCCCCGCCGCTGCAGCCCGTCACGATCATCCCCCGCGGGGCGCTGGAGCCCGTCGTCGAGCCGATGAAGGGCAGGACCTCGTAGAGAAGGCAGGCCTCCCAGGCCGCGTGCCGACGGCCGCGCTCGGCCGGGTGGGCGCCCTCGTTCTTCCAACTCTCCCAATCCCGGCCGTCCACGGCGAAGAGGCGGACCTTCCCCGCCTCCAGCAGGCCCCGGCAGGCCTCGATCATGCCGAAGTTCTCGAAGTCGAAGAACCTCCCGCCCATGGACGGGAAGACCAGCACCGGCTTGCCCGCGTGACCGTAGCTCTTGAGCTCGAAGTCCTGGCCGAGCCTCTGGCTGTACCACTTGTGGTGTCCGCTCATCTCCCCTGATTCTACAGAATTGCTATCATCGGGACAAAGGAGACCCGCATGAAATCCATCCTCTGGACGCTGGTGATCATCGCCATGTCAACCATGAACCCCCTCGCACAGGCCGTCCGCGCCGCCGAGCGCGCTCAGGTGCCGGAGAAGTACAAGTGGAACACCACGGACCTCTACCCCGACGAGGCCGCCTGGAAGAAGGCCAAGGACGACATCGCCGCCCGCATCCCGGCGCTGGCCGCCTTCCAGGGCAAGCTGGGCGCCTCGGCCGACGCCTTCCACTCCGCCCTGTCCTTCCTCATGGCCCTCGACCTGGACCTCACCCGCCTGGGCACCTACGCCTCCATGCGCTCAGACGAGGACACCCGCGTCAGCGGCCCCCGCGAGATGAAGTCCATCACCGAGGACCTGGGCGTCAAGTTCGCGGCCGCCGTCTCCTTCCTGCGGCCCGAGATCCTCGCTTTGGGCGAGGCCAAGGTCAAGGGCTTCATCAAGACCGACCAGCGCCTGGAGCCCTACGCCCCCTGGCTCGACGACATCCTGCGCTACGCGCCGCACACCATGAGCGCCCCGGAGGAGAAGGTCTCCGCCGAGGCGGCCATCATGGCCGAGGGAGCCTCCAACGCCTACAACACCTTCACCAACGCCGACCTGCCCTACCCCGAGGTCACACTCAAGTCGGCCGAGAAGGTGCGCCTGGACGCCTCGGCCTACACCAAGTACCGCGCCGCGGCCGACCGCGACGACCGCCTGCTGGTCTTCAAGACCTTCTGGTCGCGCTACAAGGAGTTCGAGCGCACCTTGGGCGCCACTTTGGACGCCAACGTCAAGACCCATATCTTCAACAAGAACGTGCGCAAGTTCGGCTCCTGCCTGGAGGCCGCGCTGTTCAACTCCAACGTGCCGACCACGGTCTACACCCAGCTCATCAAGGACGTGCACGCCAACCTGCCCACTTTGCACCGCTACCTCAAGCTGCGCCAGAAGATGATGGGCGTGGACCAGCTGCGCTACGAGGACCTCTACGCGCCCATCGTCAAGAAAGTGGAGCTCAACTACACACCGGAGCAGGCCATGGACTTGGTCGAGAAGGCCGTGGCGCCCCTGGGGCCCGCATACACGGCCGACCTGAAGAAGTCCTACGAGAGCCGCTGGGTGGACTTCATGCCCACCCAGGGCAAACGCTCCGGCGCCTACTCCACCGGCGTCTTCGGGGTGCATCCCTACCAGCTGCAGAACTTCACCGGCCTCTACGAGGAGGTCTCCACCCTGGCGCACGAGTCCGGGCACTCCATCCACACCTACCTCTCGGACAAGAACCAGCCCTACCCCACCCACGACTACAAGATCTTCGTGGCCGAGGTGGCCTCGACCCTCAACGAGAACCTGCTCCTGCACCACATGCTCAAGCAGACCAAGGACAAGGACACCCGGCTCTTCCTGCTGGGCTCCTACCTCGACGGCCTGCGCACCACGCTGTTCCGGCAGACCCTCTTCGCCGAGTTCGAGCTCAAGATCCACGAGATGGCGGAGAAAGGCGAGCCCCTGGTCGGCGAGAAGCTCACCGAACTCTACCGCGGCCTGGTCAAGGAGTACTACGGCGACGCGGCGGGCGTGTGCAAGGTCGACGACCTCTACGGCGTCGAGTGGGCCTACATCCCGCACTTCTACTACAACTTCTACGTCTACCAGTACGCCACCAGCATCACGGCCTCGGCCCAGATCGCGGCGAACATCCGCGGCGACAAGACCGCCAAGAGCCGCGACGGCTACCTCAAGATGCTCTCCTCGGGCTCGTCCAAGTACCCCCTGGACCTGCTCAAGGACGCGGGGGTGGACATGCTCGGCTCCGGGCCCTTCAACGCGGCCATCAAGGAGATGAACGCGACCATGGACGAGATGGAGAAGCTGCTGGCGCAGAAGTAGGATTCGGGGACACAATACTTAACTCCGAATAAAGTATTGTGTCCCGAAATTCCTAGAGCTGGCTGTCCAGGGCCTTCTTCTCGGCGTCGCTCAGCGGCTTGCGCTCCGGGACGGGAGCCGCCTTCGGGGCGGCCTCGGAGGCGGCCGGGCCGCCTGAGCGCTCCGCCAGGACCTGCTCGCAAAGCGCCGACCCCTTCTTGAAGGCATCGTAGAGCTGACTGGTCAGCTCAGCGGCGGAGCCTTCCAGGGACTCGTCGGCCGTGTGGCCCGAGAAGAGCGGCTTCCTGGTGTGGACCGAGACCGCGGCGGCCGAGCGGCCCGCTATCGTCGCGACCACATCGCAGCCCTCCTGGCTTCCCTCGGAGACATGGACCGACTGGAAAGCCGGCGGCTTGACCCCGAAGTCCCGCGCCATGACGTAGGCGGTCTTGGAATCAGCCTGGGCGGCCGCGCTGAGGCACAGCCGCAGGCCCGCGGGCGCCGCCGTCTCGACCGGGGCCGGCCGCGCCGCCGGGGCCGGTTCCTCAGGCGCCGGCTCCTCGGCGGCGACCATGCCTCCCATGGACTTCATGCGGCGCGCGGACCGCTTCTTGACCATCGGCGAGCCGTAGGCATCCTCCTGCGCGTAGGCCAGGCCGCCCCCCTTCTTCGCATAGCCGCCCTGCGGCGCGGCCACGCAGCCGGCCACGAAGACCACCGCGCCGGCGAAAATCAATGCAAGCCATGTTCCCTTTCTCATGGAGCGTTTATACCATTTCCCATAAAACGTAGAATAGACAGCCTCATGGACGACAACGATCTGGTCTCCCGGGCCAAGGACGCGGACCGGGACGCCTTCGCCGAGCTGGTGCGCCGGCACCATGCCTGGGTCATGGGGCTCTGCGCCGCCACGCTGGGCGACCGCTCCGTGGCGGACGACGCGGCCCAGGAGGTCTTCCTCAAGGCCTACAAGTCCCTCCCGAAGTTCCAGGGCGGCTCCTCCTTCTCCACCTGGCTGCACCGCATCGCCGCCAACCTTTGCCTCGACCTCCTGCGCCAGCGGGCCCGCCGCAAGACCGAGTCCTGGGACGAGCTGGTGGACAAGGAAGGTGACCGCATCCAGCGCCTTCTGGCAGAGCCCGCCGCGCCCGAGCACTCGGCCGAGGACGCGGACCTGGTGGCGCGCGTCCTGGCCCAGCTCTCCCCCGAATACCGTCTCATCCTGACCTTGCGCGAGGTCCAGGGCCTCTCCTATGAGGAGGCCGCAGCGGCCATGGGCTGTTCGCTGGATTCGGTCAAGGCCCGGCTCCAGCGGGCGCGCAAGGACTTCGCGGAGCGCCTGCGACACTTTTCGGACCCCCTCAGCGTCTAAACTCCAGCAGTCCGAGGACGCCATGAAAGACGACGAGATCCGTGAGGATGACCATGCCTGGCGCCGCATAGCGGCCGCCTTCCTGCGCCCACCCGCCGCACCCTCGCCCGTAGAGACCGAAGCCTTCGTGAGCAAAGTCATGGGACGACTGGAGCCCGAGCCCTGGTTCTCTGCCGGCCTGCGCTGGCTGGTCCCGGCCATGGGCTTCGCCTTGGCCGCGTCCGTAGGCTTCATGCTCCTGCCGGCCGGCGCGGAATCCCTGGAGCCCGCCGAAGCCCTGCTCCTGGCCGCGCCCGCCCCCGACAACCTACTGGCCCTGAACCTGGAGGAATGATGAGATTCGATTGGAAGCAGGTCCTGCCCGCCTTGCTGCTCGGCTGTCTCCTGGGATTCTGGACCGGTGCCATCCTGGGGCACCGCAGAGCGCCGCGCGGACCGGAGAGGATGCTCGACAAGTTCAGCCGGGAGCTGCGCCTGGAAGCCGGCCAGAGGGATTCCGTCAAAACCGTGCTGGAGACCTTCCGCCCCAGGTTCGACGCTCAGAATGAACGGCTCCTGGAGTTGCGCATGGACATGAACAAGGAGATCGCCAAGCTCCTGGACCCGGAACAGCAGAAGCGCTTCCAGGAGATGCAGGCGCGCTGGGAAGCCCGGCACAAGCGGCGCCAGGGAGCGCAATGAGCCTCATCCTCCGCCTGGGACTGGCCCTCGCCTCGAGCCTCGCGGCCGAGGGGATGGCCCCCCTCCCTCCCGCCGCCCCGGCCGCGCGCGAGCTCACCTGGGAGGACTGCGTGGCCATAGCCGCGGAGAAGAACCAGAACCTGGTCTCTTCCCAGTACGCCAAGCAGGCCAGCCGCGCCTCCTACCTAAAGAGCTTCAACAGCCTCCTGCCCAGCCTCTCGCTCTCCAACAGCTATTCCTCATCGAGCGGCTCCAAAGGCAAGCCCGGCTACTCCGCCGGAGCCTCGGCCAGCATCAGCCTATTCGACATGGGCGACATCGCGGGCATCCGCTCGGCCTCCGCGGGCTATACGCAGGCCGAGGCCAGCCTGCGCCAGACCTCCGCCAGCCTGCGCTTCAGCCTGCGCCAGGCCTTCGTCCAGGCCCTCATCGCCGAGAAGAACGTGGAGGTGGCGCGCAAGATCCTGGACATCCGCCGGCACAACGCGGAAGGCGTGGCCCTCAAGTACCAGTCCGGCAAGGAGTACAAAGGCAACATGCTCAACGCCCAGGCCCAACTCCTGCAGTCCCAGGCCAGCCTGGCCAGCGCCCTGCGCAGCCTGCGCACCTCCCGGCGCAGCCTGGACCAGCAGCTGGGCTTGGACGATTTCTCCGAAGTCGCGGCCACCGGAACTTTGACCGCCCAGGCTCCCCCCGAGCTCCCCTCCGACCTGGACGCGCTGGTCTCCGGCCGGCCCGACGTCCTGCTCCAGGAGGCCGTGATCCAGTCCCAGAAAGCCTCCGTGTCCTCGGCGCGCAGCCCGCTGTGGCCAAGCCTCTCGGCCGACTACTCCCGCTCCCGCAGCGCCGGCTACGAGTTCCCCGGCTCGGATTACGGCTGGTCGGCCGGCGCCACATTGAGCATCCCCATCTTCGGAGGCGGCCCGACCTCCACTTATTTCGCGGTCAAGAGCGCCAAGAACAGCCTGGAGAAATCACTGCAGGACCTGCGCGCGGTGCGCAACGCGGCGCTGGTGGACCTGGAGAGCCGGTGGGCGGATTACGCCGACGCCGTGGACCAGCTCCGGGTGGCGCAGGCCAGCCTGCAGGCCGCGCGCCAGCGCAACGACGAAGCCGGGATCCGCTACGCCAGCGGACTGCTCAGCTTCGACAACTGGGAGCTGATCGTCGGAGAGTGGGTCAATTCGGAGCAATCCGCGCTCCAGGCGCAGTCCGGCGCCGTGGCGGCGCAGGCGGCCTGGGAGAGATCGCTCGGCAAGGCTTTGGGGGAATAGCATGAAGAAGATCCTGATCCTGATCCTCGTCCTGGGAGCCCTGGGCGCCGGAGGCTGGGCCTTGAAAAGCAAGCTCTCCAAGCCGGCCCGCGCCGAGGCCGTGTCGGTCAAGGTCAGCGAGGCGCCCATCGAGTCCACCGTGGACGCCACCGGCTCCATCTCCCCCTATCACCGGGTCGAGATCAAAGCCGCCATCGGAGGCCGCATCGAGAAGCTCCTGGTCAAGGAGGGAGACCGGGTGAGCCAGGGCCAGATCATCGCCTGGATGAGCTCCACGGACCGCGCCGCCATCCTCGACGCGGCCCGGGCCCAGGGCGCCGACCAGCTCAAGAAATGGGAGGACACTTACAAGGCCACCCCCATCATCGCGCCCCTGCCCGGGATCATCATCCTCAAGAACGTGGTCGAGGGCGAGACCGTGACCTCCAGCTCGGTCATCTACGCCATGTCGGACGTGCTCATCGTCCTGGCCCAGGTCGACGAGTCGGACATCGGCCGCATCCGCGTCGGCATGCCCGCGAGCATCACCTTGGACTCCTATCCGGACAAGAAAGACGAGGCCAAGGTCTTCGACATCCTCTACGAGGGCCGCAACGTCTCCAACGTCATCCAGTACTCGGTCAAGCTCAGGTTCGACAAAGTCCCGCCCCATTTCCGCTCCCAGATGACGGCCAATATCAGCTTCATACTCAGCCGCAAGGACAAGGCCCTGCTGGTCCCGGCCAGCGCCGTGCGGGAGAGGGACGGCGTCAAGCAGGTCCTGGTCCCCGGCGACGGACCCGGCGGCAAGGACGTCTGGAAGGAGGTCAAGACCGGAGTCGAGAACGACGCCTCCGTGGAGATCGTCTCGGGCCTGGCCGCCGGGGACACTGTGCTCATCCGCCAGGGCCGCTACGTGCCCCAGTCCGCGGTCGCCAGCAGCCCCCTGGCCATGGGCGGCTCCCGGCCCGGCGCCACCTCCGGCCAGGCCCCCCGCAGCCGCAGCGGTTCATCGAGCGGAGGCAGCCGCTGATGCCGCTCATCGAGCTCAAAGGCATCACCCGCTGCTACCAGGTGGGAGGCAGCGAACTCAAGGTCCTCAAGGGCATCGACCTCGCCATCGAGGAAGGGGAGTTCGTGGCCATCATGGGCCCCTCGGGCTCGGGCAAGTCCACCTTGATGCAGATCCTGGGCCTCCTGGACCGCCCGACCGCGGGCAAGTTCCACCTGCTCGGCCGGGACGTGTCCCGGCTCTCCGACGATGAGGGCGCGATGCTGCGCTCGCGCACCATCGGCTTCATCTTCCAGATGTTCAACCTGCTGGCGCGGACCTCGGCTTTGGACAACGTGGCTCTGCCCATGATCTACTCCGGCGCGCCCAGCCGGGATGAGCGCGCCCTGGACGTGCTCAAGCAGGTGGGCCTGGAGGACCGCATCCACCACAAGCCCAACGAGCTCTCGGGGGGCCAGCAGCAGCGCGTGGCCATCGCCCGCTCGCTGGTCAACCATCCCCGGATCATCTTCGCCGACGAGCCGACCGGCAACCTGGCCTCGGACCAGGCCGAGGAGATCCTGGGCCAGCTCAAGCTGCTCAACCGCGGCGGCATCACTATCATCATGGTCACTCACGAGTCCGACATCGCGGCCCACGCCAAACGCATCATCCGGCTCAAGGACGGAATGATCGTCGCGGACGAGAGGACCCGACCGGGCCCCCTCCGGCGGGAGGATAACGGCATCGCCTTCGGGGGCGGCGGCCCCAAGGCCGCCGTGGACCTCAGCCATCCGGACCTCAGCCTCGCGGAGTTCCGAGAGTTCAGCGCCTCGGCCATGCGCGCCATGGCCGCCAACAAGGTGCGCAGCGCCCTCTCCATGCTGGGCATACTCATCGGCGTGGGCGCGGTCATCGCGATGCTCGCGGTGGGCAAGGGCGCGCAGAAGGCCATCGAACAGCGCATCGCCAGCCTGGGCTCCAACCTCATAATGATGCACCCCGGCTCTTCCTCCGTAGGCGGGGTCCACGGCGGCGCCGGCTCGCGCAGCCGCTTCACCCTGGAGGACGTCAAGGCCATCTCGAAGATCCCCCACGTCGCCCGCGTGGAGGGCAACGTGGGAGGCTCGGCCCAGCTGGTCTACAAGGGCCAGAACTGGAGCACGCAGGTCGCCGGGACCACCCCGCTCTACGCCGCGATGCGCAACTCCCAGCCCTACTACGGCCGCTTCTTCACCGAAGAGGAGGACCAGCGCCTGGAGCGCGTGGCCCTGCTGGGCCAGAGCGTGGTCAACAAGCTCTTCGGGCCGAAGGAGAACCCGGTCGACGCGGTCATCAAGCTCAACCACATAAACTTCAAGGTCATCGGCATCCTGCCCATCAAGGGCTCCGGGGGCTTCCGGGACCAGGACGACGTGGTCATCATCCCCCTGCGCACGGCCATGAAGCGGGTGGTGGGCAAGGTGTATCTAGACGATATCTTCATCGAGGCCGACGCGCCGGACTCCATCGAGCGCGTCATCGCCGACGTGCAGCGGCTCATGCGCCGGCGCCACCACCTGCCCGACTACAAGGACGACGACTTCACTTTGCGCAACATGGCCGACCTGCAGGCCATGCTCTCCGGCACCACCCAGACCTTCACGCTGCTGCTGGGCATCGTGGCCGCGATCTCCCTGCTGGTGGGCGGCATCGGGATCATGAACATCATGTTGGTCTCGGTGAGCGAGCGCACGCGCGAGATCGGACTGCGCAAAGCGGTGGGCGCCGCCCGGCGCGCCATCCTGCTGCAGTTCCTCATCGAGTCGGCCGTGCTCTCCACCATGGGCGGCGTGGCCGGCATCGTCATGGGCATGACGGTCTCCATCACCCTCTCCAAGTTCGCCGGCTGGGCCGCGGTGGTCAGCCCGCAGGCCGTGCTGCTGGCCTTCGTGTTCTCCGCCACCGTGGGGATCATCTTCGGGTTCTGGCCGGCGCGCAAGGCGTCGCTGCTCTCGCCCATAGAAGCCCTGCGCTACGAATGATCCCCGGACTGCTCCTGCTCGCTTTCCTCGCCGGGCCAGCCGCGGCCCAGAAGCTCTGCCTCGGCCTGGGATTCGATTCGATGAGCTCCACCCGGGCCGCGCCCGGAGATGTGCTGGAGCTCCGCGGCGAGTGGGGCGCCGAAGCCCCCTTCAAGCAGGTCGTGTTCAATCTGGGCGGCACCCACGAAGCCGAGGTGCTGGAGTGGACGGAGAAGCGCCTGCGCGTGCGCGTGCCCGCGGGCCGCGGGCCCGGCCAGTACCGCGTGGGAGTGTACTGCAACTGGGGGTCGACCGGCTTCTCCAGC
>JACRDS010000012.1 GCA_016212825.1 Elusimicrobiota bacterium | reverse complement strand
CGTGAAGTTCGTGAAAGCCTGACACCGTCAAGCCGTCAGGGACGGTGGCGGCCGCCGAACTCGTCGAGTTCGCGCTCGTGCCGCTCGTCCTCCGCGAGGAACGCCGGCTTCGGGACCTCCTTGAGCCGCAGCCCCTCCATCAGGGCCGCCCCGTCGTCGGGCCGCGCGTAGCGGTACTCGTGGCGCGCCAGCCAATCCTTCGGCGCCTTCTTCCGGTCCACGAACAGCATCGCCTTCGGGTCCCAGTACACCAGGGCCCAGCGCTCCTTGGGCATGAAGAACACGTGCCAGGGCCGCGGGAAGTCCTTCAGCGACCCGTCCGGATAGCGCTTCTGCGCCGGCAGCATCTTGGACAGGTTCACCATCAGCGCCCCGTCGAGCCGTCCGGCCTCCATGAAGGCGCGCCAGTCATCAGGTCCCTGGATGGCCCGCTCCGCCTGGGCCAGTTCGCCCTGGAAGATGTAGCGCCCGTCCCAATAGACCCGGTACCACGGCCGCAGGCGCCAGGCCAGGTAGCCTCCCCACTCCCACTGGTTGTAGAGGCGCAGGGGCTCCAGGACCGCCCGCTCCCGGGCCATGAACTCGGCCGCGGCGCGCGGCACGAACTTGTAGTTGAACTCCGTGCTCCACACCGCCCTCGGCACCAGCCAGCCCAGGAAGGCCCCGAAGGCCAGGGCCCAGCCCGCGGCCGACCGGCGTGTCCACGGCGAGTCCTCCAAGCCCATGTCCCGCGCCAGCAGGGGCAGCAGCGCCGCGGCGCAGACCGTGAAATAGGGGCCGCTGCGCTCGTGGCGCAGGGTCATCAGGCCTAGGGCCGCGGTCGCGGCCAGCAGCGGCCAGGACAGGCGCTTCTTCCCCCCCAGCCGGAAGGAGGCTGCGGCGGCGAAGGAGGCGGCGAAAGCGGCCAGGACCAGCAGGCCCCAGAGCGGCCAGTACACCGGATTGGCGAAGTCCAGGGGCTTCCATTCCATGATGACGCGGGAGATATCCGTGCTCTGCCTCCAGTGCGCGAGCACCACGCGCAGCGGGCCCCAGCCGTATGGATTGAACAGGGTCGCGGGGCCGGAGACGAGCAAGGGCAGCCAGGAACCGCCGGCCAGGGCGTAGCAGAGGAGCAGGAACCAGCCCAACGGGAAGCCCCCGTGCAGGTTCGGCCAGAGCAGGAAGACGAGGGCGACGCCGCCGAGGCCGGGGAGGGCGGGCTTGCGGAGCAGACCGGCTTCTCCCGCGTAGACCAAGGCGCCCAGGAAGAGCAGGGAGAACAGGTCCGGCCGGATGTCGCAATGGGCCAGCATGCCGCCCGACCACAGGGCCAAGGCGGCCAGGCGCAGGGGCAGGCCGCAGCCGCGGCGGGCCAAGGTGCGCTCCAGCAGAGCGGCCGAAGCGCTCAGGAGCAGGGTCTTGAGGACCCAGACCCCGGTCAGGCCTCCGGCGGAGTGCGCGGCCAGGAACAGGAGCTGACCGAGCCATTCGAAGTCCACCCAGGGCCGGCCCGGCGCGGTGAAGGAGAGGAAGTCCGCGCGCGGCAGGGCGCCGTGGTCCACCATCCAGCGGGCGGCGCTCAGGTGCCAGAACAGGTCCGGATTGATGATGGGGTAGAGGATGGGGGCCGCGGCGAGGGCTCCGGCGGCCCACCAGAGGGACTTCGCAGCGGGACGCACCTAGAAGTAGAGGGCCATGCCTTCGGCCGCCCCGAAGCACTCGAGCTTGTAGCCGTTCTTGCGGATGAGGTCCTGGCAGCCGGCCACGAAGCCGTCCATCATCTCGTCCGTGTGCTCCGGGTCGTGGTGGAACAGGGACAGCTGCTTGACCTCGGCCTTCGCGGCCAGGGCGATGACGTCGGCGAAGGTGCTGTGGCCCCAGCTGCGCTTGAACTTGTACTCCTCGTCCGTGTACTGGGCCTCGCTGATGAGCAGGGAGGCCCCGCGCACGAAGGCGGCCACCGCGTCGTCCTCCTTGGCGGAGAACTCGCCCTTGGCGTTGAGCCGGCCGTAGGGCTCGTGGTCGCTGAGATAGCAGACCGCGGCGTCCGGCGTGTCGATGCGGAAGCCCACGGTGATGCCCGGATGGTTGAGGAAATGGTAGGAGACCGTGGACTCCCCGATGCGGAACGGTCCGTCGAGTTCCTCGACCACGGGCTTGGAGCCCATGGCCTTCATGTCCACCGGGAAGTACTGGTGGCTCATCTGGCCGCGCAGCACCTCCGCGAAGCTCTCCGTGGTCCCGTGCGCGCCGCGGATGGTGAAGCGGTTGTCGGGCAGGTAGATGGGGGTGAAGAAGGGCAGGCCCTGGATGTGGTCCCAGTGCGTGTGGCTGATGAGGATGTCGGCCGACATCGGGGTGGCCTGGAACTCCTTCATGAGGGCGCGCCCCAGCTCCCGGATCCCGGAGCCCGCGTCGATGATGACGATCTTGTCGCCCACGCGCAGCTCCACGCAGGGGGTGTTGCCCCCGTAGCGCTGGGTGCGCGGGCCGGGGGTGGGGATGGAGCCCCGGGTGCCCCAGAAGCGCAGGGTCACCGGGGCCTTGGCCCCGCCCACCAGGTCCTGGACCTTGCTGAGCAGGGCCCCGACCTCCCAGGGCTTGGTGATGTAGTCGTCCGCCCCGGCCTTGCGCGCCGTGTCCTGGTCCGCGGCGTAGGACTTCGAGGAGCTGATGAGCACCTTGAGGTCGCGCAGGGCCTCGTCGGCGCGGATGCGCTGCACCACCTCGTAGCCGTGCATGCGGGGCATGAGCAGGTCGAGGATGACCAAGTCGGGCTTGTCCGCCTTGAGCGCGGCCAGACCCTCCACCCCGTCCTCGGCCGTGCGCACCTGGAAGTTCGGGCGCAGGACATCGCTGAGGAGCTGGCGCATCTCCGGGTCGTCGTCCACGATGACGATCTTCTTCATGGGGAGCGCCCGAGGCGGGCCGGGCAACGGTAACATACCATGGCTGGGCGGTTTCGTCAATACCCCCGGGCCGTGGCGGGGAGATGGAACTTGATATAATACGCCCCGATGAATCTCGCAGGCGCGAGCGGAATCAACAAGGGCGGCCGATGACCCGCAGGCTAGTGATAGCCGCCGGCTGCCTGGCCTCCCTGGCCCTGCTGGCCTACCTGGTGGGCGGGCGCCTCGGCGCCCTGGCCCGCATCGGCAGCCAGCTCCACTGGGGCTTCGTGGCCGCGGCCGCGCTCTGCGCCCTGGCGAGCTATTTCATGGTCGGGCTGGCCCTGCGCGAGGTCCTGGCCCTGCTGGGGCATTCCCTGCCCTTCCCCGTGGTGCTGGGCATCGCCTTGGTCTCCACTTCGGTCAATTACTTCGTCTCCACCGCGGGCGTCAGCGGCTTCGCGCTCAAGGCGCACCTCCTGCACAAGCGCCAGGTCCCCTACGCCACCACGGTGATGGCCGCGGTGGTGAGCTCGGCCATCCTCTACTTCGTCCTGGCCCTCATCCTGGGCCAGGGGCTGGCCTATCTGCTCATGCACCTGGAGGGCGCGCGCCTGGCCATCATGGAGGGGGCCTTCGGCTTGGCCCTGCTGCTGGCGACCTCCGTGGCCCTCATGGTCTTCGCCTTCAACCACAAGCTGCGCGGCCGCCTGACCCGCGCCGCCTTCCACCGCCTCAACCGGGTGGTCTTCTCCTTCTCCAAGCGCGAGATCCCGCGCGAGGATTTCGTCGAGTTCGAGCACCAGCTCGCCGCCGGCCTGGGCACCATCCACCACCACAAGGGCCGGCTCACCAAGACCATCGCCTACACCGGGCTCGATTGGGTCATGGCCATGCTCACCCTGCATTTCTGCCTGCGTGCCGTGGGAGTCGAGGGCCTGGCCGTGGGGCACTTGGTCGCGGGCTTCACCGCCGGGCAGGCGACCACGCTCATCCCCGGGCTGCCCGGAGGCCTGGGCGCCATGGAAGGCTCCATGACCGCGACCTACAGCAGTCTGGGCGTGGGCTGGGACGACGCGCTCATGGCCGTGCTGCTCTACCGCGCCGCGTTCTACCTCCTGCCCGGGATCCTCAGCGTCTTCGTCCTCTGGGGGCTCAAGATGTCCGAGCCCGACATCATGAAGGAGACCGTGCTCGACACCCTGCCGGACGAGCTCAAGCGCAAGGCCCGCGAGCTCGAGCACGGCCATCCCTGGCCGCATGCCCGCAACGCGCAGGGGGGGGGCCGTCCATGATGGGCTGGCTCCCGCTCCTGTTGGTCCTCCTGCCGGCCCAGGTCCGCGCCGAATCCTCCACCTTCACGGTGGGGGGCTACATCCAGACCGTGCTGGACGCCTCCCCCGAGGTCCAGAAGGCGGCGGCCGATTTCGCGGCGGCGCGCGCCGCCTGGAAAGGCCAGACCGCCTCGGCTTGGCTGCCCACGGTGGGCCTCACCGGCACGGCCTATCCCTACGGCCACGATCCTGCCGAGGGCTACCGCTTCCAGCATTGGGGCCTGGCGCGCGCGGACACCTCGCTGGCCGCCAGCGCCAGCCTCAACCTCTTCAACGGCTTCGCGGACTACTACAAGGTGCGCCAGACCGCCTTGTCCCGGGACACGGCCGAGGCCTCCCTGTCGGGCTCCCGCCAGGCGCGGGCCTTCGCCGCGGCCCAGGCCTTCTACGACCTGGGCCTCAAGGCCCGGCTCATCGAGGTCGCGGCCGAGAACCTCAAGATCCAGAAGGACAACCACGAGCTGACTTTGGACCACTACCGCAACGGGATGAAGAGCCTCGCGGACCTGCTCAAGAGCGAGACGGACTGGCACTCCAGCGGGCTCAACGTGGCCCGGGCCGAGGCCGAGCGCCGGCAGGCCCTGCTGGAGTTCAACCTGCTGGCGGGCCGCCCGGCCGACGAGCCCGCGGCCCTGGCCGCGGAGCTCGACCCGGGCACCACCACCCTGCCGTCTTTGGCCGCGGACGTGGCGGCCGCCCTGGCGCGGCGGCCCGAGATGGCGTCGGCGCGCCTGGCCCTGGAGGCGGGCGAGACCGCGGTCAAGCAGGCCCTGCGCGACGGCCTGCCTCAGCTTTCGGCCAACGCCTCCTGGAGCCGCACGGACAACGGGTCCAACATCGGCAACCCTGCGGTCAATCCGAATTACCAGGTGGGCCTGAGCCTGTCCCTGCCGCTGGGCTTCAACGCCGCCACGCAGGTGTTCAGCGTGTCCGCGGCCCGGGCCCGGTCCGCGGCCGCGCGCCAGTCCTTGGCCGCCGCGACCCGGCAGGTGCGCAGCGAGGTCCACTCCGCCTTCATCGCCCTGGAGTCCGCCCTGGACACCTACCGCATCGCCTCCCTCAAGGAGGACATCGCCCGGCGCAGCTTCGAGCTGGTCAACGAGCAGTACCGGCAGAACTCGGCCGACGTCATCCGCCTGGCCCAGGCCCAGCTCGACTACCTCAACGCGCGCACGGAGAGGGCGCGCGCCCTCTTCGGCGCCCTGCTGAGCCGCTACCAGTACCGGCTGGCCATAGGAGAACCATTATGGAAGTGAGACGACTCATCACCCGGCGCCGCGTCCTCCTCGCGGCCCTGGCCCTGGTCTTGGCGGGGGGAGGCTGGTGGGCCTACAAGCGCCACAAGAAGTCCGGGGCCAAGCCCGAGGCCGCGGCGGACACGGCCAAGGTCTCGAAGGGCGACCTGGAGCTGCACTTCACGGATTCCGGCGAGCTGGCGCCCAAGAACTACGTGGACGTGGCCTCCAAGGTCAGCGGCCGCATCACGGAGTTCATGGTCCAGGAGGGGCAGCGCGTGGCCAAGGGCGACAGGATCGCCGTGGTCCAGCCCGGCCGCACCGAGGCCGAGCGCTACCTGCCCTTCACCGTGACCGCGCCCATCGGCGGCATCGTGATGCGCTACCAGAAGCAGGGCAGCTATCAGGAGGAGAGCCGCATCGTGCGCCTGGGCGACTACGTCACCGGGCTCATCGACTCCGTGACCCCGACCTACCTCCTGACCATCGCCGACCTCTCCACCTTGATCGTCAAGATGAAGATCAGCGAGATGGACATCCTCAAGCTCAAGCCGGGCATGGCCGTGGACGTGACCGTCGACGCTTTGCCCGGCACCAAGATCCCGTCCCGGGTCACGCTGGTCTCGCCCCAGGCGGACAAGGACAACAACAACCTCAAGACCTTCAAGGTCGAGGTGACCTTGGGCAAGGCCGACCCCCGGCTCAAGCCGGGCATGACCGCGCGCGTCGACGGCCTGCTGGAGGCGCGCAAGAACGTGCTCAAGATCCCCCTGGCGGCCGTGTTCGAGGAGATGGGCTCCGAATACGCCTACACCAAGCCCCAGTCGAAGAAGGGCAAGCCCGGCCACGTCAAGCTCAAGCTGGGGCTGCGCAACGAGACGGACGTGGAGGTGGTTGACGGGCTCAAGGAGGGCGACGAGCTCCTCACCGAGAAGCCGCCCGCGGAGGAGAAGAAGGCGTGATCGACTGCCGGGACCTGGTCCGCATCTACGGCGCGGAGAAGAAGGGCTACCAGGCCCTGCGCGGGGTGAGCTTCGCCATCGCGCGGGGCGAGTTCGCGGCCGTCATGGGCCCGTCCGGCTGCGGCAAGTCCACCTTGCTCAACATCCTCGGCCTGCTGGACCGGCCCACCATGGGCAAGTTCCTCCTGCAGGGGAAGGATACCTCGCACCTCGGCGACGGCGAGCGCACGGCCCTGCGCCGGCAGACCATCGGCTTCGTGTTCCAGGCCTTCAACCTGCTGCCGCGTCTCTCCGCCTTGGAGAACGTCAGCCTGCCCATGACCTACGCCGGGGCCCATCGCCCGGAGCGCGAAGCCCGGGCCCGCGAGCTGCTGGAGAAGGTCGGGCTGGCTTCCAAAGCCAGGCACACGCCCCTGGAGCTGTCCGGCGGCGAGCGCCAGCGGGTGGGCATCGCGCGCTCTCTGGCCAACCGGCCGTCCATCCTGCTCGCCGACGAGCCCACGGGGAACCTCGACTCCCAGTCCAGCGCCGAGATCCTGGCCATGCTCAAGGAGTTGAACTCCGGAGGCATGACCATCGTGCTGGTGACCCACGACCCCAACATCGCCAAGGGCGCCGGGCGGGTCCTGCGGCTGCGGGATGGCAAGCTGGAGTCATGAAGCTCGCCGAAGCCTTCCGCACCGGAGCGCGGGAGATCGTCCAGCACAAGGTGCGCTCGGCTCTGAGCTTCTCGGCGGTGGCCATCGGCGTGGGGTCCATCCTCTACACCTTCGCGCAGACCCACGGCATGAGCCAGGAGGAGGCCAAGGCCATCGCGCTCATCGGCCCGGGCCGCATGAGCATCGAGGCCAAGAAGGGCTATGTCTCCAAGGGCCTCTCCCCGGGGCTGACCGCGGACGACGCGGAGGACATCCGCCGCGCCATGCCCGAGCTCTTCATGGTCTATGCCACCGGCGGGCGCTGGGGGCAGAAGATGCGCGTGGGAGGCAAGAGCTTCGACAACGTCTACGTCTATGGCACCACCCCCGAGTGGTCCAAGCGCGACTGGGTCTACACCCAGCGCGGCCGCTGGCTCAGCGAGGACGACATGCGCCAGGCCGCGCGGGTCTGCGTGCTCGTCGAACCGGGCGGCTGGGTGAACAAGCCCCCATGGGCGAGCTTCTGGGGGGAGAACCCCTTCGAGCTCTATGTGATGCGCCACGACCTGCTGGGCCAGGACGTGCTGCTGGGCGACCATTCCTACCGCGTGGTGGGGATGCTGCGCGAGCCGGCCCGGGACAAGGACCCGCGCTGGAACCGGTCGTTCTGGGGCGACGGGGTCGCGATCGTGCCGCTCTCCGCCCTGCATGCCAACATGGGGGAGAGCGGCAGGCCTCCGCGATCCGTGGACTCCATCGATATCGACACGGGCGACGAGCGCTCCCTGCCTTCGGTCAAGCGGCGCATCGAGGCCATCCTCAAGCGCCGGCACAAGGGCGAGCCGGACTATGAGATCAAGGACATGCGGGAGGAGATCGAGGGCCAGCTCAAGGAGACCGCCCAATACACCCTGGCCGCCATGGTCATGGGCGCGGTGGCCATGCTCGCGGGCGGCATCGGCATCCTCAACGTGACCCTGGCCGCGCTCTTCGCGCGCATCAAGGAGATTGGCATCCGCCGCGCCGTGGGCGCCACCAGGCTCGACATCCTCTCCCAGTTCGTGGCCGAAGCCGTGCTGCTGGGGCTCTGCGGCGGGGCCGCGGGCACGGGCCTGGGGCTGGGCGGCATCGAGTACCTCAGGCGCAACTCGGACCGGGACCTGGCCTCTTTGACCTGGTACCATTTCGCGGCCGCCCTGGCGATCGCCGGAGGGACGGGACTCCTGTTCTCCCTGTACCCGGCCTGGAAGGCGGCGACCCTCGACCCGGTCGACGCCCTGCGCAACGAGTGAGCCGATGAGGGTCGCGGAAGCTCTGCGCACCGGCTGGCTGGAGATCGCCTCGCACAAGGTGCGCTCGGCTTTGACCTGCCTGGCCACGGCCATCGGCGTGGCGGCCATGGTCTATACCTTCTCCCAGATCGCCGGCCTGCAGGAGCGTTTCCGCAAGGCCACGGAACTGGCCGGGCCGGGGCGCTTGGAGGTCGAGCCCAAGGAGGGCTACGTCTCCAAGGGCCTCTCGCGGGGCCTGACCTGGCAGGACGCGGAGCATATCCGGCGGGCCTTCCCCGAGCTCTACATGGTCTATCCCATCGCGCGGCGCTGGGGCGCGCGCATGCGCTTTGACGACTTCAAGAACGACAGCATCGGCGTGCGCGGGACCACTCCGGAATGGCGCCGCCGGGACTGGGTCTACAAGCTGCGCGGCCGGTTCCTCAACGAGGATGACGTGCGCGGCGCTGCGCGCGTCTGCGTCCTGCTCCAGCCCGGGGGCTGGGTGAAGAAGCCTTTCTGGGCCAAGTATTTCCCGGAGCAGGCTATGGAGAAGGTCCTCAAGCGCCGGGACCTGCTGGGCCGGCAGGTGCGGCTCGACGAGCATCTCTTCACCGTGGTCGGGATACTCCAAGAGCCTCCCCGGGACCGCGACCCGCGCTGGTTCCGCCGGGAATGGGGCGGCGGCAGCGGAGGGCTCCTCTACGTCCCCATCAGCACCTACCGGCAGACCCTGCTGCGCTCCTGGGGCAATGCGAACCCCGACAAGGTGGACGGCATCGAAGTGGACACGGGCGAAGGGGCCACGGCCGCTCTCTACAAGAAGCGCATCACCGCCCTGCTCAAGAGCCGCCATCGCGGAGAGGAGGACTTCAAGGTCCGCGACTACCGCGAGATCATCCAGGGCGTCATCACCCGCATCCGCCAGTACGCGATCGCCATCGCGGTCATCGGTCTCGTGGCCATACTCGCCGGCGGCATCGGCATCATGAACGTGACTTTGGCCACCATCTTCTCGCGCATCAAGGAAATCGGCATCCGTCGGGCCCTGGGCGCCACGCGGACCGACATCGTGACCCAGTTCCTGGTCGAGGCCACCATGCTGGGGAGCCTGGGCGGCGTGGCGGGCGCCGGTCTGGGACTCTTGGCCGTGACCTACTTGGCCCCGCGCGAGGACCGCATGGCGCAGATCTCGCTGGTCCACGTGGGCGCGGCCATGGCCATCGCCGCGGCCGTGGCCTTCTTCTTCGCGCTCTACCCGGCCTACAAGGCGGCCCAGCTCGACCCCATCGAGTCCCTGCACTACGAATAGGGTATACTAGAGCCCATGGAGACGCCGCCCCAGCCCCTGGCCGAGCCCAAGGACAAGCGCATCCTCGTCGTCGACGACGACGAGAACATCCGCGGCCTCCTGGAGCTGGGAGCGCGGCAGGAGGGCTTCGCCGTCGCCACGGCGGTGGACGGGGCCGAGGCGGCTCGGAAGATCCCGGAGTTCCGTCCGGACCTCATCGTCACGGACCTGATGATGCCGGCCCAGGGAGGCTACGAGCTGATCCGCAGCCTGCAGGGGACGGATCATGGCGCCGTCCCCGTCATCGTGATCACGGGCAGGAAGCTCGACGACTCGACCAAGGAGATGTTCCGGCGGGAGGGGAACGTCATCCAGGTCCTGGCCAAGCCCCTTTCCCTCAACGCCTTCACGCTGGCCCTGCACCAGATCCTGCGCACCCAGCCGCCCCAGGGCCAGCGCTCCCGGGGTCTCAACGAGCGGCGGCCGGGCCTGCGTTAGGGGGCCGCGGGGGCGGAACCGTCCTCGGCGGGCGGCGGGACCGGCAGGCCCGTCGCCTCGTCCACCGGCCCGTAGCGGTCCAGGACCTCGAGCGTGTTGCGGGCCTGCTCGTGGGCCTTGAGGACCTTCTCCTTCCATCCCGGCGCGTATTCGCAGAAGTCGAGCGCCGCCTTCAGGAGCTTGTCCGTCAGGGCGCGGTCGTGGCCGCCCGCGGCGCGCTGAGCCTGCTCCAGGAGGCCCGGGATGAACTGCCGCGCCAGGATATGGCCCGCGCCCAGGAGCTGCTCCAGGTAGCGCGAGCCGTCCTGGTAGTTGAGCCGGCGCCGCGCCTCCGCGCGGGCGAAGGCGAGCCTCTTGAGGGTCTGGAACGGGTCCGTCTCGCGTGCCGCGTCGCGCAGCAGGCGGTCCATGTAGGCTCGAGGCTGGCGCACCGGGTCGGGCATGGGCTCGGAGGCTTCCTTCTTCCGAGCCGGCTCCTCGGCGGGGACCGACAGGGCGATGGCCGGCAATTGCGCCATGAGCTCGGCCACGCGCATGCGGACGCCGCCCTCGGCGCGGTCCTGGGCCTTGGCCGCCTCCAGGCGCCGGGCCAGGATCCCGGCCTGCGGGGAAGACGGCTTGGATAAGGCATCGCCGGAGAGCGGCATCACGATGGGCGGAGCCGAGGCGTCGTCGGCGTGGAGCACGGTGAGCGCGGCCGCGTCCTTCATCACGATGACCGGACCCTTCTGTAAGGCCGGCAGGGCCGCCAGCAGGATGTTGGCCTGGGCCTGGGGCGAGGCCGCGACCTCGGGCTGGGCGGAGAGCCAGCTGTAGAAGCCGTAGGCGCCGTTGAGCATCTCCACGGAGCCTCCGCCCAGACCGCCGAAAGCGGGCGCTGTGGCCATGCCGTCGAAGACTTTCCCGAGGGCGGCGGCCTGTTCCCCGGCCGGGGCCGCCGGAGCGATGGCGGCGGACAGGGACTTCCCATCGATGAGCGCGGCGACCGCGGTCGGGGTCCCTTCCGGGAGGGGAGAACGCCAGCCCTCCAGGGACGGCGCCCCCATGGGCGCCGGCGCGGCCATGACCGAGGGCTGCAGCGACAGGGAGGGGGCTGCGGCCGGCTGGAGGCTGGTGTGCAGGGGGGAGACGGCGAGAGAGGGAAGGACCACGGGCGCGGCGGCCGTGCCGGAGCGCAGGTTGAGCTTGAACTGGGCCGAGGCCGGCAGGGAGGCGGTCAGGGACAAGGACAACGCCAGGAGGGCGGCTCTCATGAGGATATCATAGCGCCTCGGCGGGGTCCCGCCTCGGGTCCATCGGGCAGATTCCGGCCGCAATCCGGCCCAGCGCGGGCCGGGACCTTCGGGCCTCCGTTTGATATGATGGACTCATGGAGGGGGATAAGGCCGTCCTGTCGGCGCTGCTCCTGCTGTGGACGGCCGCGGCCTCCGCGCAGGTGGAGACTTCGACCGGCGCGGCGCGGCCGCGCCGCGACCTGCCTCTCGACCTCACCTTCATCCAGGACCGCGGCGGGGACCGCCGCGTGGAGCTGGGCTACAGCCTGCGCTGGGACTTCGACGATCTTCAGGACATGGGGCCCGGCCTCGTGCGCACCCTGCGCGACCCGGCCTCGGTCTGGCGCGGGCAGTCTTGGGACTGGGACATCCGGGACCGCACCGGCTTCCTGATCTACGGCGTGCGGGTCAACCCTTGGAAGGCGCTCTTCGAGACGGACGAGCCGGTCGTGGCCACGGGGACGGGGACCGCGGCCGGAGTCGGCGCTCCCGGCGGCGCGCGGCGGCGCTTCCGGCCTTCGGTCTGGCCCATGATCAAGGACATCAACGACCATATCGACGAGGACATACGCCGCATGGCCCTCCGGGAATCCCTGCGCCGCATGGGGCCGCGGGCCAGCGGGAAGACCGTCGAAGACGAGAAGGAGCTGGTGCGCGACCTCCTCTGGTGGCAGCGGGAACGCGAGGTCCAGGGGCTCTCCGGCGCCGCGGAAGGGCTGCGGTATCTGGTCCCGCAGGACCAGCGCCGCCCTGGGCCGGACCACATCCGCATCTCCACGGCGTCCGCCCCCGGCCGATTCTAGCGCTTGCCGGTGCTGCCGTAGCCGCCTGCGCCGCGCGTCGTCGCGTCCAGCCCGCCCGCTTCCCTGAAGCTGGCGCGCTCCACCTTGGCGAAGACCATCTGCGCGATCTTCTCGCCCTTCTTGATCGCGTAGGGCTCGCGGGGGTCGTGGTTGATCACGATGACCCCCACCTCGCCGCGGTAGGGAGCGTCCACCGTGCCGGGCGTGTTGAGCACCGTGATGCCGTGCTTGAGGGCGAGCCCCGACTTGGGCCGCACCTGCCCCTCGTAGCCGGAGGGGATGGCCATCCGGAGGCCGGTGGGCACCAGCGCGCGCTCTCCCGGCGCGACGGTGATGTCCGCGGCGGAGTGCAGGTCCACGCCGGCGTCGCCTTCGTGGGCGTAGCGGGGCGGAGGTATGGCCGGGTCCAGCCGCTGGACCTGCACGCTGATCCTCTTCATGACCTAAGCCTTTTCGATGATGAACAGGGGGTAATGGCCGACGACCCCCATCAGGTGCGGGAAGCGATCTTCCAGCGCGACGGCGAGTCTCAGTATCCGTTCGCCGCCCCAGCCTCCATGGACATAGCATTTGAGGAACGGGGTGCTGAGGCTCCTCCAGGATGCGATTTCAAGAGGGAATCCCCAAGTCTGACGGCGGAACCATCGGTAGCCGTGGGCATCGAAATAGATCCTCGCTTGCGGCCGGCCGACCGCGTGGCGAAGATACAGGTCCTTGACGATGCGGATCAGATGGTAGGGGAGCGTTGCGATGTTCATCAGATACGAATGGTATCCCCAGGCATAGACGACTAGCGCGCGTCCGTGGGGCTTCAAGACGCGATGCAGCCCGCGCAGCGCCGCCCCTTGCTCGTCGGGAGGCAAGTGTTGAAGGACATGGAGGCAGACCGCCGCGTCCACGCATCCGTCGGCCAAAGGGAGGTCGGCGACGTCGGCTTGGATGTAGATGCCTCGGTCGCCGATACGGCTTTTGGCGGCCAGCAGGCCGACCCTGGACAGATCGACGCAGATTCGAGTCCGGAACCTCCGCGACGCGCCGGTGTCCCGGATGTTCTGCGCCGGGCCGGACCCGGCGTCGAGCAGAATGCCCCCCTCGGCGGGCAGGCGGCGGAGCAGCCTCTCCTCGCAGTTGCGGTGATAGCCTTCCGTGACGGCCCGCAGATCCCCGAAGCGCGCCGATTCCGAGAATAATCCCTCCGGCGTGGGCTGCCAGCCGGTCTGGTCGTAGAAATCCCGGACCCGACGTTTTTCGTCCCGCAGCCCATCGGGACGAGAGCCCGGCGCTTCCCGGAAGATCGCGGAGTCGGGCAGAAGGGCCAGGATGCCGTCGACCACCGGATAAAAGAATCGGCCTGACGACGGCGCGAAACCGCTTTCGATCTTATCCGCGACGGGCGTCCCGTCGCGCCGCCGCAGCGCACCGGCCGCGGCGAGCCGATTCGCTTCGTCTAATTCATCCGGCTTGAGAGGCGTGAGCGGGCCGCGCGTGATGGGACACCGCAGGAGGCTCGCGATCTCTGCACTGGTCCTGGTCATCGCCGTTCAGATCACACGCCAGGTCTTGACCGGGCCGAAGCCCTGGACTTCGGCCTCCCCTTCGTAGACGCAGGGGCAGGCGCCGCCGAGCATCCGGTAGGTGCTCTCCGAGACCAGGATGCTGTCCGGACGCGCCGCGCTCTCGAGGCGCGAGGCGAGGTTCACGGTGTCGCCCAGGGCGCTGTATTCCATGCGGCCGGGGAAGCCGATGTTGCCCAGGACCAGCCGGCCCGTGTTGATGCCGATGCGCAGGCGGATCGGGGTCCCCCAGCGCATGGAGCTCCACTGCCGCCAGCGCTCGATCATGTGCTGGCCCGCGGCCACGGCCGCGACTGCGTGGTTGGCCGTGCGGGTCAGGCGCGGGTCGTCGAGCGGGGCCGCGCCGAAGACCCCCATGACGCCGTCGCCCAGGAACTTGTCCACGTGTCCGCCCTGCCCCTGGATGGCCTGGGCCGCGATCTCGAAGTAGGGGTTGAGCAGCTCGCTGACCTCCAGCGGGCTGCGGCCCCGGCAGAAGGCGCTGAAGCCCTCCATGTCCACGAAGAAGACCGTGGCCTCGCACTCCTTGACGCCCAGGCTCACGGGCTTGCCCTGGCGGGAGGAGTCCACTATGAGCCGGACCACCTCCGGGCCGAAGTACTGGCGCATGTTCTGCTCCACGCGCGCCATGTAGGCCTGCCGCTCCAGGGCCAGCTGCAGGGCCGCGACGCCGGCCAGGGCGTTGGCCAAGTAGAGGTCCGCGTCCTGGAAGGAACTGCCGTGGTTGCGGTTGTCCATGTAGAGCACGCCCAGACGGTCCTCCCGGCCGCGCAGGGGAGCCAGCAGGCCGGAACTGATGTGCTCCTCCAGCTGGCTCTTGGTGGCGTCCTGGATGCGCGACTTCAGGAGGAAGGCGCGGTCCGCGGGCAGGGACTGGAGCAGGCCGGAGCTGAAGCGGAAATCGTAAAGGCGTCCGGACCCCTTCTGCCAGGCCAGGCGGGCGGTGGGGGAGCCGTCCGGCGCGAAGGTGAGGACGGCCGCGACCTGCGCGGCCGGGATCTTCTCCAGGGCGAACTGCAGGATGACGGCGAGGCACTCCTCGTTGTCCTTGATGCTGTAGAGCTTGGTGAAGAGCTCCGCGAGGCTCTCGAACCCGACGCGGCTGGCGCTGTCGGCCTCGGCCAGGGTCAGGGGGGCGGCCTCCCCGATGCGGCGCAGGACGCGGTCGATGTCCACGCTCTGGCGCTGGGCGTCCTCCAGGCGCATCTCCCAGGGGCCCACGGCGAGGACGTCGCCGGGCTTGAGGGGTTCCGGCCTCCAGAGGCGGTTGCCGTTGAGGAAGGTCCCGGAGATGCTGGGCTTGGATTGCCCGGTCTCCGGCACCGGCTTGAGGCTGCCGTCGCAGACCACCCAGGAGCCCTCGCGCTGCAGGAGGTGGCAGTGCCAGCGGCTGGTGGTGCGGCACAGCGCCTCGGAATCGGGCAGGACGAGCTGGCAGTCGGAGGACCGTCCGATGGCGAAGGGGGCGTCGCGCAGGGGCAGGGCCCTCTTTCCGGCGTCCCCTTCGCGCAGGCACCAGCGCGGCGGGTCACCCTCGCGGACGAAGGAGAACGGCCCGGCGGCGATGAACTGCAGCATGCCTGCAGTATAGCGAGGGGGAAAAGGGGCGTCAAGGGAT
>JACRDS010000099.1 GCA_016212825.1 Elusimicrobiota bacterium | reverse complement strand
TGTCTTGACACCGTAATACGCCCCTGTTATACTCAGAACGTTTTCCACGCGCACGCCGAGGGCGCGGGACCGGGAATACACCTTCTTGCGACTGCGACGACTGCGCCTCCTGGCTGTCTTTTTATCATTGTTTATGCTCGCGCCGGCGCGCGAGGCGGCCTACGCCCAGTTCTCCGCCCCGTGGGACCCTGATTTCAGCCAACAGCAACCCCGCAAGGACGAGCCGTCCCCGGTGCGCGAGGGCGCACCGCCCCCGGAGGAGCAAGGCGTTCTCCCCTCTCCGGAGGGAGCGGAGGCTCCCGTCGCCATCATCCCCGGCTCCGGACCCTTCCTGCTCCTGGAGCGGCCGGACCCCGGGCGCATCCTCGAGCCGCTGGAGGCGGCGGCTCCGCCCGCGGTCTCCACGCAGCCCCCCCATGAGTTCCTCGACTTCGTCGCCGGCCTGCGCCCCTTCGTCTTCAGCCAGGACCGCTACGCCCAGGCGCGCACCAACCTGGACCTGGGGCGCGCCCCGGGCGAGCCTTCTCCGTTCCTGGGCTCCCAGGCCGAGGACCTGGCGCTCTCCACCGCCACCAGGCTCCTGCCGCCCCCGCCGGAGCTGGAGCTCCCGGCCCATCAGATGAGCCTATCGATCACCGGCCGCAAGGTCATCGGCTTCAACTTCTCCGAGAAGCGCTACCTGAACGACCAGAGCCAGACCGGCCGGCCCAAGACCACGGCCCTCTGGGACATCGAGCAGCAGATGCAGCTGCGCATGCAGGGCAAGGTCGGGCCGAAGATCACGGTCAACGTGGACTACGACGACACCAAGGAGAACCAGCAGGACATCTCCATCGTGTACCAGGGCGACCCCAACGAGGTGGTGCAGAACGTCTCCTTCGGCGACATCGACCTCTCCCTGCCGCCCACGGAGTTCGTCTCCTACAACAAGCAGCTCTTCGGCATCCGCGCGGACGTCAAGTGGAAGGGCCTCAAGTCCTCCGTCATCGCCAGCCGGACCAAGGGCACGAGCAAGTTCAAGGAGTTCGTGGGCAACACCCAGTTCGTGGCCGCGGACCTGCTCGACACCGGCTACGTCCGGCGCCAGTACTACGACATCGGCTTCGGTACGGCCCCCGCCGAGCTGGGCATCCCCGTCAACCGCCTGCCCATCCAGAGCGGCACCGAGCAGGTCTGGCTGAGCCAGATGAACACCGGCATCCCCAACGTGAACCAATCCTCGTTCACGGCCGACGACCTGGCCTACCCGAACCAGCTGTCCACCGGGGCCGTGACCTCGGACAAGTGGACCCGACTCTCGCCCGGCACGGACTACACCATCGACTATGTCAACGGCATCATCTCCTTCCGCTACGCCCTGCAGCCCCAGTGGGCCGTGGCCATCGACTACATCGACAAGGACGGCGCGGCGCTCTCCCGGCAGACCTTCAACGCCCGCGCGGGCGGCAGCGGGCTCCTGAAGGTCATCAAGATGCCGTCGGACATCTACACCTCGACCGCCACGGAGACCGGCTGGAACCGCGAGCTCAAGACCGTCTACAACCTGGGCCAGATCCAGATCGTGCGCGACGACGGCCGCGGCAACTTCATCCTCCAGGTCCAGGACCAGCAACGCAACGAGGTGGGCTCGGCCCTCATCCCGGTCCAGCGCTACCCCGACACGGTGAACGTGGACTTCGAGGCCGGCACCTTCCGCCTGCTGCGGCCCTTCTCCGTGTCCAACTCATCGCCGACCACGGCGGACCCCGACGTCTACTCCCCCACGCCGATCTCCAAACGCCTCATCCACGTGGAGTACCGCTACCGCCTGCGCACCTTCCTGCTCGAGCCCACCATCGTGCCGCAGAGCGAGACCGTCACCCTCGACGGGGTCAGGCTCAACCGCAACGTGGACTACTTCATCGACTACGACTCCGGCTTCATCACCTTCTTCAACCCCGACCGCATCGGCCCGAACTCCCGGGTCAACATCAGCTACGAGGTCTCCCCCCTCGGCGGGCTCTCCAACACCTCGCTGCTGGGCACCCGCGTCTCCTACGACATCACCAAGAACATCTCCCTGGGCTCGACTTTGCTCTATCAGGCCGGGGCCAAGTCCCAGAGCGTGCCCAACGTCACGGACCTGGCCTCCAGCCTGCTGGTCTACGACTTCGACCTCAAGCTCAAGGACATCAGGCTCCTGCCCAAGCTCAAAGCCAGCTTCGCCGGCGAGTTCGCCCAGAGCCGGCAGAACCCCAACCTCAACGACCGGGCCCTCATCGACAACATGGAGGGCATCAAGCAGGAGGACAGCGCCTCCCCGCTCTTCCAGGCCTGGCAGATCGCGACCAACCCGAACTACCCGGGCTCGACGCAGGCCGACCCCGGCGGGCCCGCTCCCCTGAAGTGGACCTGGACCACGGAAGGCATCAAGGTCCTGGACATCAACAAGAACGCCCAGGCCAACGCGGACGACACCCAGCAGGTCCTCTCCCTGACCTACGACTTCTCCAACGCATTCTCCACCCAGGAGGTGTCCATCGCCTACCCCTTCTCGGTCTCGGGCCTGGACTTCTCCCAGAAGACCGTGCTCCAGGTGGTCATGCTGGGCGACCAATCCAACAACCTGCTCAACTTCCGCCTGGGCGGGGTGGATGAGAACGCGGACGGCTCCGGCGGCCTGCGGACGGAGGACGTCAACGGCAACGGCGTCCTGGATGTGGGTGAAGACATCGGCTGGTGCTATCAGCGTCCCGCTTTCGGCGCCTGCGAGAAGCGCTATGGGGCGGGCAACGGGGTCATAGACTCCGAGGACCTCAACAAGAACGGCCGGCTGGATCCGGACGACGGCGCCGGAGGGGACTTCGGCTACATGTGCCGCCCCGGCCAGGCCGGCGGGACCGGCTGCGCGCAGTCCCGCAACAACGGGGAACTCTACAGCCTGGACACCGGGGTGCACGCCAAGCTCGACTTCGGAGGCCCCATCGCGACCAACGCCCAGGGCTGGCAGACTTTCCAGATCCCGCTCAACATATCCTCCGCCAACCTGACCTCCTGGCAGGTCATCAAGGAGATCCGCATCTCCGTGCGCAACGGCGGGGCGGCCAACGGCGCGGCCAACGCCGGCCCGCACACCGTCAAGTTCGCGCACATCGGCGTGGTGGGCACCACCTGGCAGCGCGGCACGGCCGGCGACCCGTCCACCGGCCAGCCCCCGAGCCAGCTCGAGACCCTGGTGGCGGTGCCGGCCAACTCCGTGGAGAACTCCAACTACGTGCCCATCTTCAACGCGGGCGGCGACGCGGCGCAGGTCTACAACGACCTCTACGGGGGCGTGCAGGACCAGCAGCGCCAGCAGGGCACCAGCAACGTCTCCGAGCAGTCCCTCCAGCTCGAATTCTCCAGCATGACCCTGACCGCCGTGGCGGGCTCCACGACCACGGTGTACAGCAAGCGCTCCTTCAGCCGGGCCCTGGACATCAGCCAGCACAAGCGCCTGGTCTTCCTGCTCTACGGCAATGCCGACGGCGGCGGGAACTTCACGGACCATCAGTTCTTCCTGCGCGCGGGCAACGACACCAACTTCTGGGAGGCGCGCGTGCCGCTCGACTTCACCGGCTGGAGGAAGATCACCATCAACCAGATCAGCTCCGGAGACAACGGCGTGCAGGACAGCTGGACCTCCGGGACCAGCAACGTCGTGATCGTGAGCTCGGGCCTCCCCAGCCTCCAGCAGGTGGCCCAACTCGTGGCCGGCGTGCGCAAGCTCAAAGGCGGGCCGTCCCAGGGCCGGATCTGGCTCGACGAGATCCACCTCACGGACCCGGTCATCCGCGTGGGCCAGGCCCACTCGATTTCCGCGGACTTCGACTGGACCGGCTGGGCCACTTTCGGCTTAAAGAACCGCTCCGTGGACCGGAACTTCCAGACCCCGACCTCCGTGGTCTCCAACCAGGACAGCCGCTTCGACTCCGCCTACCTCAACTTCCGACGCATCTCCTTCTTCCCCATGAGCTTCACCCTCAACCGCAGCATCACGGTCACGCCCAACACCGCGCTGACCGGAAACCTCTCCAACCTCATCAACCAGCTCCAGACCGGCAAGGTGACCAACTGGAACGGCTCGGCGCAGGGCAACTTCGCCCGCGGCGCCTGGCCGCGCCTGAGCCTTTCCTTGAAGCGCAACCGCACAGAATACGAGACCCTGACCAGGCTCGACGACAGCATCGACTACTCCGGCGCCATGCAGTACGGCGTCCCCCTCAACTCCCGGTTCCTGCCCAAGACCGTGGACCTCAACTACGGCCACAAGACCGACATCTCGGAGTACTCCTCCCTGGCGGTGCGCCAGATCCTGGGCAACTCCAACACGCGCGACGTCAGCCAGACCTACGGGGCGCGTCTGACCTTCATCCCCTGGACCGGCTCGTCCTTCAATCCGACCTACAGCCTCACCAAGGTCGCGGAGCGCCGCGCCGACCTGCGCGCCGACCCTGCCGCCCCCGACGGCGTCAGCGAGCTGGTGCGACGCTATCCCAAGTCCATGAACCAGAGCGCCGGGATGTCCGCGAACTTCCGCATCCTCTCCTGGCTCAACCCCCAGGTCAACTACCAGGCCGACATCATCGAGAACACGCTCCTCAGCGTTTCCACCGTCGTCACCAACGCGACCTACTACTTCGACATCGGCGACGTCAAGACCGTCAACCGCTCGGCCAACGGCTCGGTGAGCCTGCCCTTCAACGTGGCCGAGGTCTACTCCAGGTCCAAACTCTTCCGCTCGGTCAACATCGTCAACGGCTATCAGATCCAGGACGGCGACGTCTGGAACAACGTGCCCAGCGGCTACCAATCCAACCTCGACCTCTGGGTGCGCACCCCCATGCGCCCCGGACACCCCGCCGCCCAGCTGGCCAACCGCACCCTGCGCGACACCTTCAACTCCACCCAGCGCTGGTCACCCCTCTCCGCCTACGAGCTGCGGGGGCGCTGGTCACCCCTCAAGACCTTCTCCATCTCGAACAACTACGTGCGCAGCATCCAGCGCTCGGAGGTCACGGGCACCCTCTCCAAGACCCTCTCCACCACCTTCCCGGACCTGGTCGCCAGCATCAGCCAGCTGGAACTCCTCCTGCACAGCGAGCGCTGGATGAGCAACACCCAGATGAACTTCCGCTACGCGGCGCACAAGACCGAGAACGTGGGCGCCACCATCGCCACGGACCAGTCCCTCAGCATGGACCTGCGCTCGGTGATACGCCGCCGCTTTGACACGCTCATCAGCTACAACCAGCGCAGCGCCCGCAACCTCGACCTGCGCGTGGACGCCAACACCCAGAAGACCGCGCACCAGGACGCCACGGTCCAGGTCAACTTCAACGTGTACAAGGTCTACCTGACCCCGAAGGTCGACTACACCTTCGACCAGACCACCTTGGGAACAGGGGTCAAGACCCAGGACGTCACGGTCATCACGCCCAGCCTGCTCACGCGCATGGACGTGGCCCTGCCCCGCGGTCTCCTGCTGCCGGGAGCCAAGAAGCCGATCCTCTTCTCCAACCGCATCATCTGGACCACGACCCTCTCGCTGGCTCACCGCCGCTCCCCGGTGACCCAGGCCGACAACTCGGACCTCGCCAGCATGAACACCAGCGGCGACTACGAGATCGCCAAGAACCTGCGCCTGACCCTCAACGGAGCGATGTCCCGCCTCTGGCACAAGTACCTCAAGCAGGAGGACTACATCTCCTACTCGATGGGCACCACCCTGACCTTCCAGTTCTAGCACCCCGGAACTTTCCGACGCCCCGCCCGTATGATGGGTATGGGGATGCTGGTCCGCGCGGGAAGGCTGCTGGGACATTGGCTGCTCCCGCAGACCTGCGCGCACTGCCGGGAGGACCTGAACCCGGACTGGAGCGACCCGCTCTGCGGCCCCTGCCGCGCCGGCCTGCCCCAGGCCCGGCCCTCCTTCTGCCTGCGCTGCGCCGAGCCGGTGCGCGAGGCCGGCGAGTTCTGCCGGGACTGTTCAGGGGGCGCCTTCGCCTGCAGCCTCATCCGCGCCGCCTTCCTCTACCAGGGCCCGGTCCCGGGCCTCGTGCACGCCTTCAAGTACCGCGGCCGCCGGCGGGCCGCCGAGGCCGCGGGGCGCTGGATGGCCTGCCTCCTCCCCGGCTTGCCGGAGCTCTCCGGCCACGATGCCGCGGCTCCCGTCCCCCTGCATCCGCGGCGCCTGCGCGAGCGCGGCTACAACCAGGCCCGCTTGTTGGCGCTCCAGGTGGGGGCCGCGGCCGGCCTGCCGGTCCTGGACCTGCTCGCGCGCGTCAAGCCGACCCGGCCGCAGTGGGGCCTGGGCCGCGACGCGCGCGCGCAGAACCTCGCCGCGGCCTTCCAGGCCGGCCCCGCAGCCAGGGGGCTCTCCGTGCTCCTGGTCGACGATGTCTGCACCTCCGGCGCCTCGCTGGAGAGCTGCGCCGCGGCCCTGCGCCGGGCCGGGGCGCGGCGCGTGGGCGCCTTCGTCTTCGCGCGGCAGACGCTGCAGCCCTCCGAGAATTAATAGAATAGGTGCCGACGATGACCGGACTCGAGATCTATCTGCCGTGGGCCATAGCGGGCACGGTCCTGGCCGCGAGCATGGGCGGACTGGTCTGGGGCATAAGACGGGACCGGCTCCGCCAGGAGGCCCTGGCCGCACTGGCCGCCCGGCTGGGGTTCGGCTTCCGGGCCCAGGCCCCCGGGCTGGACGCGGAGGACTACCGCGGCCTGCGCCTCTTCAGCCTGGGGCGCGACCGGACCTACCGCAACGTCATCAACGGCAAGCCGGAGGGGACCGCCGGCCTCATCCTCTGCGACTACTCCTACACCACAGGCGACGGGAAGAGCACCCAGACCCTTCGCCAGACCGTCGCGCTCATCGCCTACGCGAAGGGAGGCCTGCCCCGCTTCGAGCTGCGCCCCGAGAGCGTCCTGCATCGGGTCGGGGCCATCTTCGGCTACCAGGACATCGACTTCAAGGAAAGCCCCCGCTTCTCATCGCTCTACCTGCTGCGCGGCACCGACGAGCCTGCGGTGCGGGGCCTCTTCCGCACCAACCTGCGCGAGTATTTCGAGGCCCATCCCGGCTGGTGCGTGGACGGCCGCGGCTCCTGGCTGGCGGCCTACCGCCACGGGCAGCTGGTCAAGCCGGCGGACATACCGGCCTTCATCGACGCGGCCAAGGTCCTGCTCTGGGCCTTCCCGAGATAATTCTGGGGACACCTTACTCAATTCGGCAAATGAGTATGGTGTCCCCTTATTTGAGGCCGAGGAGCTTCTTCCACCAGGGCCGGGCCTGCTTCGCTGCGGGCGCGCGGACCGACGCCTCTTCGCGCGGCGGCACGTAGACGGGCAGGGTGAAGGAGAAGACCGCGCCCCGGCCGAGCTCGCTCTCCACGCCCAGGACCCCGCCCTGCAGATGCACCAAGGCCTTGGCGATGGAGAGGCCCAGGCCGGTGCCGGGGGCGCTCATCTCCCCGGAGGCGATCTGCACGAACTTCTCGAAGATCTTCCTCTGGTCGGCCTTGGCGATGCCCGGGCCGGTGTCGGCCACGGAGAAGTCCAGGAACCTCTCGCGGCTCTCCCGGGAAGGGGACAGGGACACCGTGATGCGCCCGCCCGAGGGGGTGAACTTGATGGCGTTGGAGAGCAGGTTGATGAGCACCTGGACCGTGCGCTTCTCGTCGGCGTAGACCGGGGGCAGCCCGGGCACCACGGAGAGGGCCAGCCCCAGCCGCTTCTTGGAGGCCCAGGGGGTGACGCTCTCCACCGCCTCGCGCACGATCTTCTCCGGGTTGGTCTGGCGCTGGGCCACGGTCATCTGCCCGGACTCGATCTTGGAGAAGTCCAGGATGCTGTTGATCATGTCGGCCAGGCGGTCCGAGTTGCGCAGGGCCGTGGACATCATCTTCTCCTCGTCGGCCTTGAGCTTGCCCTTGAACTCCTCCTCCAGGATCTCCAGCGCGGCGCGGATCGAAGAGAGCGGCGCGCGCAGCTCATGGGTGATGTGAGCCACGAACTCCCTCTGCACCCTCTGCAGCTCCTTGTGCTTGGCCGCGTCGGGCAGGCTGGCGACCATGCCCACGACCTTGCCCTGCTCGTTCTGGACCACGGCGCCCGCGGAGCGCAGGGTGCGCCGAGTGTCCTCCACGGCGGTGGTCGCCACGTCCTTTCTGATCTCCCGGTCCGCGGGCGCGGTCAGTTCCGAGGCCAAAGTGACCATGTGCTCCTCGCCGGCTTTCTCGGCCAGGGGCTTGCCCGCGGCCTGGGCCAGGGTCGTGCCGTAGATCTGCTCGGCGGCCGGGTTCATCATGAGGATCTTGCCCTGCTCGTCGACCACCACGACGCCCTCGACCATCTGCCCGATGACCGCCTGGGTCCGGACCGCCTCGTTCTGCAGGACGTTCTTCTCGCGGCGCAGGGCCTTGGTGACCTCGGCCACACGGCGCTGGATGTCCGCCGCCACCAGCTGCATGACCCGGTCCACCACCGCCCCCCGCTGGCCCGCCTCGGGGACCGCACGGCCGACCAAGGACTGGATGGCCCCCTCCAAGGTCTGCCCTTCGAGGCTCAGTCCGGCGGCGACCTCGCCCGCGGCGGCCGCGGCCGGCGCGCTGGCGCCTTCCGGCGCGGCCCCCGAACCGGCTCCGGCCTCAAGACCGATGTCCACGCCCTTCTCACCCGGACCCGCGGCGGCGTCCGTCCCCGCGGCGGGCTCGGCTGCGGGCGCCGCAGGGGCCTTGTCCAGCTTTGCGTAGACCGCCTCGTCCATGACGATATGGGAGACGCCGCGGCCCTCCAGGAAGCTCTTGGGATTGACCGCGCCCGTGGCGTCCGGCCGCATGGCCGCCAGCTCGCAGAAGGCCACCAGCTCGGCGTTGCTCACGCCGGCCTTGAAGGTGATGCTCTGGAGCTTGAAGCGCGTGAAGAGCGCGGGCAGGCTCTGGGGAGTCTGGTTGAGGGCCGCGATGATGCGGCCGTTGGCCAGCCACTTGCCCTGGTCCGCGGAGAAGGTGAGTTCGCCCCCGGACTCCTGCAGGGCCTTGGTCAGATGCTGCTCGGCCAGCTGCAAGGTGG
Source organism: Elusimicrobiota bacterium (assembly GCA_016212825.1). Lineage (GTDB taxonomy): Bacteria > Elusimicrobiota > Elusimicrobia > UBA1565 > UBA9628 > UBA9628. Next base: position 5,231 of record JACRDS010000099.1, on the reverse strand, counting down.
CGGCCACGGCCGGGTGGCCGACCTTGTAGAGGCTCATCTGCCCCAAGGTCTTGGCCAGCCACATCAGCACGTCCAGGGCCGGGCGGTCGAGGGAGCCGGGGATAGGATCAGGCATTCTGGTACGGGCTCATACTATCAAAGCCGGACCACCTTGGGCGAGCGCAGTCCCTTGGCCGCGTTGCGCGCGTCGAAGACCAGAGGCGCCAGGCGCGCCACCCTCTCGTAGTCCACGCCGGGATGGGCGGTGAGGATGGCCGCGCAGTGCGCGGACTTCAGGCACGCCTCGGAGAGGGGCACGGAGGAGAGCCTCCTCCCGCGCACCTCCAGGCTGGGCACGAAGGGGTCGTGGTAGCGGACCCGCGCACCCGCGCGCAGCAGCAGGTCCATGACGTCCAGGGCCGGGGATTCCCGGTAGTCTCCCAGCCCGGGCTTGTAGGCCGCGCCCAGGACCAGGATGCGGCGTCCGCGCAGGGTCCTGGTCGTCCGGCCCAGGGCCTGGGCGATGCGCTTGACCGCGTAGCCGGGCATGCCTTCGTTGATGGTCGAGGCCAGCCGGATGAAGCGCGGGTCGAAGTGGAGGGTCCTGACCTTCCAGCTCAGCAGGCGCGGGTCCTTGGGGATGCAGTGCCCCCCGATGCCGGGCCCCGGATAGAACGGCATGAAGCCGAAGGGCTTGCTGGCCGCGGCTTCGATGACCTCCCAGACGTCCAGGCCCAGATGACGGCAGACCTGCGCCATCTCGTTGACCAGGGCGATGTTCACCGCCCGGAAGGTGTTCTCGAGCAGCTTGACCGTCTCGGCCGCGCGCGTGCTGGAGACGGGCACCACGCGGTCCACGACCCGCGCGTAGAGCCGGGCGGCCAGGCGCGTGGAGGCCGGGTCGGCCCCGCCCACGACCTTCGGCGTGTTGGCGATGCTCCAGACCGGGTTGCCGGGGTCTACCCGCTCCGGGGAGAAGGCCAGGAAGAAATCCTTTCCCAGCCGCAGGCCGGACCGGCGCAGCACGGGCAGGATGACCTCCTCCGTGGCCCCGGGATAGGTGGTGCTCTCGATGACGATGAGCTGGCCTGGCCGCAGCCGGCGGGAGACCTCCTTCAAGGCGGCCAGTATCCGGGAGAGGTCCGGCTTCTTGGTCTTGCGCAGGGGGGTCTGCACGCAGACCAGGACGGCGTCCTGGTCTGGAAGGAGCGCGAGACGGTCGGTGCTGGAGAAACGGCCCGCGGTCCGCCAGCGGCGCAGTTCCGCCGCGGACACGTCGCCGATGTAGGACCTGCCCCGAGCCAGGGCGTCCAGGCGGTGCCGGTCCACCTCAAAGCCGGTGACCCGGAAGCCTTTGCGGCAGAACTCCATGGCCAGGGGCAGGCCCACGTAGCCGAGCCCCAGGACTCCGATGCGCGCGGAGCGCCCGCGGATCCTCTGGCTCAAGGTCATGGCGCCCCAATTCTACTATAAATGTCCATAAACGGCTTGCCCCGTAGGACCGATTTTGCGAAAATCTAGCGCCACCATGGAGAAATTCAACATCTGCGTCGTTGGCGCCGGCTACGTCGGGCTGGTGACCGGGACCTGCCTGGCGGAGCTCGGCCACCGCGTCGTGTGCGTGGACTCCGACCCCAGGAAGCTCAAGGCCCTGCGCAGCCGCAATATACCCATCTACGAGCCCGGCCTGGACAAACTCTTCCTTCGCAACATCAAGGCCGGCCGCCTGCGCTTCGCGGCCTCCGTCGAGGAAGGCATGGGCGCCGGGACCCGCCAAGCCCAGGTCGTGTTCATCGCCGTGGGCACCCCGCCCAGACCCGACGGCTCCGCGGACCTCTCGGCCGTGGAGGCCGTGGCCGAGGCCGTGGCCAGGAGCATGCGCGACTACACCGTGCTGGTGGACAAGTCCACGGTGCCCGTGGAGACCGGGGATTGGGTCTCCAAGACCGTGGCCCGGTTCAGCCGCAAGGGCGTGCCCTACGACGTGGTGTCCAACCCGGAGTTCCTGGCCGAGGGCACCGCGGTCAACGACTTCCTCAACCCCGACCGCGTGGTCTTCGGCGTGACCTCGCCCCGGGCCGAGGCCGTGATGCGCAAGATCTACGCGGGCATCAAGGCCCCTATCCTGGTCACGGACGTGAAATCAGCCGAGCTCATCAAGCACGCCTCCAACTCCTTCCTGGCCACCAAGATCTCCTACATCAACGCGGTGGCCGCGATCTGCGAGAAGGTCGGCGCTGACGTGACCCTGGTCGCCAAGGGCATGGGCCTCGACCGCCGCATCGGAGACAAGTTCCTGCGGCCCGGCCTGGGCTTCGGCGGCTTCTGCTTCCCCAAGGACCTGGAGGCTTTCTACTGGCTCAGCCGCCAGAAGGGCTACGACTTCCAACTCCTCAAGACCGTCAAGGACATCAACGAGCACGCCAAGGCCTGGGTGCTGCGCAAGGTCGAGGAGAACCTCTGGAACCTGGAGGGCAAGACCGTGGCCCTGCTGGGCCTGGCCTTCAAGCCCAACACGGACGACATGCGCTTCGCGCCCGCCGTGGACATCGTCCGGATGCTGCGGGAGCGCAAGGTCAGCCTGCGGGCCTATGACCCGGTGTCCCAGCCCATCGCCCGGAGCATGCCGGAGCTCAAGGGCGTCAAGTTCTGCCGCGACCCCTATCACTGCGTGACAGGGGCCGACGCGGCCGCCCTCGTCACGGAGTGGCCGCAGTTCAAGGACCTGGACCTCAAGAAGGTGAAGAGGCTCATGCGCGTGCCTCTCCTGCTCGACGGCCGCAACCTCTTCGACCCGGCCGTCGTGCGCGCCGCGGGCTTCACCTACTGCAGCGTGGGCAGGCCCTGATGCGGGTCCTCATCACCGGCGGGGCGGGATTCCTGGGCAGCCACCTGGCCGACCACTTCCTGGGGCAGGGCCACAAGGTCATCGTCATCGACAACCTGCTCACCGGCAGCCTGGACAACATCGCGCACATCTTCAAGCATCCCGGCTTCTCCTTCATCAAGGCCGACGTGACCAACTACATCCACGTCCCGGGCCGGCTCGACGCGGTCCTGCACTTCGCCAGCCCGGCCAGCCCCATCGACTACGCGCACTTCCCCATCCCCACCCTCAAGGTGGGGGCCTTAGGAACGCACAAGGCTTTAGGGCTGGCCAAGGATAAGAGGGCGGTGTTCATGCTGGCTTCCACCTCCGAGGTCTACGGCGACCCGCTGGTCAACCCCCAGCCCGAGAGCTACTGGGGCCACGTCAATCCCATCGGGCCGCGGGGCGTCTACGACGAGGCCAAGCGCTTCGCCGAGGCCATGACCATGGCCTACCACCGCTTCCACAAGATGCCGGTCCGGATCGTCCGGATCTTCAACACCTACGGCCCGCGCATGCGCCGCAAGGATGGCCGCGCCGTCCCGAACTTCATCACCCAGGCGCTCAAGGGTCGGCCCCTGACCGTGTACGGCAAGGGCGGCCAGACCCGCAGCCTCTGCTACGTCTCGGACCTGGTGCGGGGCATCGCCCTGCTGCTGGAATCCAAGATCAACGCCCCGGTCAACATCGGCAACCCCCATGAGCTGACCGTCAAGAGGCTCGCGCAGACCGTCATCAGGCTCGCCGACTCGCGCTCGCGCATCGCCTACAAGCCTTTGCCCGTGGACGACCCGAAGGTGCGCCGGCCGGACATCCGCCTGGCCCGCGCGGCGCTGGGCTGGAAGCCCGAGGTGGGCCTGGAAGAGGGTCTGCGCCGCACCATCGACCACTTCCGGTCCTGACACATGACAGCCAACGCACTCCCTGATGGCTGTCAGTGCCAGCGCGCTCCCGCGCGCTAGGGTCCGCCGTGCTGCTCTCGGTCATCATCCCCTGCTTCGACGAGGAAGCGGCCGCCGCCCGCTTCGAGACCGAGCTCTTCCAGGCGCTCGAAGCCCTGGGCGTGCCCTTCGAGGTGATCGCGGTGGACGACGGCTCTTACGACGGCACCGGAGGGGTGCTGCGCAACCTGGCCGGGGAGCGGCGAAACTTCAAGGCCAAGGCCCACGAATACAACCGCGGCCTGGGGCAAGCCCTGCGCACCGGCTTCGCCTCCGCCTCCGGCGACTGGATCGCGACTTTGGACGCGGACCTGACCTTCCACCCCTCCCAGCTCCGGCTGCTGCTGGACCGCCAGAGAGAGACCGGCGCGGACATGGTCTGCGGGTCCCCCTTCCTGGACCCCGCGGGAACGGCGCAGGTCCCCTGGTGGCGCCGCCTGCCCAGCCTCGCCGTCAACGGCCTCTATCGGCGCCTCTGCGGCCCCGCCCTCACCGCCTATACCCCGATCTTCCGTCTCTACCGCGCCGAAGCCCTGCGCAGCCTCCGCCTGGAGAGCACGGGCTTCGAGATTAACGCGGAGATCGCGGCGCGCTTCCTGGCCGCGGGCCTCAGGGTCGCCGAGGTCCCGGCCGTCCTGACCGTGCGCCGGGAAGGCTCATCGAAGCTCTCCCCCCTGCGGGAGCTCTGGCGCCACTTCCGGCTCGGTGTCAGGCTTTCACGAAGTTCACAATCTTGAGAGTCCCCCGCGCGCGGTTCGAGGTTCTGGCCGAGGAGGCCCTGCAGGGTATCCCCCCGGCCTTCCAGAAGCTCATCCTCAACGTGGAGATCGCGGTCAAGGCCTTGCCCGGGCCGGAGGCGGGACGCTGGCGCGGCTCGCGCACCCTCCTGGGGCTCTATACCGGCCTCGACCGCGCCCAGATGCAGAGCCCCCTCTCCAGCTTCCACGAGCCCGCACGCATCCTCCTCTACCAGAGGAACATCGAGGCCTACTGCGAAGACGAGGAGGAGTTGGCCCGACGCGTCCGCACGACCTTGCGCCACGAGCTGGCCCACCACTTCGGCTTCACGGACCGCGAGTTGCGGGAGAGATGGCCCGAAGGCGCCTAGCAAACTGCTGAAAAAGCCCGTTCTGCGAGCGCCCAGAGGTCGGTTGACGCGGACATCGGGGCCGCATCCATAGGGTCAGTCGCGGTCCGTTGCTTCGCAGCAACACCTCGCCGAATGGCTGCCTTTAATCGCTCCGTTGGGTCCGTCCGTTGCACGCGAGCAACAAACCATAGGGAGGAGACCCGTCCCTAGGGCAGGAGGTTTCCTCCGCATGGAGCAATCTTGTGGTTTTCCCAGGACAGATGTGGCGCAGGGCGAAGTCTGGGGACAAGTCTGACTGACACAAGCACCCCGCGAAACTCCGCGCAACCTATCTGCCCGGCACCATTTATGA
>JACRDS010000101.1 GCA_016212825.1 Elusimicrobiota bacterium | reverse complement strand
CGCTCCAGGCGGCGCATCCGCCCTATCGCGATCCGAGCCGATATCCATACCCCTACCGGATGCACGGCTTTGCGCCCAACATGAGAGCGGCGGAAAACGAGTATCACGCCACGACCAACGATCTGGGCTGGCGCGCGCCGGGACCCATCCCTCTGCGGAAGCCGCCCGGCACGCTGCGCGTGCTGGTGCTCGGCGGCTCGGCGATGTTCGGGGTCGGCGCGCAAGACGGACACACGGCTCCGGATCATTTGGAGCGGATCCTCAACGCCGACCCGCGGACGCGGCCTCCCGGCATCACGCGGATCGAGGTCTTGAACGCGGCCCAAGGCTGGTACGGATCGACGCAGGAGCTCGTGCACTTCGTCACGGACCTCTGGCGCTACGAGCCCGACATCGTGCTCGTGGTGGACGGCTACAACGATATCCATCACAGCTTGGTCTGGGGAATATCGCCGCCGCTCACATCGGTCGTGGTCCAACACGTCAACCAGATGCGAACGTTGCCAGGTTTCAGCGCGGAGGCGGGCTGGGAACATGTCGTGGCCGCCATGATCGGCGCCTCCGCATTGAGACGCACCTTGCATTTCCCGTTCGAACTCTTCTTCTCTCTGGCCGACCAGAGGCTGGGCTCGGCCGACCTTCTTGTCACCGACTCCCACATTTCCGAGGACGCGGTCTTCCGGACTCTGCTTGCCAACTGGGCGGCCCTGGACGCCATCGCGCGCCGCGATGGTTTCAGGGTTCATTTCGCTCTTCAGCCAGTCATATTCACAAAGAAGCCGCAATCGCCGCAGGAGGCAGGCTTCATCCAGCAGGCGCCATATGCGCAAGCGGTCGGCGACGCCTGGGGGCATCTCGAGGCATACGTGGCGCGCAAGGCGCCGGCTTATGGGCTCGACGTCTTCGCCAGCGACCGCTACGTGCGGACCGTCCCGGATCCGATCTTCGGCGATCATTGCCACATGGACTCGCGCGGCTACGAGCGCGCGGCGCGCGCGATGGCCGAGGTCGTGCGCCGGGACCTCAAGGACTGGCCCTGGAAGACGGCTTTCGTGCGAGGATCGCGATAAGTCAGCGCAACCCGGAGAGCCGCTTCGCCTTCCCGCCCGCCACCTCCGGCTCCTCGACGCGGACGCCGCGCCGCAAGCCCTTCTGGGCGACCGTCCAGAGGCCCGGATAGGGCAGCCGCATCCGGAACCGCCGGTCGGCGCCGCAGGCCGCCCAATCGACATAGGTGAAGCTCCGGCCCTGGACGCTGCGCTGCGGGACCGAGGCCGTCACGGGAAGACCCGAGCGGCACTCCCCCTCGAGCAGCGCCCCGGGGACGAGCTCGAAGAGCTTCCAGCGGGACAAGCCGCCCGCGCCGGCCGGCGACTCATAGACGAGGCGGAAGCGCTCCACCGGCTCAGCCAGGCTCCCGTCTTCCAGGCGGCCCAAGGAGCCGTCTGCGGCATAGAGGCGCACAGCGACGAGGTCCCACGCCCGCGGCGGGAGGGGGACGCGGTAGAGGGAGGCGTAGCGCGACAAGGAGCCGTCGCCGAACATATCCGTCAACAGCACGTAGCGGAAGCCCCGCCGGGCGAGGAACTCGTAGGCCTGCGCCGGGTCGGTCGCGAAGAAGAAGGACAGGGACTCGGCTATCTGACCATGGCACCAGTGCAGGTTGCCGGCCGCCGCGGGCCGCTGCGCCAGGGCCGCGACCTGCGCCCCGACGTCGTGCAGAGAGAACACCCCGTACTCCGGCTCCCCCTCGTCCTTCCAGAGCGACCGGGTCGGCGGCGTGTGCAGGCGGATCCAGTCGCAGGCAGCGGCCAGCTCCGCGCTGCCCGGATTCCCCTCGCGGAAGCGATGCAAAGAGGCCGTGCTGCGCAGGGCCGGCCAGAGCAGGACCACGGCCGCGGCCGCCTTCCAACCCAGCCGGCCCCAGAGCCGGTCCAGACCCCAGCCGAGGACCAGGGCGGCCGGCAGGGAGAAATGGGCGCCGTAGCGGAGCTGGACCAAGGTCAGGGCCCCCGTGGCCAGCAGCCAGGACAGGACCAGCCGGCGGGCCGGGGTCCAGGACTCCCGGGCGAAGAAGACCGCCAGCGGCAAGACGAGCCACAGAGCCCAGCCGAAGAAATCCCGCGCGTCGGCCGTGGTCAGGTCAGGGAAACGGCCGAAGAGCGGCCGCAGCTCTTCGACGGCCTTGAAGACCGGCGCGGGCGCGGCGAAGAAGGAGGCCAAAGACGGGACTCCCGCGTAGGCCAGGACCAATGAGAGCGCCAGGGCCAGGCCGCCCCAGACGGCCGCCCGGTCCCTCAGGCAGAGCGCCCAGGCGCCGAGCGCGGCGAGCAGCACGGGCTGGAACAAAGACGGCGCGTCGAAGTCGAAGGAGCGCAGGGCGACCCAGTGGTTGGCGCCGCAGACCAGCAGCAGGATGGGGACCTGGGACAGGAAGACCAGGGGGAGATGCCGGAGCCCCGGCAGGGACTCCCTCGGCCTGAGCGCCCGTTCCGCGGCCAGGAAGGCGAAGAGGATCAGGGAGAAATAAGCGAAGCCGAACCAGGACAGGCTGCCCATGGCCAAGGCCGTGCCGGCCGCCCAGGCGCAGGCTCTCCCGCCGCCGGCGAGCAGCTTGAGGCAGCAGAGCAGGGCCGCCAGGAACCAGAGGTTCTCGACGCAGTGGTGGTCGGGGCGCCCCAGGAGCGTGTAGGCGGCGGGCAGAGGCAGGACCGCGGCCACGGCCAGAGACAGCAGGGCCGCCCGACGGCTGAGGACCGCGGCGGCCGCGCGGTAGAACAGGAACAAGGCCGCCAGCCCCGCGGCCGGCGGCAGGAAGGCCGCGACGGTCTCCAGCAGCCTCTGGCTCGGCCGCCCCAAGCCGAGGATCAGTCCCAGCAGGGCGCCGAGCCAGTCATGGAGCGGAGGCCAGCGGCAATAGGAGCCGGCCGGATAGCCGATGTAGCGGTCGAAGGCGGGAAGCCAGGGGAATCCCGCCGCCGCCGTCATCATGCGGCGCAGATGATAGTAGTCGTCTCCGTCGAGGAAGAAGACCCTGCCGTCCTGGAATATCGCGGGCCAAGTGGAAAGGCGGATCAGCAGCGCCAGAGCCAGGATGGCGGCCAGCGTCCAGCGAGGAGAGACTTTCCCGGAAGGCATCGCCGCACAATGATAACACAATGGGCCGCCCCCTAGGAAAATCGCTCGGGATAAGCCAAAATCTACACAAGGGGGTCCATGCCATGAGATTCATGATACTCGGAGCCGGGATGCAGGGCCGGGCCTGCGCATTCGACATGCTCAAGAACCCGGCGACCACGGAGGTCCTGCTGGCCGACAGCTCCCCGAAGATGCTGGCGGCCGCCAAGACTTACCTCAAGTCGCCCAAGGTCAAGACCGCGGCGGCCGACGCCGGCGATACCGCCCGCGTCAAGAAGCTGGCCGCGGGCCGCGACGTCCTGGTCAGCGCCGTGCCCTATTTCTTCAACCTGCCCCTGGCCAAGGCGGCCGTCGCCGCCAAAGTCAACTTCGTGGACCTGGGCGGCAACACCGCCATCGTGCGCCGGGAGCTGGCCCTCGACAGCCAGGCCAAGAAGGCCGGGGTCTGCGTGCTGCCGGACAACGGCTTGGGGCCGGGCATGATCTCCACCATCGCGGTGCACGGCATGGAGCAGCTCGACGAGACCGACGAGGTGCTCATCCGCGACGGCGGCCTGCCCCAGGACCCGGTGCCGCCCATGAACTACATGCTCACCTTCTCCGAGCACGGCCTCATCAACGAGTACGTAGAGAACGCCACGGCCCTGCGCGGCGGCCTGCGCGTGGAGGTGGGCGGGCTCTCGGAGGTCGAGACCATCGACCTGCCCGCGCCCCTGGGCCGCTGCGAGGCCGCGCACGCGGCCGGCGGCCTCTCCACCATGGCCTGGACCTACGAGGGAAAGGTCCGCTTCATGGACAACAAGCTCATCCGCTACCCCGGCCACATCGCGGTCATCAACGCCATGCGCGCCATGGGCTTCTTCGACCAGACGCCGCGCGCGTTCGGCAAGCACAAGCTCTCCCCGCGCGAGATGAGCGCGCGCCTGTTCCGCGAGACCTTCGCCAAGCCCGGCGGCAAGGACCTCGTGGTCATCCACGTCACGGTCCGGGGCCGCAAGGACGGCAAGCGCGCCGAGGTCGTCGCCTTCATGCTCGACCGCTACGACGAAGCCAACCGCATGACGGCCATGATGCGCACCACGGGCTTCCCGGTCTCCATCGTGGCCCAGATGGCGGCCTCCCGACGCATCCCGCCCGGGGCGCATACCGTCGAAGCGGGCGTCCCGGCCGGCGAGTTCATCCAGGAGGCCCGCCGCCGCGGCTTCGACCTGAGCTGGAAGCTGCGCTTCCTGGACCAGCCCGTGCTGGCGGGCTAGACCTCCCGGCCGGGGACCGTCAGGACGAAGCGCGCGCCCTTCCCGGGGCCCTCGCTGCGGGCCTCGATGCCGCCGCCGTGCTTCTGCAGGATGCGCAGCGCGGCGGACAGCCCCAGGCCGCTGCCGTATCTCCCCTTGGTGGTGAAGAACGGCTCGAAGAGGCGCGCCAGCTCCGCCGGCTTGATGCCCCGACCGTCGTCGCTGATGCCCACCTCCAGGCTCTCCTCCCTGCGCCAGAAGCCCAGCCAGCCCGGTCGCCCGGACCGGACCCGGGCCGTCAGCTCGATGCGGCCGTCGTCCCGGATGGAGTCGGCCGCGTTGTGCAGCAGCGCCAGGACGGCCTCCTGCATGAGCACGGGGTCCCCCCGCATGGGCAGGGGCTCCGCCATGGAGACCGCGACCCGGATATGGTGCTTCTGCAGGCGCCCGGCCAGCGCGGCGAGCGCCCGCCTCAGGGGCTCCCGGAGGTCGAAGTCCGTCTCGTCCATCTCCTCGATGCGCCCCATGTCGAGGAGGCCCTTCAGGATGTCCCGGCAATGCCCCACCTCTTCGCGGATCTGCTCGAGCTCCTGGTGCGCCTCGGCCTTGAGGCCGCCGCGCTGGGAGAGGACCTCCGCGTTGACCATGATGGTGGTCAGCGGCCCCTTGATCCGGTGGGCCACTTCGCCCGCGAGCTGTCCCAAAGTGGCCAGCCGCTCGAACTGGACCAGCCGGTCCTGGTGCCGGCGCTCCACCTCGCCCTGGGCGTGGCGGCTGTCCCGGGACAGGATGGCCAGCAGGATCGACGAGACCCACAGGAGGTTCACCCGCAGCCAGAATGCCGCGGAATGGGGGAAGCCGCGGCCCGGATGCCAGGCCGAGACCAGGTACAACCCGGAGGTCAGCAGCGCCACCACCAGGCTCTGGGCCAGGCTGCGCATGAGGGCGGTGCCGAAGATGACGAAGAAATAGAGCAGGTAGAGGTCGGAGTCGTGCTGGGTCCAGCGCAGGACCATGGAGGCCAGGACCGCGTCGCCCATGAAGAGGCCGACCTGGAAGTACCAGTTCCTCAGGCCCGGCTCCTCGACCATCTGGATGCAGAGCAGGGAGGCGGAGGAGATGGCGGCCAGCAGCAGGAACCTCCCCACCCAGCCCTCCAGGGTCCGGTACTGGTAGAGGAAGATGAGCAGGAGGACCGCGACGAAGAGGCCCTGGAAGGCGAAGTAGACGGCGCGCCGCCCGGCCTGGCCCTCAGGCATGGGCGGCACCGAACCGGTAGCCGAACTTGGGCACGGTCTCGATGAGCCTCCCCTTGCGGCCCAGCTTGCGCCGGATGTTCTTGATGTGGGTGTCGAGGCTCCGGGTGGCGACCTCGGTCCCATAGGAGGAGGTGTTCTCGATGAGATAGCTCCGGCTCAAGGCCCGGCCGCGCTTGGAGGCGAGCAGATACAAGACCTCGAACTCCTTGGGCTGGAGCTTGAGCGGCTTGCCTCCGAGCGAAGCGCTGCGGCCGTCCCAGTCCAGGCGCAGGCCGGCCGCGCTGATGCAGCCGTGCCGGGCCTCAGGCCGGCAGCGCCGCAGCACGCTCTGGATGCGCGCCAGCAGCTCCATCGCGCCGAAGGGCTTGACCACGTAGTCGTCGGCCCCCAGGTTGAGCCCCACGACCTTGTCGCCTTCGCTGGCCAGCCCGGTCAGGAAGATCACCGGGATGCCCCGGGTGGAGGCGTTCTCCTTGAGCGTCTTGAGCACGGCCCGGCCGTCGCCGCCGGGAAGCCGGATGTCGAGCAGGATGAGGTCGGGCCGGTGGCGGATGGCCGCGGCCTGGGCCTGCTCCGGGTCGGCGACGTGCCGGAGCGTGAACGCCTCGCCCAAAGTCAGGGTCTTCTCGACCGCCGACACGATCAGGGGGTCGTCTTCCACGATCAGGATCTTTGGCATGGGCCCGGGTCTCGCCAGCGAGGCATTATATAATGAATCCCCCCCTACCGGACGAGGATGCGGAAGGAGTCCAAGGGGCTCCCGTCCACGGAGTAGGGCAGGAAGCCGAAATTGCTCGAATAGAAGCCCGCCCCGCCGCGCCCCATGAGACGCAGAGGCACCGGTTCCGGGCAGGGCAGGACGAGCCCCGGGGCCGGGCCGGGCGGCGGCAGGACCAGGGTGTTGACCGTCGGGACGACCGCGATGTCGCCCGGCCGCAGGACCCCCCAGCCCCCCGCCAGCGCGTCGAGCGGCGCGGCGCCGGCCTTCTCCATATAGTATTGGAAGCCCCAGTGTCCGGTGAACCAGAGCCGCCGGCCGCGCGCCTGCTCCGCCACCAGGGCCGCGATCTCCTTCTGAGCCGCCGCGTAGCGGTAGTCCACGCGCGCCAAGGCCAGGGACAGGACGAGCGTGAGGCCCAAGCCCACGGCATAGGTCCGGCGCAGGGCCCTCGTCTCCAGGCGCGCCTCCAGGGCCGCGGCCTGGGCCAGCACGATGGGGATGATGAGGAACGCCACATAGCGGGTCACGATCGACCAGTAGAAGAAGAGCTGCAGCACGAGCACCGCCGCGGCCCATGCGGCGAGAAGCCGTCCGTGGCGATGCCCGCGGGCCGGAAGAGGGACGAAGATGGAGAGGGAAGCCAGAGCCCCGAACGAGAACACGGCGCCCAGCAGCCGCTCGTGCGGGACGACCGCGGACCGGTCGAGCGACGGGAGGAACAGGACGGCGACAGCGGCCGCAGCCGCCAAGAGCACGAGCCCCCGCCGCCGCCAGGACCGGTCCAGGAGCGGCCAGGCCATGGTGACGAAGCCGCAGCCGCCGGTGAAGGCCAGCAGCGCGCGCAGGCGGTCGAAGAACCCACCCCCGGACATGGCCAGACCCACGCTGACCCCGCGCCAGGCGCTCCCGGCCACTCCGCCCCAGGCTCCGCCCCGCAGATACGCGGCGGCCAGGGCGGCGAGCAGCGGGGCGGCCGTCAGGACGCAGAACCAGGCCAGCCAACGCGCCGGCCGGCGCCCCCAGCCCGCGCCCAGGACCGCGAGCAAGGCGAAGACCGCGGTGAACTTGCAGAGCAGGGCCCCGGCCAGCAGGACCCCCGCCCAGGGGAAGAACGCCGGCCGATCCTCGTCCAGGGCCTTCAGGAAGCAGGCCAGGCCGGCCAGGCCGAAGGCCGCGACCAGCTTGTCCGGCATGAGGTGGCCCATGTTGATGAGGTAGGCCGGTCCGGCCAGGATGATGAGGGTCGGGACGAGGGGCCGGCGCAGCAGGCGCGCGGCCAGGGCGTAGAGGCTCAGGGCGGCCAGAAGGTCGAAGGGCAGGAAAGCCAGGCGCATGAGCCATTCCGCCCCGCCGGTCAGGGCGAGGGCCGGGGCCAGGAGGTAGGGGAACAGGGTGGGGAAGGCGTTGACCACCCACATCGGGGTGGAGAAGCCGAACCAGTTATAGTCGAAGGAGAGCGGGTGGAAGGGGTCCCGGAGGATCTGTCCGGCGATGGCGAGATAGGCGGGCTCGTCGATATGGTAGGCCTTGCCGCAGTAGAGCAGGCAGGCCAGGGCGGCGAAACCCGCGACGATCCAGCGCGGCCGGTCCACCTTATCCCTTCCTGGCGAGCAGGTCGCCCAGCCAGAGCTGCAGGGCCCGGTCGTCGAGGCCCTTGCCCTTGGTCTGGCGCAGGTGCCGGGCCAGCTCGCGCCGCAGCGCCGGCAGGCTCTTCTTCCGGGTGTCGACGCGGACGACGTCCGGCAGCAGGAAGCGGTACTCGGCCCCGGCCAGCCAGGCCGGGTCGACGCTGGAGCGGCGGACCATGACCAGGTTCCCGTCGTCCCAATAGACCAGGGCCCACTTCTCGGACGGCATGTAGGCCTGATAGAACGGCTTGCCGCCGACGAACCTCCTGCCGTCCTCGCCGGCCATCATCTCCAGGGTGAAGTAGCCGGAAGTGCGCTGCAGGCAGGCCACGTCCACCCCGTATCGGTCCAGGTGGAGCTGCCAGGACTCGGGCCGGCGCAGCGCGGCCCGGTTCTCCAGGAGCAGGTCGTGGAAGATGTAGCGGCCGTCGAAGAACACGCGGTAGTCGGGATAGAGCTTGAAGCCGAGATAGCCGCCGTGGTGCCAGGCGTTGAGCAGCTTCTTCCCCCGCAGGCGCTCCTCCGCTCCCAGATAACGGCACATGAGGAAGGCCGGCTCCGAGCACCACTTGGTCCCGCTCCAGAGCGGCACCGCGGGCCAGTAGCCCGTCGCGATGCCGAAGCCCGTCGCCGCGGCCAGGGCCGCGCCCGCGGCCCGCCCGGCCCAGACCCAGACCCGCCCCAGCCCCAGCTCCCGGAGCCACCACAAGGTCAGGGGGACGCCGAAAAGGTAGAAGAAGGTCCGGTGGCGCACGTGGATCGAGGAGTTGACCAGGAAGTAGGCCAGGCACAGCAGGTGCGCGTAGGCGGTGCGCCGCGTCCGGATGAAGTGGGCCAGGGCGGCGGCCAGGGAAGAGGCGACCAGGAGCCAGTAAGGCCAGGTGCCCAAGTCGGTGATGTCGGCGGGCTGCCACTCCATGATGAGCTCCTGCAGGGCGGGCAGCAGCCGGGTGTGCTCGAACAGGACGCTGTAGATCCTCCAGCCGTAGGGGTTGGCCAGGGTCCCCGCGACGCAGGCCGCGAGGAGGAGGAGGCCAGCCCTGAGCCTCGCGCCCGGCCCCCAGCCCCTGCCGTAGACCCAGGGCAAGGACATCCCGATGAACTCTCCGGCCGTGAAGAAGCCGATGAGCAGGAGGCCGAAGGCGAAGCCCAGATGCAGGTTGGCCCACAGGCAGAACAGGGCCGCGCCGGCGGCCAGGTGCGCCGCCCGCGGCCGCAGCCGCCCGGAGCGCAGGGACTCCAGGCCCCAGAACAAGGCGCCGAAGAAGACGAGGGAGAAGAGGTCGGGCCGCAGGCTCAGGTTCTGCCCCTTCATGATGAAGAGCGCCGCCGCGCCGCGGACCCAGTCCCTCAGCCCGAAGAGCTTGAGCAGGGAGAGCGCCGCGGCCAGGAGCGCGCCCAGCAGGACCGTGCGCAGCAGGATGAAGCCCGCGTAGCCGCCCAGAGCGTAGGCCGCGTAGTAGACGAGCTGGGTGAGCCACTCGAAATCGTACCAGGGCTGTCCGGCCATGGTGTGGGACAGGAAATCGACGCGGGGGATGGCCTGGTGCTGGACCATGAAGCGCCCGGCGCTCAGGTGCCAGAACAGGTCCGGGTTGATCTCCGGGACGAAGAAGCCGCTTGCGGCGAGGACCGCGGACAGGAAGAAGCACGTCCGCTCCCACCCCGGCCGGGAGGCAGCGCTCATAGGGAGGGGCCGGTCATGAGAAAGGACTCGCCAGGGGAACCAGAAGACCCTGGCGAATCCTTCCCCGACCGGGGCCGCCGCCGCTTACTGCGGCAGCAGGTCCCGGATGACGGCCGAGTCGGCCGAAGAGTAGACGCTGCTGACCGAATTGAAGATGACCGTGTAGCCGGCGCTGGTGTACGGCGCCGGGATGCCGGGCGAGGTGTTGCGCGTGAACACGACCTGCCAGCCCGCGGTCAAGGTCGCCCCGCTGCTGAACGAGGTCGGGATGTTGGGGAAGTACTTG
>JACRDS010000094.1 GCA_016212825.1 Elusimicrobiota bacterium | reverse complement strand
AGGCCATCGAGTACTACAAGAAGGCCTTCGACGCGCGCGAGCTCAACCGCCTGCCGGGACCGGACGGCAAGATCGTGCACGCCGAGCTGAAGATAGGGGATTCCATCTTCATGCTGGGCGAGGAGATGCCCGGCTGCGGCTCCCTGTCGCCGCAAGCCCTGAAGGGCACCACCGTGGGGCTGTATCTGTACGTCAACGACGCCGACGCCGTGTTCAAGAGGGCGCTGTCGGCCGGCGGCGTGCAGAAGGAGGCCGTCAAGGACATGTTCTGGGGAGACCGGTGCGGCGCGCTGACCGACCCCTTCGGCCATGTCTGGACCGTGGCCACGCACAAGAAGGACCTCACGCCCAAGGAGATAGCGGAAGGAGCCAAGGAGTTCTTCCTGCAGACGGCCAAGGCCTAACGGGTCTCCGCGCCTTCGCGGCCCAGCCGGTCCTTGGCGCGCTTGAGCCGGATGGGCCGGAAGCGCGGGGATTCCTGCTCCTCGAGAGCCTTGAGGCCGCGGGTCGCCGGCGTCGAGCCGGCCGGCGCCTGGGGCGAGTCGAGCTTGTCTCGGGCGCCGGACGCCCGAGCCTCGGCTCTTGATACATCCCCCTTCTGCAGGGCCTGGCGCGCGAGTTCAAGGTCCACGACGGCCGCGCCGTGATAGGCCTCGGTGTTCCCGGCCGCGTAGCGCCGCTGCCAGTCCCGGGCCTTGAACGCCATGCGGGCGGCCTCCCAGCCCCACCAAGCCATGGCCAGAGTCAGCCCGAAGAGCATGAGCAGCAGGGGCAGGCAGACGATGCAGCCGAAGAAGATTTCGGACCAGGTGCAGCGGGAGAGCCAGCCGAACTCATCGTCCCAGAGCCTGGACCAGAAGCCGGACTTGTACGCGTAGACCTTCATTTCTCCGCCCCTTCTTTGCCGAGTCGTCCCATGGCGCGCTTGACCCGGATGGGGCGGAAGCTCGCGGCCTGCCCCGCCTCCAGGCTCCGCAGTTCGCGGTCCGCTGGGGAGCCCCGGCCCGCGAACTGGGGTGCGTCGAGCTTGTCCCGGGCGCTGGATGCCCGCGCCTCGGCCGAGGCCGTGTCCCCCCGCCCCAAGGATGTGCGCGCCAACGCAAGGTCCACTTGCGCGGCGTCGTGATAGGCCTGGGTGGTGCCGCGGGCGTAGCGGCCCTGCCAGTCCCGGGCCTTGAACGCCATGCGGCCGGCCTCCCAAATGTGCCAGGCCAGGAAGCCGGAGGAGAGCAGGAGCACGAACAGGCAGAGCACCACCAAGCCGCAACCGACGATGTCCCCCCAGTTCCACCGGCTTTGCGCGCGTCTGACCTTCACAGACTTTTCGCGCACCACCAGCCCACGGCCGCCAGGATCGCCAGGCCCATCAACAGGGTGATGACCATCTGGACCCCGCGGACGGCCTCGGAATTTCCTGGTATCACCGACGGCTCAGAACCGGGCCCAGAGCTTCTTGGAGAGCTCCCGCGACTTGGCCGCGACTTCCTCCTCGTCCAGGCCGATCTTGAGTTCCTTATTCTCCATGAGCACCTTGCCGCCGCAGATGGTGGTGTCCACGAAGGACTGCGAGATCCCGAAGCCCAGGTGGCCCAGGAAGGTGTTCTCGTCGAAGGGCGTGGGCGGCCAGTAGTCCATGAGGATGACGTCCGCCGCGAAGCCCTCCTGCAGGACGCCGACCTTGGGGTCCCAGTAGCGGTTGGCGATCTTGGCGTTGTTGAACATCAAGGTCCCCAGCGCCTCCATGAAGCCCACGCTCGGGTTGTTGTGCGAGAGGTGCTGGGCCCACAGGGCGACGCGCACCTCCTCGAGCATGTTCACGGTCATGGCGTCCGTGCCCAGCCCGACCAGGATGCCCTTCTGGCACATCTTGACGATGTCCGCCACCCCGACCGCGTTGTTCATGTTGGACTGCGGGTTGTGGGCCACGGCCGTGCCCGTGTCGCGCAGCATGTTCATCTCGTCCTCGTCGACGTGCACGCAGTGCGCGGCGATGGTCTTGGGGCCGAGTATGCCGAACTTGTTGAGGCGCTGGACCACGCGCATGTTGAAGTTGTTGATGTTGTAGTCCTGGTCGGACTTGGCCTCGGCCGTGTGCACGTGGAAGCCCGCGCCCAGCTCGCGGCCGGCCGCGGAGGCCTTTTCCAGGGTGGAGTCTTTGATCGTGAAGGACGCATGGAGGCCGAATAGGCCTTTGAGCTGAGGGTCCTTGTCCTTGGCGCACTTCCTGATGAAGGCCACGTTCTCGTCGATGCCGTCCTGCGCGACCTTGGCGCCGTCGCGGTCCGAGAGCTCGTAGCACAGGGAGGCCCGCAGGCCGACCTCCTTGACCGCCTGGGCGATCTTATTGAGGGAGCCTCTGGCCGCGAAGGGGCTGGCGTGGTGGTCGATGAGGGTCGTGGTGCCGCGCTTGACCGCGTCGATCAAGGGCAGGACCGCGCTGTAATAGGAGTCCTCCACCGTGAGCTTCTTGTCCAGCCGCCACCAGAGGTGCTCCAGCACCTCCTGGAAGTCCTTGGCTGGAGCGGCTTTCCCCAACCCGCGCACCATGGTGCTGTAAAAGTGCATGTGCGAATTGATGAAGCCGGGCATGACCACCTTGCCCTCGGCGTCGATGACCTTGGCGTACTTGCCCCGGAAGGCCCCCTTGGGCGCGATCTTCTTGATGAGCCCGTCCTGGATCAGGAGAGCATGGTCGTAGAGGACCCTGTTCTCATCGCCCAAGGTGACGATGATGCCGTTCTTGATCAGGATGTTGCGGGCCATGGCTTCAGACCTCCGTTGAATTCGGGGACACAATACTTATTTCCCCGATGACCGAATTAAGCATTGTGTCCCCAAACTCAGGCCTCCTGGAGGACGGCGAGCTCTTTCTGGGTCCGCTCGCGCATGGACAGGGCGCCGGAGAAGCACTTCTGGCTGCAGATGGAGCAGCCCACGCAGCGCTCCGGGTCGGTCTGCGGCACCTTGTCCTTGTCCAGGCTGATGGCCAGATACGGACAGCGCGTGCAGTTGCCGCAGTGCATGCACAGCTCCGGCTGGACCTGCGATATCTTCTTGACCGAGGAGAGCTCCATGAAGCCCCGGATGGGGTCGGGCAGGGCCCGGCCGATGAGCTGGTCCATGGACGAAAGGCCGCGCGCCTCCATCAGGTGCGAGACGCCCGAGTGCAGTTCGTCGATGACGCCGTAGCCCTGCTTCATCACCACGGTGCAGAACTGCACGGTCTTGGCCCCCAGGGCCAGGAAGTCCGCCGCGGACTTGTAGTCCATGGGCCCGCCGTTGCCCGACACGGCCACGCCCATGCGCGAGACATTGGCCAAGGTCAGGTTGGAGATCGGGATGACCCCTTCGCCGCTCATGCCCACCACCACGCCCTCCTCCCAGGAGGCCTTCTGCCCCTTGCGGAAGGCCAAGGTGGGGAAGGTGTTGGCCAAAGTCACGCCCGCCTTGGCGTTGCGGTGCCGGGCCAGGACACCTTTGATGGCCGCCATGATGGGATAGATCGCGGTCACCGCGGCCGTGAGCTTGAAGAGCTTCGGGATATCCGGGTCTCCCATGTCGAGCACCCAGCCGATGATCTTGGCCGTGAGCTCCGCGTCCTGGCTGACGATGTCGCCCTTGGTCCCGTCGCCGCCCTGCGGGCAGGAGAGGCTGTACTCGATGCCCATGACGCCGCAGTCCTCGAGTTTCTTCGTATTGGACTGCCAACCCTTCTTGTCGGACTCGTCGTTGCCCGTCACCGGGCCGCCGGTGGAGGCCATGGTGAGCCGGTCCGGGTACTCCTTGACGAGGCGCTCGACCTCGCGGCGCACGCGCTCGAGATGATGCCCGGACACGTTGTCGCAGTTGGCGTAGGTCGACTGCGTGAAGGCGAACATGTACTCGGACGGGATGTGGATGGGCGCTCCATCGAAGGCGGTCTTCATGACCCCGCCCGGCCAGCCCGCCTCGTAGGCCTTCTTCATCTGCTCGTAGCCGTCCGAGGGCGGCGCGGCGGAAAGCAGGAAGGGGGAATGGATGGCGCGGCCGAAGAAGCTTGTCTCCAAGGGCACCGGCAGGAGCCGGCGGCCGGGCAGCACCGTATGGCTCTTGACCTTGCGCTCGATGGCGGGCTTGGGCCCCTTGCTCAGAGCGGCGTCGAGCTCCAGGGCCGCGTTCTTGCCCGCGGCCACGGCCTCCACCACGGTGGTGGGGCCGTTCTCCATGTCGCCCGCGAAGAACACGCCCTTGTGCGGCTCCACCTTGAAGGTCGGGCGGCTGCCGATGGCGATGATGACGAAGTCGATGTCATGGCGGTGCGCGTCCGTCCCCAGGAGGGGCTTGAC
Organism: Elusimicrobiota bacterium; assembly: GCA_016212825.1. Taxonomy (GTDB): domain Bacteria; phylum Elusimicrobiota; class Elusimicrobia; order UBA1565; family UBA9628; genus UBA9628. Next base: position 44,182 of record JACRDS010000094.1, on the reverse strand, counting down.
CTCGCGGGGGTGGAACCTCTTGCCCTTGGGCAGGGCCACCTTGACGGTATGCAGGCCCGCGGCCTTGCCCGACTTGACGATGATGGCTCCGAGGCTGATGCGGCCGGTGATCTGCGCGCCCGTGTCGAGCAGGCCCTTCATCTCCTTGGCGGTCAGCGGCATCTCGCCGAGCTTCTCCAGGCAGAAGAGCTCGACCGAGGCCGCGCCCTGCTCCGCCGCCGTCTCGGCGCAGTCCGCGGCCACGGCCCCGCCGCCGATGACGGCCACGCGCCGGCCCTTGACCGGGTGCTTGGCCGGGTCCTTGAGGTAGGAGAACCAGTTGACCGAGACCTCCTCGCCCGGGATGCCCAGGCGGATGGGGTTGTCCAGGCCCGAGGCCACCACCACCGCGTCGTACTTGGCCGCGAGTTCGGCCGGGGCCGGCACCTTCCTGCCGAGCTTGAATGCGATGCGGCCCAAGGAGCGCAAAAAGTCGATGTCCGTGTCCAGGACGCGCTTGTCCAGGCGGAAGTCCGGGATGAGGTTGCACATGCCGCCCGCGCGCGCGTCCGTGTCGAAGACGTCCACGGCATAGCCTTTTTGGGCCAGCAAAGCAGCCGCGCCCAACCCGGCCGGGCCCGCGCCCACCACCGCGACCTTCTTGCCGTTGGGCTTGGCCAGCTCGAAGCGAGGCATGACGCCCAGGTCCTTGGCCTTCTGCACGATGGTGGCCTGGATGGCCGGGATGTTGAGCGGGGCGTCGAACTCCTTGTGCGAGCAGCGGGCCATGCAGTGCTTGTCCGGGCAGACCGCGCCGCACACGCCGCCCAACGGGTTGTGGCCCATGATCACGGCCGCAGCGCGCTTGTAGTCGGAGGTCTCGCCCTTCATGGCTGCCATGATGAAATCGGCCGGGGAGCAGTCCGCCGGACAGCCTTGCTGGCACGGCTTTTCGGCGCAGTACTCGCACTTGGCCAGCTCGTTGGCCAGTTGGGCGTCGGTCATGAAAAGAGGCTTTACATCGCTCATGGGGGCTTCCCTCGGTTGCAGGCGGGTGGTCTTTTCCGGCGCGGCAAGCGCTGTAGCCATTATATCAACTCCAAGCGGAAGATGACGAACGAGGGAGATTTGCCGGGTCCCTCAGAAAACGGACAACAAACACGCTGATATGGACGAGCCCCCGGCTCACCGCCCCTTGGCGGGGCGAAACCCGAGGTAGTCAGTGTAGGTGAGCAGGATGCTCCCGGAGCGGCAGGCGCAGCAGCCAGCCTTGCCATCCTCGTGCCACCCGGAGCCGCGGATGACCCGGCCGCCGCCGGGCCCCTCCCCCCGTGCGCTGCCGTCAGCCGGCGCACCCATGTAGGAATCGTGGTCGCCGTCCTGCACCCACTGGCCGACGTTGCCCGCCATGTCGCAAAGCCCCTGCTCCGTGTTGCCGGAAGGCTTCGAGCAGACGGGCCAACTCGCCAGGCGTCCGCACCCCGCTCCGGCATCTCCGATCACGGCCCTTTCGCAGGTGGCCGGCGCATCGCCCCACGGGAAGTTGCGCTCCTTGCCCCCGCTGCGCGCCGCGTACTCCCATTCGGCTTCGCTGGGCAGCCGTCCGCCGACCCACCTCGCGAACTCCTTGGCATCATACCAACTCACCTTCACCACGGGCTGATCATCGCCGCTGAGCCCCTCAGGGACCGTATATAGGGGAGAGCAGGCGCCCGCCGCCACGCAGGCCCGATACTGCCTGTTCGTCACCGGGGTCCGCGCAATCTGGAAGGTCCTTATCGTCACCCGATGCCGAGGCCGCGCCTCGGGCCCCATATCATCGGCCCCCATCATGAAGCTCCCGCCCGGAATAGTCACCCACTCGACGCCGGCCAGGGCCCCCGCCTGCCGCATCTCGGCCTGGCGATGGAGCTCGTAGCCGACCGCGGCCGCGACCAGGACAAGGCAAAGCAAGCCCCACTGCTTCAACATCGCACGGAAATCGAGCATCGACTCAACCCAGGCCGGACTCATTTGTCATTTGGACCAGTCTAGGATGACCTTTCCAGATTTCCCTGAGATCATGGCCGCGAAACCCTTCTCATATTCCTGATAAGGGAAGCGGTGGGTGATGACCGGCTTGATGTCGAGGCCGCTCTGAAGCATAGCGCACATCTTGTACCAAGTCTCGAACATCTCCCGGCCGTAGATGCCCTTCAGCGTCAGAGCCTTGAAGATGACCTGGTTCCAGGGGATGGCGGTGCTCTGCGGCAGGATGCCCAGCAGGGCCACCTTGGCGCCCATCTTGAGGACCTCGATCATGCCGTTGAAGGCGGCCGGGTTGCCGGACATCTCCAGACCGATGTCGAAGCCCTCGGTCATGCGCAGTTCCTTCATCACGTCCGGAAGCTTCCGGCTGCGGACGTCCACCGCGTGCTCGACGCCGACCTGGCGCGCCAGCTCCAGACGGTACTCGTTGATGTCCGTGATGACGACGTGGCGGGCGCCCACGTGCCTGCAGATGGCCGCGGCCATGATGCCGATGGGGCCGGCACCGGTGACGAGCACGTCCTCCCCCACCAGGTCGAAGGAGAGGGCGGTGTGCACCGCGTTGCCCAGGGGGTCGAGGACCGAGGCCTCGTCGTCCGTCACCCCGTGCGGGATGGGAAAAACGTTCTCAGCGGGCAGGGCCAGGTGCTCGGCGAAGCAGCCGGGACGGTTGACCCCGATGCCCTTGGTGTTGATGCACAGATGGCGGTGGCCGGCGCGGCAGTTGCGGCAGTGGCCGCAGACCAGGTGCCCCTCGCCGGAGACCTTCTCCCCCACCTCCAGGCCCTGGACGTCCGCGCCCAGCCTGACGATCTCGCCCACGAATTCGTGGCCCACGTGCATGGGCACCGGGATGGTCTTCTGCGCCCACTCGTCCCACTCGTAGATATGCACGTCCGTGCCGCAGATGGCGGTCTGGCGGATCTTGATGAGGACCTCGTGGGTCCCGATGGACGGCTCCGGGACGTCCTCCAGCCACAGGCCTTTCTCCTTCTTCTTCTTGACCAGAGCTTTCATGGGGGTATCCTAGCAAATCGTGTGTCAGGCCTTGACTTATGGGGTTATCATCAAACAATTCCGACAAGTTAAGGCCTGACACCGGAAGAAAAAATTGGTAGGCTCGTACCATGAAGACAGCTACCATCGTCACCAGCCGCGGAACCATCAAGCTCAAACTCTTCGACGCCGAGTGCCCCGGCACCGTCCTGAACTTCGAGAAGCTCGCCAACTCCAAGTTCTACGACGGCCAGAAGTGGCACCGCGTGATCAAGAACTTCATGATCCAGGGCGGCGACCCCTTGAGCCGCACCGGCGGCCCCGCCGTGGGCACGGGCGGGCCGGGCTACAAGACCCCCTGCGAGATCGTCCCCAAGCTCAAGCACGGCAAGGGCGCCCTGTCCATGGCCCACGCCGGCACTTGCGAGCACGACGCGGCCTCGGGCGAGAGGCTCTCCGGCACCTGCTCCAACGGCTCCCAGTTCTTCATCACCCACTGCCCCACCCCGCACCTCGACGGCGTGCACACCGTCTTCGGGCAGGTCACGGAAGGGCAGGAAGTGGTCGACGCCGTCCAGCAGAACGACCAGATCGTCTCTATCCGGGTCGAAGGCTAGCGCGGCTCGCCCTGCGGCGACGCCGCAGGCACCCCCGTCACAAGCCGCCCCACCGGCCGCAGCGGCACGGCCGCGCGGCGTTGCAGGACCGGCGGCGGCGCCTCGGGAGAGGCCCCGTCGGCGGGCAGGGGCCCGCCGGCGGTATCGGAAGTTCCGCCGGTGCCGACGGGACGGACGTCCTTACCGTCGGCGCCGCCCCCGGAGGGCGGGCGTTCTCCATCCCCGGAGGGGGCCGCCGCCGGTCGGGACCCTATCGCGACGAGCACCTTGTTGGCCAAGCCCGGGAGCGCCTGGGTCTGCTGGGCCAGGGACCCGATCTCCTGGATCATGTACCAGGCCTCCACCTTGTGATCCGCCTCCCGCATGTACTGGTGCGCCAGCACGGCCTTGTCCAGCAGGGCGCTGAGGTTCTTGTGGAGGCGGTCCGCCAGCCGCATAGCGGCCTGGGCGTGCGCCAAGGACTCCTCGTCGTAGCGGGCGGAACGCTCCAGGCTCCCCAGGGTCGACGAGAACCCCCCCGCGTCGTTGCCGAAGGCCCGCACGTCCCGCCGGAAACTCTGCAGGTCGTAGCCGAACATGGCGTCGGTGTTCTTGGCCTTGGGCTCCCTTCTAAGCTCGTGAGCGATGCGCTGGGCGCGGAAGAGGAGGTCTTCGAGCTTGCCGGAGAGGACGCTGACGCGGTCGCCGACCAGGGACAGCCGGCTCTCGACCTGCCTCAGGGCCCGGAGCTGCTCCATGCGGCCTGGTCAGGCCTGCTTGACCAAGATGGTCTCGATGGTGTTGGCGATGTCCTCGCACTTGTCCACGGCGGCCTCGACGAGCTCGTAGACTTCCTTCCATTTGATGACGTCGATGGGGTCGGGTTGGCCCTCGAAGAGCTTGCTCAAGGCCATGTCCCGGGCGTGGTCGCCGGTGTTCTCCAGGCGGTTGATCTCGATGCAGTAATCGAGCACCCGGCGGGTCTTGCCCTGGTCCTGCAGGTCGGCCACAGCCTTGCGGATGGCGTCGGCCGCCTGATCCAGGATGTCGACGAGCTGGACCAGGTCCGGGGTGGAGTTCTGGATGTGGTAGAGGCGCATGCGGTTGCACAGGGACTGGACGTGGTCAACGATGTCGTCCATCTCGCTGGCCAGGGCGTGGATGTCCTCGCGGTCGAAGGGGGTGATGAAGGTGCGGTTGAGCTTGTCGTAGATCTCGTGGGTGGTGATGTCCGCCTCGTGCTCGATCTCGCGGATCTTCTCGAAGGCGGGCGACTTGGCGTCCCAGTTGTTGACCAGCTCCTTGAAGGCCTTGACGGCCCGGCAGTTGTAGTCGGCCTGGGCCTCGAACAGCTTGAAGAACTGCTCTTCTTTTGGCAAGAAATTGAAAGCCATGGCGTTCCCCTCCGAGGTTCTAGTCTATCAATTTTACGCGATCGTCATTTCCCGGCGAGGCGCCGGCGCACCAGGGAGGCGCGCAGCACGGCCTGGTCCTCCACGGACAGCAGCTTGCCCGCGAGCATCGCGAGATGGGCCGGCTGGGTCATGATCATGAGCTCGTTGACGGTCCCAAAATCGCCGGGGACCTCCCAGCCCAGGGAGAGCCCCAGGCGCAGGGCCGAGAGGTGGTGGCAGGCTTCCGCGAAGGAGAGCAGCCGCGCTCCGGTCAGGGCGCCGATGGCCCGGTACACGGCGTCCTCCAGGCGCGTGCGGCCCGTCCCCCCGCCCAGCTTACCCCTGGCCTCGTTCTCGCGCCGGACCAAGGTCTCCACGGCCGTCTCCACCGCGGCGGCCAGTTCCGCCTCGCTGCGGCCCAGCCCCGTGGCGTTGGAGATCTGGAAGAAATCGCCCATGACCTTGGTCCCCTCGCCGTGGAGTCCGCGCGCGATGAGGCCGGCCCGGGGCAGGCTCTCGAGCAGCTTGTTGATGTAGCCCCCCAGCCCCAGGCCGGCCAGATGCACCAGCACCGAGGCGCGCATCCCCGTGCCCAGGTTGGTCGGGCAGGCGGTCAGGTAGCCCCAGTCCTGCCGGAAGGCGAAGTCCAGGTCCCGGGAGAGCTCGCTGTCCAGGGCGTCCGCGCGCCGAGCCGCCTCGCGCAGGTCCAGCCCGGGCGTGAGCGCGAAGAGACGCAGATGGTCCTCCTCGTTTACCATGATGTTGAGACATTCGCGGGTGTCCACCACCGCGCCGCCCAGGCCGGGCTCCGCCGCGAGAGCGGGGCTGACCAAGTGCCGCTCGACCAGGAACATCCGGTCCACCTCGCCGTAACCCTCGAGCTCCAGGTAGGCCGCGTCCTTGAGGTAGCTGCGCCGCGCCGCCGCGAAGACCCGCTCGCGCACGGACCGCAGCGTCGCCGCCTTGGCCCGGCCCGGGAAGGCCGCCCCGGCCAGGTTGCGGGCCAGGCGCACGCGGCTGGCCAGGACCACGTCGTGGCTGGGCCCCTCGGCCTGGGCCCAGCCCATGCGGCAGCGCAGCATGCCCTGCAGATCCATGGCGCTAGGCCTGTCCACCCGGCTCGCCGGGGGACTTGCCGCGGTGGCAGTAGGCGCCGGCGTGGAACCGCGGCAGCAGCGGCCGCAGGAGCTCCGCGAAGTGCTCGTAGCAGCGCGCGCACCCGAAGCGCCCGGTCTCCCGGAACTCCGTCCAGGTGGAGCCGCAACTCGGGCAGCGCGCCGCGGCCGGGACCCGCACGCGCGGCGCGCCGGGCTTGCCCAGGAGCTGGAGGAGCGCCGCCACGGGGCCGATGGGGTTGAGGGGGACGTGGGCCTTGGCCGCGCAGTCCGAGCAGAGGGCGGCCTGGGAGACCTGGTTGTTGAGGATGTGCTTGACGAAGACCACGGCTTCGGCCTTTTTGCAGGAGGTGCAGATCATGGCGTCATCGGCGTCTCATCGCGGCCCCATTCTAACATTTCCGGATTTGTTAGGATTTCCCTGCTATGGGCATCAAGCAGCACGCCGCCTACGCGCTGGTCAAGCGTTTCATCGATGTGGACCCCCAGCAGGCGGCCCTGGCCCTGGAGGGACTGCCCGAGGCCGAGGCCGCCCTCCTGCTGACCGGCCTGCCCCTCTCCGCCGCCGCCTCCTGCCTGGACCACGCCCGGCCCGACTTCTCCGCCGGCGTGGTGGCCAAACTCTCTCCCGCCTCAGCGGCCCCGATCCTGGCGCACATGGAGCCGGACCACGCCGCGGACATCATCCGCGCCCTGACCGAGCCAGCGCGCCACGAGGTCCTGGCAGTCCTGACCCCCGAGCTCTCGCGTCGCGTCTGCGAGATGCTGACCTATCCCGAAGGCAGCGCCGGGCGCCTGATGAAGACCTCCGTGCTCTCCTTCCACGAGGACCTCACGGTGCGCGAGGTCATCGCGCGGCTGCGCGCCAAGTCCGTCAAGCGCGCGCACAGCTACGCCTACGTGGTGGGCACGGAGCACAAGCTCCTCGGCGTACTCAACATGCGCGACCTCATCATGGCGGCGCCGGACGAGCGCTTGGGCGCCATCCGGCGCGAAGTGTTCTCGGTGCCGGCCTTCACCGCGCGCGAGGAGCTGGTGCATTTCGCCCGGGAGCGGAACTACCTCTACGTGCCCGTGGTGGACGCCCACGGACGCCTCCTGGGCGCGGTGCGCGCCAAGGACATCCTGGAGTCCAGCGAGAGCCAGGCCACCAAGGACATCCAGATGATGTTCGGCGCGGGCGGCGAGGAACGCGCCCTCTCGCCCGTGCGCCTCAAGATATCGCGGCGCCTGCCCTGGCTGCACGTCAACCTGGCCACCGCCTTCCTGGCCGCGGGCGTGGTCTCCCTGTTCCAGGACCTCATCGCGCGGCTGGCGGTGCTCGCCGTCTTCCTGCACATCGTCTGCGGCCAGGGCGGCAACGCCGGCGTGCAGTCGCTCTCCGTGGTCCTGCGCGGATTGGTGATGCACGAGGTGCGGCCGCGCGACGCGGCGCGCCTCATCTGGGGAGAGGTGGCCGCCGCCCTCTTCAACGGCCTGGTCGTGGGCGTGGTCACGGCGGTGGTGGCCTGGCTCTGGCGCGGCAATCCCTTCCTGGGGGTGGTGGTCGGCGCGGCCATGCTGGTCAACATGACGGCCGCGGGTCTGGCCGGTGCCGGCATCCCGGTGCTCATGAAGCGCCTGGGCTTCGACCCGGCTCAGTCCTCGGGGATATTCCTGACCACGGTGACCGACATCGTGGGCATCGCCGCTTTCCTCGGCCTAGCGGCTCTCTGCGAACCCCTCCTGCACTAAATCAAAAACGTAAAAACCAGGCACCGCCTAAATATCTTAAGCGCGGCACCCTCCTGGCGGAAGCCTGGCACGATTGTAAAATAGTGAAAACCAGGTACCAAACTATGCCAATTCGATGCCGACGGGGCAGTGGTCTGAGCCCATCACTTGGTCGAGGATGAAAGCCCTCTTCAGGCGCGGCTGCAGGTTCTCGGTCACGAAGAAGTAGTCCAGCCGCCAGCCCACGTTGCGCTCCCGCGCCCGGGTCATGGTGTCCCACCAGGTGTAGTGCTCGCCGCCCTTCTCGAACTCCCGGAAGCTGTCCACGAAGCCGTGGGCCAGCAGCTTGTCGATCCAGGCCCGCTCCACGGGCAGGAAGCCGGAGACCTTGCTGTTCTCCTTGGGGCGCGCGATGTCGATCTCCTTGTGCGCGGTGTTGACGTCGCCGCAGAGGATGATGTGGCCCTCGCCCTGGGCGCGGCAGCGGTCCACCACCTTTAGGAAGGCCTCGTAGAAATCCAGCTTGAACTTCAGGCGCGCCTCGTCCTTCTGCCCGTTGGGGAAGTAGATGTTGAAGAGCGTGAAGTCCTCGTAGACCGAGGCCAGCACGCGCCCCTCGCCGTCGAACCCCGGCATGTCGAAGCCGCGGCGCAGGTCCAGAGGGGTCTTCTTGTGGAAGGTGGCGACCCCGGAATAGCCTTTGCGCTCCCCCCAGTGCCAGACCGCGTGGTAGCCTTGCGGCTCGGCCAGGTCCTCGGGAAGCTGCTCCGGCTGGGCCTTGGTCTCCTGCAGGCAGAGGATGTCCGGCGACTCCTTCTTGACCCAGTCCAGCAGGCCCTTCTTGTAGGCGGCGCGCACGCCGTTGACGTTCCAGGAGACCAGCTTTAGGCCCTTCTTGGGCACAGGCTACCTCTTCCGGGCCGGAGGATAGACGGGCGTGCCGTGCGTCCGCGCGTGCTCCCGGAACAGGCCGATGATCCGCCTGGTGACCGGCCCGGCCTTGCCGGATCCGACGACGTGCCCGTCGATCCTGACCGCGGGGACCACCTCGGCGCCCGTGCCCGTGAGGAAGACCTCGTCGGCGCGGCAGAGGTCCGCGACGGTCATCTCGCGCTGCGACACCTCATGGCCCAGCCCCTCGCGCACCAGCTCCAGGACCAGCCCGCGCGTGACGCCCTCCAGGATGCCCGCCGAGACCGGAGGGGTGAAGACGCGGCCGTCCACGACCGAGAAGATGTTGTCGCCCGTGCACTCCGTGACCTGGCCCTCGGCGTTGAGCAGGATGGCCTCCTGGGCGCCGGCGCGCGTGGCCTCGGCCCGGGCCAGGACGTTGAGCAGATAGTTGAGGGATTTGACCGTGGCCGGCACCTGGTCGCGCCGCTTCTGCCGGTACGAGGAGGTGATCAGGGCCAGGCCCCGCTCGTAGAACTCCTCGGGATAGAGCTCGATCATGTCCGCGATGATGATGAGCGTGGCGCCGTGGCGGCACTTGCGCATGTCCAGGCCCAGGTCGCCTTTGCCGCGGGTCAGGAGGAGCCGGATGTAGGCGTCGCGCAGCCGGTTGGCCCGCACCGTCTCGACCACGGCCTGCGCGATGCGCTCCAGCGGCATGGGCAGGGCCAGGTAGATGGCGTCCGCCGATTCCTGGAGGCGGCGCAGGTGGGCTTCCAGGCGCAGGATCCGGCCGCCGTAGGCGCGGATGCCCTCGAAGACCCCGTCCCCGTAAAGCAGGCCGTGGTCGAAGACCGAGACCTTGGCCGCGGCGCGGCTGTAGTACTTCCCGTCGATGTAGATCTTCACGCCGGCGCCCCCTCGGAGATGAGGCCGTCGCTCATGCGCACGGTGCGGCCGGCCCAGCGGCAGGCCGCCTCGTTGTGCGTCACCATGACCACCGCCGTGCCGTGTTCGCGCGCCAGGTCCTTGAGGTCCTGGAACACCCGCTCGCCGTTGGGGCGGTCTAGGTTTCCGGTGGGCTCGTCGGCCAGCAGCACGGCCGGCCGATTGATCAGCGCCCGGCACAACGCGGCGCGCTGGCGCTCCCCCCCCGAGGTCTGCGCCGGGAAGCGGTCGCGCAGGCGCTCCAGGCCCAGCCCGCGCAGCAGGGCCAGAGCGCGCTCCCGCGCCCCGGCCAGAGACTCGCGGCTGCGTCCGGCGGCCATGGCCACGCGCGCGGGCATGAGCACGTTCTCCAGGATGGTGAACTCCGGCAGCAAAGAGTCGAACTGGAAGATGAAGCCCAGCGCCTCGTTGCGCAGCCAGGAACGCTCCTCCTCCCCCATCTTGGAGGTGGGCCGGCCCCGGAAGCTGACCTCGCCCGCGTCCGGCACGTCCATGAGCCCCAGGACGTTTAGCAACGTGGACTTGCCGCAGCCGCTGGGGCCCAGCACGGCCGCGAACTCCCCGGCCGCCACCGCGAGGTCGAGCCCCTTGAGCACGCTCACCGCCGCCTCGCCCGAACCGTAGGCCTTGCGCAGGCCGCGCGCCTCCAGGGCCAGCTCAGCCATAGTGGATGGCCTCCACCGGGTTGACCTTGGCCGCGCGGAAAGCAGGGTAGACCGTGGCCAGCAGGGAGAGCAGCACGCCCATGGCCATCACGACCAGGACGTCGGAGAGCTCCACGGCCACGGGCACGCGGGAGAGGTAGTAGATGTCCCCGGGCAGTTCCACGATGGGGTAGCGCCAGATGATCCAGCAGAGGAGCAGCCCCAGGGCCAGACCCATGGCCACGCCGGCCCCGCCGATGATGGAGCCCTCGATCCAGAAGATGCGGCGGACCTGGCGCGGGGTGGCGCCCATGGCCTTGAGCAGGCCGATGTCCTTGGTCTTCTCCACGCTGCGCAGGATCAAAGTCGAGGCGATGTTGAGCGAGGCGACCAAGGTGATGAGGGTCAGGATGATGAACATGACCGCCTTCTCCAGCTTGAGCGCGGCGAAGAGGGTGCGGTTCATGTCGCTGTAGGTGCGCACCGGATGCGCGGGGCCGAGCTTGGTCTGCAGGCGGCGGGCCGCGGCCTGGGCCCGGCCCAGCTCGCCCAACCGTGCGCCCACGCCCGTGGCCCCGGCCTCGACTCCGAAGAACCTGGCGGCCGCGTCCAGGTCCGCATAGCCGGTGGTGCTGTCGTACTCGTAGTAGCCGGTGTGCAGCAGGCCCTTGACCTCGAACTTCTGCATCTTGGGCATCATGCCCAGCGGGGTGGCCACGCTCTTGGGGGAAACCAGGACCACCTGCGCCCCCACCCAGAGGCCCATGGCACGGGCCAGCTCCTCGCCGAGCACGATGCCGGGCAGAGCGGGCTTGCCCTTGGCCTCGACCGGCTTGAGGCCTTTCCAGGAGCCCTCGCTCAAGGACGCGGAGAGGCTGTTGACCTGGAACTCGCGCTCCGGGTCGAGCCCCTTGAGCACCATGCCGATGGTGCGCTCGCCGACCGTGAGGATGGCCTGGCCCATGACGAAGGGGGCCGTGGCGGCCACGTCCGGGTCCTCGCGCAGGGCGGCCGAGACGCGGTCCAGGTCCGCGGCCGAATGCGCGCCGTAGACGGTCAGGTGGGCCTGGGCGCCGATGACCTTCTTCTGGATGTCGGTCTGGAAGCCGTTCATGACCGAGAGCGTGGTGATCAAAGCCGCGACGCCGACCATCACCCCGGCCACGCCGATGGAAGTGGTGACCACGGCGAAGAGGCCTTTGCGCTCGGCCTTGAGGTAGCGCCAGGCGATGAACAGCTCGAAGCTCACGACGCCCCTGGGGGCGTCGTCCCCGGAGCGTGGCTTTTCTCCACTCGCGGAGGGGGCGGCGCTTCTTCCTTCTTCAGGGTGGGGAAAAGGATGACGTCTCGGATGGAGGGCTGCCCGGTCAGGAGCATCACCAGCCGGTCGATGCCCACGCCGATGCCGCCCATGGGCGGCATGCCGCACTCCATGGCCTCCACGAAATCCTCATCGAGGACGTCGGCCTCCTCATCACCCTCCTCTTGGCGCTGGCGGGCCTGCTCGGCGAGCCGCTCACGCTGGTCCGCAGGGTCGTTGAGCTCGGTGTAGGCGTTGGCGTACTCCTGGCCGGCGGCGAAGCACTCGAAGCGCTCCACCAGGCCCTCCGAGCCGGCCTTGAGCTTGGCCAGCGGGGTGATGGCCGTGGGATGGTCGAAGACGAAGGTGAGCTGGTCCAGCAGCGGCATGATCTTCGCGTCGAAGACGCGTTCGAAGACCTTGGCACCCGGGGTCTTCTCGCCGGCGGGGACGCCCAGCTTCTCGGCCAGGGCCAGCAGGCGCGGCCGGTTGAAGCCCTTGCCCTTGAGGACCTCCGAGAGGGGCGCGCCGCAGCGGTCCTTCCAGAGCTCGGGAAGGTAGAGCCGCCGGAAGGGCGGCTTGAGCGAGAGCTTGTGCTCCCCGTAGACGACCTCGGAGACCTTCAGGGCCTCGGCGCATTCGGCCACCAGGGCCTCGAAGAGCTCGGCCATGCCGTTGTAGTCGCTGTAGGCCTGGTAGGCCTCCATCATGGTGAACTCGGGGTTGTGCCGGGTGTCGATGCCCTCGTTGCGGAAGATGCGGCCGATCTCATAGACCTTGTCGAAGCCGCCGATGACCAGGCGTTTGAGGTAGAGCTCGGTGGCGATGCGCATGACCAGGTCGGCGTTGAGGGCGTTGTGGTGCGTCACGAAGGGCCGCGCCGAGGCGCCGCCGGCCTGGGCCAGGAGCACCGGGGTCTCCACCTCCATGAAGCCGCGTGCCTCCATGGTCCGGCGGATGGTGGAGACGATCAGCGAGCGCTGCTCGAACTTCCGGCGGACACCTTCGCTGGCGATGAGGTCGAGATGGCGGTGGCGGTAGCGGAGCTCCACGTCCTTGAGGCCGTGCCACTTCTCCGGCATGGGCCGCAGGGCCTTGGCCAGCATGGCCACGGAGGAGGCGGCGATGGAGGGCTCGCCGCGCTTGGTGCGCATGAGGGTCCCGGCCACGGCCAGAAAGTCCCCCGCGTGCACGTCCCTCTTGGCCAGCTCGAAGTCCGCGGCCGGCAGGACGCCGCTCTTGATGTAGACCTGGATGCGGCCGGTCTGGTCCTGCAGGTCCCCGAAGATGACCTTGCCCTGGTCGCGCCAGCCCGTGACGCGGGCCGCGCAGGCCACGGTCTCGGTCCCGCTGGTGCCGGGCTCGAGCTTCTGGGCCAGGGCCGCGGCCGCCCCGCACATGTGCGTGCGCGTCGCGCGCGGGGGATAGGGGTCGATGCCGCGGCCGCGCAGTTCCGCGACCTTGGCGCGCTTGGAGGCGAGGATATCCTGGAGGGAGCCGGCTTCGGCGCAGCGGTCCTGCGGGGTCGGTTCTGTCATGGGGTCACTTCTTCCGGGAGAGGATGCCGGCGATGAGGTCCTTGAGCATCCTGGGGTCGAAAGGCTTCTGAACGTAGGCCGCCACGTTGGGCGAGCTCTGGAAAAGGTCGCGCATCTTCTGGCCCTTGGCCGTGAGCACGATGACGGGCAGGTCCTTGGCGCCCGGGAAGTCCTGCAGGCGGCTGTTGAGGGTGAACCCGTCCATCACCGGCATCATGATGTCGAGGATCATGAGGTCCGGGAGCCGGACGGCCGGGTCGAAAGGGTCAAGGCCCAGAGATTGCAGGGCGTCCTGGCCGTTGGTGGCGGCCGAGACGGAATGCCCCTCCTTCTCCAGGAGGAAGCGCAGCAAGGTGACGATCTCGGGCTCGTCGTCTACGACGAGGATGTTGCCCACGGCCTATGGCTTCTTGGCGAGGATGGCGGCGATGCGCTCGCGCAGGGTCTTGGGGTCGAAGGGCTTCTCCAGGTAGCTGGCGACGTTCTGGGAGACCTGGAAGAGGTCGCGCATCTCCCCCTTGGCGGTCAGGATGATAAGGGGGATGCCCTTGGTGCGCGCGTCGCCGCCCAGGCGGGCGCTGACCGTGAAGCCGTCGAGGATGGGCATCATGACGTCGAGCACGATGACATCGGGCACCGGGGCCGCGGGGTTGGCGGGCTCCACGCCGAGCTTGGCCAGGGCGTCGGCCCCGTCGAAGGCGGTGGTGACCATGTGGCCGTCGCGCTCCAGGAGGAACTTGACCAAAGTCACGACGTCGCGCTCGTCGTCGACGATCATGATGTGGGCCACGGCAGGATTCTAACAGTTTGGCCCAAGGGCGTCAAACTACGATAGAATACATTCATGAGAATCCATCTTCCCCTCTGCTGCGCCGTCCTGGTCTTCCCCGCTCTGTCCGGGGCTTGGGAAGTCAAGGTCGAAGAGACCGACCGCCGCATCCAGCAGGCCCAGTCCGGCTGGAAGACCCCGAAGGGAGAGCCGGTCCTGCGGGCCGTCTTGCGCGGGGCCAAGCAGGGCAAGAAGCCGGGCTGGGCCAGGAAGGTCAGCCGGGCCGCGCCCAAGGCCGCCTGGTCCGAATCCTTCAACGGCAAGACCTACTTCTTCGGCGCGGGCCTCGTCGAGAAAGTGAAGGACCCGGCCCTGCGCGTGAGCACGGCCCAGGACCGGGCGCGCGCGGGCCTGGCCGGGATCCTCGGCGAGCCGGGAGTCGCGGGCGCCATCCCCATCGACTGGTACGGCGACAAGAAGGGCGCGCTCTACGCCCTGCTCGTGCTGGTGCGTTAGTCCGCAGGCGGACGGGCCGACGCCGGCAGGAAGCCGGACTGGCGCAGCGACTCGAACAGGAGATCCGCGAGAATCTTGTAGCCCCGGCCGTTGAGGTGGTGGTCGGTCTTCCCGCCGCCCTGGCTGTAGACGCTCTCCCGGTCGAGCCCGGCCGCGAACAGCGCGTTGAACTGGCCGCGGGTGTCGCAGACCGGGTAGCCCCGGGCCCTGGCCAGGCGCAGGATGACCTCGTCCGCCTGGCGGATGGAGGAGTCCCGCCTCGGCGGATAGGTCTGGAGCAGGAACCTCGTCCCCCGGGCGCCCAGGAAAGCCGCCATCTCGTCGATATCGGACTCGATCCAGGCCGCCAGCGACGTGCCGTCCACGTGCCGGAGCAGGTCCAGGTCGCGGGGGAAACGCGACCGGAACTCCTGGAGGGCCTCTCCCGCGGACTTCCGGAGCGACGGGTCTTCGGACGACCCCGCCAGCCACTCCAGGGCCATGAGCATGTCGTGCGTGCCGAACGGGTTGCGCCGGACGGTCTGGCGCGCCAGCCGCAGGAGGTCCTCCTGGCGGCCCAGCCTGCGGTAGATCGAGCCGAGCCTCATCACGACCGAGTTGTTCTCCGGGCAGGCGCGCGCGGCCAGAGCCAGGGACTTCAGGAGCCTTCCCGGATGAGGGGAGACCGGGTCCACGAGCCCTCCCGGCGAAGAGACGATCCGCGCGAGTTCCTGGTACGCGGCGTCGCCCGGATAGGTCCGGCGGGCGAGCCGCAGGACCTCGGCGAGCTCCGCAGCGGCAAGGCCGCGGCCCGCGGCGGAATAGACCTCCAGGTCGAAGGCCTCCGGGTCCACCGCCAGGCTCTTGCGGAACCAGTCCGCGGCCGCCCCGGGGTCGCGGCCGCGGCCCAGGGCGAGCTCTCCCAGGATGGTGTAGACCCCGCGCAGGCGGCCCTCCGGCCGGGAGCCGAGGTCTTCCAGGGCGCTCACGGCCTCCGCCAGCTCTTCTGCGGTGAGCTTCTCGTACCGCGCGGGGCGCTCGTCGTTGAGGACCCCGAACCACTTGAAGCCCAGGGTCAGCCGGTCGGCCAGGAGCGTGTCGGGGAAGAGCCGGCTCCGGGGATGCCGCCGCGCGTCGAGCCTGGCGCCGACATCCCGGAAGAGCATGGTCCCGAGGCGGAAGCTCGCCAGATGATAGGCCAGGTCGTAGAGGCGGGACCCGGTCAGGCTCATGATGGAGCCCCGCCGGCGCCCCCGCCGCTCCAGGAACCGCCCGTAGCCCAGGCAGTTCCACTCATTGGGCTCCCCGGTCATGATGAGCACCAGGTCGGGCGCGAACCGTCCGGAATCCTCCCTGATCCTTTCCAGGATCTGGGTCGAGTTGCTGTTGCCCACCCCGCGATTGACGACCTGGAACAGCCGCCCGGAAGAGGCGTATTCCCGGGAGAGGCGGTTGCGCAGGTGGTCGCAGTAGGCCTCGCCCGGCCCGGCCCCGATCCCCAGGGTATAGGAATTGCCGTAGCAGAGGATGGTGGTGCGGCGGCCCCCGGAGCCGGCGGAGCCGTCGGCGCGTCGGCGGAAGTTCTCGATGCTCCCGGCCGCGCGCAGGCCGAGTTCCAGGGCCGACAGAGCGAACAGCGCGCCCAGGCCCAGGGCCTTGAGCTTCGCGCGCGCCGGCCGCGGCCCGGGCTTATCCACCGGCATGCCTCCCCGGCGCCCGCGAGGGCCCCGGGAGCCTATAGAGCCCCAGCCAGACCGTCGGCTGCGCGAAGTCGTACCAGGAGGACCGGCGCGCCGGAACCTCGGCCCCGGAGGCCAGCGCCGGCCGCAGTTCCCGCCGCAGCCGGGCGCAGGCGCCCAGATAGGCCGCGTAGTCGTCCGGCGCGACGCCGCGGACCCCGACCTGCGGCGCGCAGGTCGTGCCGTGATAATACTAGCAGGCCGAAGCGGCGGCGCAATCCGGAAGCATGGTCCGGCCGCGCACGTCCACCCAGCGGAGGTCCCCCCTCCTCCAGAGGACGCTCGCCTCCCGATGCGACAGGAAGCCCAGGTCGTTGACCGGGGCCTCGAGGCGGTAGATGACCGCTCCCGCGGGAAGCCCGCGCAGGGCGCTCCGGAGGAAATGGTACTCGTGGTCCACGGAGGTCGGCGCCGCCGCCATCCGGTAGGAGCGCGGGGACGACGCCGCCAGCGCCAGCAGGGCCGCGGCGCAGGCCGCCGCGCGCGGAAGGCGGCCGCGGATGCCCCGCAGGGCCTCGACGCCCAGGGCGACGCCAGCCAGGAGGGCGAGCAGAGCCGGGAACTGGTAGCGCGAGCTGGCGAGCTGGAGGCCGCAACCCGCGTAGTGGCTGGCCACCTGCGTCAGGTTCCACACCGCCAGCAGCAGCGCCGCGGAGGCCAGGGCGAAGACGGCGAGCCTGGGCCGATGGCGCGCGCCCCAGAGGCAGCCCGCCGCCCAGGCGGCCGCCACGGCCCAGGGGGTGAGGTCCCGGTCCCAGAGGATCATCCCGGCCGCGGACCCGGCGACCCTGGCCCAGGTCAAAGGCCGGCTGTCGAACACGGCGTAGCCGGCATCGGCCGGGAGATAGCCGGCCAGATAGAGGCATGCGGCCGCGGCCGCGAGCGTCCACAGGCCCGAAAGCGCCAGCCGGCGCCTCCACGGCATGGGCGCCGCCAGGGTCCAGACCCCGAACAGCACGAGGACCCCTCCTCCTTCGGGGCGGGACTGCACCACCAGCGAGACTCCCAGCAAGGCCGCGGCGAGGTTCGCCGCGCTCAGGCTCTCCAGGTAGCGAAGGTAGCAGAAGAACGAGAGCATGAAGACGAGGACGGTCAGGGGATGTCGGTCGAGCACCGCCGAGAAGGCCACCAGCACCGGGTGGAGCGCCAGCGCGCCCGCGGCGGCCGCGGACGTCAGCGGGGAGAACTCCCACCGCCTCAGCACGAGGTAGCCGGCGCAGGCCGCGAGGCTGCCGAGGACCAGGTTGACGCACTGGATGGCCAGGTCCGGGCGCGGCAGCCACGCGGCGAAGGGGCGCAGGAAGACGGCCGGCGCCAGCCCCCACCGCGGCTCCTGGGCGAAGAGGACGGCGTCGGCGATGCTGATGCGCAGGTCTCCGGGGCCCCAGGCCGAGAGCCAGCACCTCGCCAGGAGGGAGACCGCGAACAGCGCGGCGACGCAGAGGCCGTCCTCGCGCGAGCCCCGCTGCCCCCGCAGGGCCCGGCCGACGAGCGCCGCGAAGGCGACCCAACAGACGCCCAGGACCAGGGCGTAGACCGGGAAGCGGACCATCGCCCAATGATACCATGAAGTCGCTATAATAGGCCCCGGCGAAGACATGGACCGGCATCCCTCCACAGACGGACTGCGCCAGGACCTCATCCTCGGCGCCCTGATGCTGGCCGGCGTGCTCCTCGCCATGCTGCCCCAGGTCCACCCGGACGCGGCCGCGCACCCGGACCTCGTCCGGGACCTGCTCCTGGCGCGCAACTGCCAGGGCGGCCGCTGCGTCAGCCAGGGCAGCCCTTCCTCCATGGCTTTCTTCCACGGCTTCGCCTTCAACCGGTTCCTGGACCTGCTGCCGCGGCTCGGCATCCCGCTGAGCGCGCTGCCGCTGACGCTCCTCGTCCTGCACGCCGCAGGGCTGAGCCTCTTCTTCCACGTCCTGAGCCGGGAGACCGACCGCTGGACGGGCCTGCTCGGCACGCTGGCCTACGCCGGGCTGACCTGGAGCCGGATCATCGAGAGCCCGCAGATCTTCTCCCTCCTGCCGTTCCTCCTGAACCTTCTCATCTTCCTGCTCCATAAGACCTGCCGGGCCTCTCCGCGGGGCCGGGCTCTGGGAGCCGTCGCCTGCGCGCTCCTCTGGGGGCTGGCCACCCAGGTCCACCTGGAGATGCTGTTGTTCCTGCCCGGCGCGGCGGCGGCCCTCCTGTCCCTGCCGAGGACGCGGCGCGTCCTCCCGGAGGTGGTCCTCGTCCTGGCCGCCTCGTGGATGCTCCTCTCGTGGGACAGCCTGGCGGCCAACCTGCGCATACTGGGCTCGGCGGCCTGGACCCCGTCCCTGGCGCGGCCCGGGCAGGCGTGGGTCTCCGCGGGAGCGTGGGGCGGCTGGCTGCTGGCGGCGGCGCTGGGATATCGCTCCCTGTCGCGGCGCAGCGAAGGACGGCTGCCGCTGTTCAATCGGATCATGCTGGCCGGGGCCGTCGGCTACGCCCTGAGCCTCACCTGCATCCTGACGTCGCATTTCCTCGACGCGCAGTATCTCGAGACCCTGATCCCGCCGGCCATCTGGCTGGCGGCCAGATGGGGACGCGCCTGGATCCAGCGAGCAGCCGCCTCGACACTGCTGCGCTGGACGATCCCACTCGCCCTGCTGGGCCTCATCAGATGGCAGCACCCGCCTGCGGCAACGCCCGGCCTGAGCGGCCCCCTGACGCTGGGGGAGGTCCGTCTGCTGACCAGGGCCCTCCACCGCGAGGGCCGGCCTTTCGACGAGATCTACGCCCGCGTCTCGTCCGGGCAGGGGATACAGTCTGACCTCCAGTCCGGCCTATGGCTCGAGGCCCCCTGCCTCTCGGGCGCGCGCCGCCTCGGCGAACTCGCGCCCGGCGCCCCCCGCGTGCTGCTCACCGCGGTGCCGTCCGGCTTCCGGCCGGAGCCCTGGGAAGGAGTGCGGGTCGCCAGCCGCGGACGGGATTTCCTGCTCACGGAGTATCCGCCGTGGCTGGACCCGACCCGGTTCGCTCCGGCCGGAGAGTCCCCGGACGCCGGTGGGCGGCGGACATGGAGGACGCTGGCTTTCGACAACCCGGACTTCGGGCGGGACACCTGCATGGACGGGAACCTCCCCTACGCGGCCCGCGCCGCGGTCTCGCCGCGGGAAGCCTCCGCGCTGGTCTTCCCGGTCCGAGTCCCGGCTTGGGGCGAGCCGAGGGTCATCTACCTGCCCGCGGCCTCCGGCCCGGGCCGGGGGCTGGCGGCGTGCGCCGGCAGGTTCACCGCGGTCCGGGGGCTGAAGGGGCGGCTCTCGGACGACGGGCGCCGCCTGGAGCTGCGCCCCGCGGGCGCGGCCCAGGAAGGGACCGTGACCATCGCCTGGCCCGTGAGCGACCCCCGCTGCGGGCTGGACCTCCGCTTCTACCCCGTCCCTGTGGCGGAGATGCCGGCGAAGCTGTTCGCCCGGCTGGGACCGTTCCTGGACTGAGCCGCCGCGCGCCCTAGGCGCGCAGCGTGCGCAAGGTGAGCAGCCAGCGGGCCTCGCGCTCCAGGTCGTCCAAGGTCTCGTAGCCCATCTCGCGCTGGGGCTTGCCTTCCAGGATGAAGCCCAAGCCGCGGTTGCGGCCGGCCTCGGGCCAGAGCGCGGCCAGCCGGCGGGCCAGCACGCGCAGGTTGCCGAGGGTGTCGTAAACCTTGTCCGCCCCGAGACAGGAGTAGTCGAAGCTCTCGGAGAACAGCCGCAGGCGCCGGGCCGGGTCCTTCAGGACGATGTCCAGCACGCCCCAGAGCTCGGGGCTGGGGACCGTCTTCTTCTCTTCCTTCCTCATGCGGGCCGTCCCGATAGGCAGGCCCGTGGCCATGAGCAGGCCCACCTGCAGGGCCTTCTGCCCCAGGCTGATGTCCTTCTGCGTGGTGATGGTCTGCGTGGCTTCCCGCTTGAGGACGACGGCGCAGAGCAGGACCACGTCCTGGGCCGTGACCCTCAAGGGCGCGGCCTCGGCGCCGTAGAAGTCGGAGGCTTCGGGCTTGAGCTCGGCGCGCGCGGCCATGACCGCGTCGGGCAGGTCCTCGACCAGGTTCTCGGGCAGGGCCAGGGTCGAGAAGCCGGCTGCGGCCAGGGCGGCGGCCTCCTGCCTGGCCGCGGCTTCCTCCTGGTGCCCTCCCAAGATCCCCCAGCAGGAGCGCGCCTCGTGCACGGCGTCCAGGACCGGGACCGAGCGCAGGCGCGCCAGTGCCTCGGCCAGGGCATGGAAGTCGAGCTGCTCCGGCCGGCTCAGCAGGACCGCGTAGCGCAGGGCCTCATCCCCCATAATCCAAGTCTACATCAACGGCGGCTGGGAAGCCAGGCCGCCCTTTTTGTAGAATCCTGCCATGCCCATCGAACAGACCCTCATCCTCATCAAGCCCGACGGCCTGCACCGCAAGCTGACCGGCCTCACCATCGACCGCCTCGACAACGCCGGCCTGGAGATGGTCGCGGCCAAGATGGTCGGCGTCACCGCCGAACTGGCCGAGAAGCACTACGCCGAGCACGTGGGCAAGCCCTTCTACGCCAACCTCATCAAGTACATCCGCGGCGAGTTCCACGGCCTGGCGGACCACCGCGTCCTGGCCATGGTCTACCGCGGCGAGGGCTGCATCGCCAAGGTGCGCGAGATCGCGGGCGCCACCAACCCCGAGGCCGCCAAGCCCGGCACCATCCGCGGCTCCTTCGGCCGCGTCACCACGGCCGGCCAGTTCGAGAACGTCCTGCACGCCTCGGCCAACGCCGCGGACGCGGCCCGCGAGGTCGCCCTCTGGTTCCGCAACGGGGAAATACTCCCATGAGGGCGCTCGTCCTGGCGGCGCTGCTGTGCTCCGCCGCCACGGCCCAGGCCGCGGCCCCGGCCAAGCCGGTCAAGCCTCTGGTGTTCCCTGGACTCCTGGTGGACATCACCACCAAGGACGGCTGGAACCTCAAGGCCAAGTACAACCCGCCCCAGCCGGAGAAGACGAGTTTCCTCCTCCTGCACGGCACGGGCGGCCGCAAGGAGGATTGGTACCGCGCGGCCCGGCCCCTGCTCAAGCGCGGCTACGGCTACCTGGCCCTGGATCTGCGCGGCCACGGCGACAGCCGCACCGCGCCGGACGGCAAGCCCGCCACCTGGCGCAAGTTCATCGTCAACAAGGACTACAACGGCATCAAGAAGTACAACGAGTACCTCAACATGCTGGCCGACGTCGAGGCCGGCGTCGCCTACCTCGTCGGCCAGGGACTGCCGGAGGAGAGCATCGCGGTCATCGGCGCGGACGTGGGCAGCAGCCTGGCCCTGCGCTACGCGGCCCTGCACGGCAAGGTCCCCATGGTCGGGATGCTCTCGCCGCGCCTGCAGTACCAGGACGTCACCACGGTCAACGCCCTGCGCGCCTACAAGGACCGGCCCCTGCTCATGATGTACTCCGAGGCGGACAAGAGCACGGCCAGCGGCATGCCCATCCTGCAGCGCTTCGCCCTGTCGTCTTCCGGCGAGCGCAAGCTGACCGTGGTCGTGGCCCCCACCGAACACGGCACCAAGATGCTGCGCGGCCCGGTCATCGGCCAGCTCTTCGACTGGGTCGAGCATCCCGTCAAGCCCGAGGTGCCGGTCTCCACCGAGACCGCGGAGGGCGGGGTGCAGGGCTCCACCGAGACCTACGATGAGGAGGGCGATGCCGAACCCGCGCCGGAGACGCCGCCCTCCCCGGCCGCCGACTAGGATGGTCCCCTTCTCGCCCCGCGTCTACGCACGCCTGCCCACGGAACGGCCCAACCCGCGCACGCGCCACATAGACCGCCGCAGCGCTTTGGGCATCGCCCAGGCCATCAACCGGGAGGACGCCTTGGTGGCCGCTGCGGTCAGCCGCCAGAGCCGGGCCATCGCCAAGGGCATGGAGGCCTTGGCCGGCTGCCTGCGCCGCGGCGGCACGGTGGTCTTCATCGGCGCCGGGACCAGCGGCCGCTTGGCCGTGCTGGAGGCGGCGGAATGCCCCCCGACCTACGGCACCACGGACCGCGAGATCCGGGCCGTGATGGCCGGGGGCAGGAGCTCGGTCTTCCGCTCCAAGGAAGGCGCGGAGGATGACCCGAAGGCCGGGGCTAAGGCCGTGTCCATGCTGGGCCAGGACGACGCGGTGGTGGGCATCGCGGCCTCGGGCGTGACGCCCTTCGTGCGCGCCGCCCTGAAGGCGGCGCGACGGCAGGGCTGCGTCACCATCCTGGTCACCTCCAACGGCCGGCCGCCGGGCAACCCCGCCGAGCTCACCATCGCGCCGGACGTGGGGCCCGAGGTGGTGGCCGGCTCCACCCGCATGAAGTCCGGCACCGCGGCCAAGCTGGTGCTCAACACCTTGACCACCGGGACCATGATCCTGTTGGGCAAGGTCTACGACCGCTGGATGGTGGACCTCAAGCCCACCTCGCACAAGCTCAAGCTGCGCGGTGAACGCATCATCGCGGAGGTGGGCCGGGTCAGCCCGACCCGGGCCCGGGCCCTGTTCCGCTCCTCGGGCTGGAGCGTCAAGACCGCCGTGGTCATGGCCCGCAAGAGCCTCACCGCGCCCCAGGCGCGCAAGCTCCTGGCCTGCTGCGAAGGTTCTTTAAGAAAGGCCCTGGATTAAGTTGGTACCTGGTTTTCACGATTTCACGTATTTGGGGATAACTTGAACGGAAAGGTCCAAATAGAAGCGGTCGGCAGCATCGTTCTCAAGGACAACCCTCTGGGCGACCCTTGCAGGCGCCAGGTACCGGTCTACATGCCCCCTTCCTACGGCAAGGTGCGCGGCCGGACCTATCCGGCCCTCTATATCCTGGCGAGCTTCACCAGCACGGGCAAGAGCTTCCTCAACTTCCACCCCTGGCGCGAGAGCCTGCCGGAGCGCTTCGACCGCCTCATAGCCGAGGGCAAGGCCAAGGAGTGCGTGCTCATCATGCCGGACTGCTTCACCGCCTTCGGCGGCAGCCAGTACCTGGACTCCCCGGCGGTAGGCCGCTATGAGACGCACATCATCTCGGAGCTCGTCGGCTTCTTCGAGGACAAGATGACGCTCGTCTCCAAGCCCGAAGGCCGGGCCGTGGTGGGCAAGTCCTCGGGCGGCTACGGCGCCTTGATGCTGGCCATGCGCCATCCGGAAGTCTTCGGCCATGTCGCCAGCCACTCGGGCGACATGTTCTTCGAGGCCTGCTATGGGCCGGACATCCTGAAAGCCGCCACGGCGCTCGGCAAGTACGGCGGCTCCGTGGAGAGTTTCCTCAAGGAATTCCGCGCCGCCCGCGACAAGGACGGCTTCGAGCACGCCTTGGTCAACATCGCGGGCATGTCCGCCTGCTACTCCCCCAATCCCAAGAGCAAGACCGGATTCGACCTGCCTTGCGACCCGCGCACGGGCGAGTTGATCCCGGAGGTCTGGGCCCGCTGGAAAGCTCTCGACCCGGTGACGCTCGCGCCCAAGCAGCGCGCCAATCTCAAGAAGCTCAAGACCCTGTTCTTCGACGCAGGCCGGCGCGACGAGTTCAACCTGCACCTGGGCGCGCGCAAGCTCTCGCAGGTGCTCAAGGGCCTCGGCGTGAAGCACGCCTACGAGGAGCACGGCCTCGGCCACTTCGATACGGCCGAGCGCTGGGACGTCTCCCTGGCGCTGCTGTCCCGCCGGCTCAGAACTTGAGGTTGGGACGCAGCAGGAGCTGCTCTTCCGCGAGCCCGTGCCGGACCGCCAGCCCGCCCAGGTAGTTGCCCGCGTCGCGCCGCAGATACCCCACCCCCACGCTCAGGACCACCTTGCGCCTGCCCAAGGGCCAGTTCTTCTCCGCCATGAGGTAGTGCTTGACCGGCTGGAAGTCGCGGTGGTCGAAATCGATGCGGTACTCCAGGGCGGTCGACAGGAGCCAGGACCAGCGCGTCTTCTTGAAATCGGTCCGGTCGCGGCGCAGCCCGATGTAATAGGTATCGAGTATCTCGCGGTTGCCGTGGCGCTTGGTCCCGAAGCGGAAGCTCCACTTCATCCGCCGGTTGTCCGTGGTCTGGTCGCCCTTGACCTTGGCCTCGGCCTCGACCCAATGGTCCGGGATGAGCTGGTTGACGAGGATATGGGTGTTCCCGTAGGTGGCCAGATAGCCGACGTAGCCGCGCTGACGGTGGCCCACGACCTTGCGCCCCTGAGAGTAGTCTATGACCTTGCCCAGGAAGGCGGTTAGCGCCCAAGGCTCGTCGAAGCCGGCGGTCAGGGACTTGACCAGGTTCGTGCTGGGCGAGAGCTGGGTATCCTCATAGAAGGAGGACGCATGCCGACGGATGAGGACGCCGGCCAGGGGCAGCGGGTTGACGCTGGCTTCCAGCACCAGGAAGCGCGGCACCAGCGCCCTGGCGAACATGTCGCGGTAGGTCTTGAGCTCGGCCTTCTCGACGTCGCGCTCGTCCGCGCCGGCCGTGAAGGGCAAAGTCATGGAGAGCGGGGTGTAGTAGGCGTCGAGCTCCAGGTCCACGCTGGGCTGGCCCAGAGCAGCGGCTGGGGCCACGGCCAGGAGCAGTATCCCGGTCAGGACGAGGCGCCTCATGCGTCCGTATGATACTAACAATTGTTCCCAAGCCTCCCGCAACTTCCTACAATCTTGTCCCATGAGCGACAAGATCGTTTATTCATCGGACCATCAGTGGGGCAAGCCCGGCACCCCGCGCCAGCCCGAGCCCGTGCGCCTGAGCTTCGGCCGCAACGCCAAGGGCAGCGGCGTCACCCGCGTGGAGCGCCTCATCATGCACCCCACGATCAAGGACCAGCTCCTGGCCCAGCTCAAGAAGCGCCTGGGCTGCGGCGGCGCGGTCAAGGAGGGCGTCCTGGAGTTCCAGGGCGACCATCGCGACAAGCTGGAGAAAGAGCTTCACACCCTAGGCTACAAGGTTCGCAGGATAGGTTGAAGACTTAGAAGTTATCCACCGACTCGGTCCGGGCCGAGTCGGTGGATAAGTCTCGAAGAAATTGAGTATGGTGTTCCCAAATTCAAGGAGAATAGGATGAAGAAGCTGATGCTGCTGGCGGCCGCGCTCTGCCTGTCCCCCGTGGTCCGCGCCGACGAGGGCATGTGGACCGTGGACAACCTGCCCCTGCAGCGGCTCCAGGAGCGCTACCAGTTCACGCCCGCGCCGGAATGGCTCGATAAGGTGCGTCTGGCCTCGGTGCGCTTCAACGACGGCGGCTCCGGCGCCTTCGTCTCTCCCGGCGGCCTGGTCATCACCAACCACCACGTGGCTTTGGGCCAGCTCCAGAAGATGTCCAGCGAGAAAAAGGACTACGTGAAGGACGGCTTCTTCGCCCGCCGCCCCTCCGAGGAGCAGCCCTGCCCGGACCTGGAGCTCAACGTGCTGGTCTCCACCCAGGACGTGACCGCCCGGGTCCTGGCCGCCATAGACGCCAAGGCCTCGGACGCCGCGCAAAACAGCCAGCGCAAGGCCGAGATCTCGAGGATCGAGAAGGAGTCCTTCGAGAAGACCAAGCTGCGCTCGGACGTGGTCGAACTCTACAACGGCGGGCAGTACCAACTCTACCGCTACCAGAAGTACACGGACGTGCGCCTGGTCATGGCCGCCGAGGTGCAGGCCGCCTTCTACGGCGGCGACTACGACAACTTCGTGTTCCCCCGCCACGACCTGGACATGGCTTTCTTCCGGGTCTACGAGGACGGGCGGCCGGTCAAGTCGCCCGCCTACCTCAAATGGAGCAAGGACGGGGCCAAGGACGGGGAGCTGGTCTTCGTCTCCGGCCATCCCGGGCGGACCGACCGCCTGCTGACCGTCAGGCAGCTCGAGTTCAAGCGCGACTACGAGCTTCCCGAGCGGCTCAAGAAGTTCGCCCTGCGGCGCATCGCCCTCAAGGAGTACGCGGCCCGCGGGCCGGAGCAGGCGCGCCGCGCCCGCAACAAGCTCTTCGGCCTGGAGAACTCCGTCAAAGCCAACACCGGGGAGCTGGCCGGCCTGCAGGACGCCGGACAGCTGGCGGCCAAGAAGGCCGAGGAGGAGGCCCTGCGCGCGGCCGTCGCCGCCAAGCCCGAGCTCGCCTTCGCCTCCGCCTCCTGGGACCGCCTGGCCGCAGCGCAGGATAAGGTCATCGCGCGCTTCAAGGACCTGCAGTACCGCGGCGCGGCCGACTCCAAGCTGACGGGCATCGCGGAGCGCATCGTGCGCTATGTCGCGGAGCTGGAGAAGCCCAACGACAAGCGCTACGAGGAGTTCCGGGATTCCAACCTGGACTCCCTGCGCTTCCAGCTCTTCTCGCCGGCCCCGGTGTACCAGGACCTGGAAGAGCGGATGCTGGCCTTGGACCTCAAGGAATCTTTGGACCAGCTGGGCGCCGAGCATCCCTATGTGAAGGCAGCTTTGGGCGGCAAGGACCCGCAGACCCGCGCCCGGGAGCTGGTCTCGGGCACGGGCCTGGCGGACCCGGAGCTGCGCAAGAAGCTCGCGGCCGGCGGCCGCAAGGCCGTGGCCGCATCCCAGGATCCGCTGATCGCCTGGGCGCGGGAGCTCGACCCGCTCTATCGGGAGCTGCGCAAGTGGCGCGAAGACGAGATCGAGAGCGTGGAGACCCTGGAAGGCAACCGGCTCGCCAAGGCCCGCTTCGCCGTCCTGGGGACCTCGACGTACCCGGACGCGACCTTCACCTTGCGCCTTTCCTACGGCAAGGTCGCGGGCTATGAGGAAGGCACGACCCGTGTGCCTTGCAAGACCACCTTCCACGGCCTCTACGACCGGGCGGCCGCGTTCGACAACCAGCCGCCCTTCGACCTCTCGCCCCTGGAAGCCGCGCGCAAGGGCGACGTGGACCTTGCCGCGCCCCTGAACTTCGTGACGACCAACGACATCATCGGCGGCAACTCCGGCTCGCCGGTCTTCAACCGGGACGGGGAATACGTGGGGCTGATATTCGACGGCAACATCCCGAGCCTGGTCGGGCGCTTCGCGTACTCCGACGAGCGCAACCGGGCGGTGGCGGTGCACTCCGCGGGGATACTAGAGGGGCTGCGCAAGATCTACCGGATGTATTCGCTGGCCGACGAGTTGTCCGCGCCCTAGGGTTAAGGTTCGGCAAAAGCCCGTATCCCCCCTTGACTGGGAGGGAATCCGGGGTCATACTTAGGATTGCCATGACCCCCTCTATTTTGGCAGCCGTTCTGCTGTCCGTCCAATTGCCGCTCTGGGCCGACCCGGGCAAGCCGGATCCCAAGGCATTCACGCAGGACCTTGCCAAAGCCAAAGCCCAGGCCCAGGCCCTCTTCCTTTCCCATGAGATCGGACAGAAGACCCTGGACTTGGCCATCCAGCTGCCGGCCCCTCCTCAGGGCGACGCCAAGGCCGCAGAGGCGTATGGCGCCTTAAAATCCTCCCTGGTCTCAGGCCACGATGTCCAGGAGGGCTGCGCCCAGCCCTGCTCCGCGCCAGCGGATATCGCTGTGTACCGCCAAAAGGTGCGGCTGGCCGCGGCCCAACTGGGGCTCGACGCGGCCGGCTCAACCAAAGCCGAGCAGCGCTATCTCCCCCAGGGCCAGCCGCGATTACGCAAGGCCGGGACCTCCCCGAACCCGTACGCGCAAGGCTTCGAAGCCGAAGCGGTGGCGGAACTCCTGGGCAAGGAGCACCTCTCTCCTCAGATGCGCGCCGCCCTGAATCAGAAGGCCCTGAGCCTCGCCAATGCCCTGGGCAAGACTCAGATGATCACCGCAGATGCCGGCGGGCTCGTCGTCCTTCCCGACGGACAGAAAGCGCGGCTCACGCCCGAGCAGATCGCGGCGCTCAACAAGGTCCCTCGGGCCCAAGCCGATTACCTGCGCAAGCTGGCTGCCGCTCCGCCCCCGCCCAAGCTGACCCCTGAACAGCTTCAGAAGCAGGCTTTGGCCGAGATGGAAGCGGACATCAAGGCCAATCCGGGCAGGGTCCGGCAGGCGGAGGGTTATTGGAAATCGGTGACGGACCGGAAGGCCGAAGGTTTTTGGGGCACCGCATGGAAGGGCTACGCCTACTTCAACCGCGGCCTTCTGGCCGTCTCCGGCCTGGGCGACGTCGAAGACAGCGCCGGCAGGTTCGGCTACTCCCTGGCCCACAAGGACATCTCCGGGTGGAGGGCGACGTGGGAAGCGACCAAACTGGCCGGCAACAGCGCCCTGTTCGCCGCCAACTTCATCGGCATCGGAAGCGCGGGCAAGGTGGTCAAGGGCGCCAAAGCCCTGGACAACCCGGTCGCGGTCAGCGGACTCAAGACCCTCACCAAGGAAACGGCGGAAGCCATGGTGACGCGCGTCGATGACGTCAACGCGGTCGTCAAGACCGCCCTCGGCGGCAAACGGAACTACAAGGCCGCCACCGAGGCGATGCAGACCTACGCCACAGAACATCTGGGGGATGTACTCAAGGTGGAACGTGAATCACGGCTGAAATTCTGGCACTGGGGCCGCGCCGACTTCATTGCCAAGGACGCCAAGATATACTACAACCCGCTCGTGGGCGAGGCGCATGAGTTCACCCATGCGCATCAGATGTTCGCGACCCGGGCAGCCGCCCTGGAGATCGTCGGCAAAGGCAAACCGCTGGCTCAGTTGAGTGCGGGCGAAGTCGACGAGGCCTTCAAGCTGGCCAAGAGCCTCGAGAAGGCCTACTACGCGCAGTACGAAGCCCAGGCCCTGCGCAGCGCCGGCTTCCTGGGTCTGACCCCGGGCAAGACCTTCCCCCAGAAGCTGGTCGCCAACAGCGATGAGATCCTGCGCGCCTTCAACGGGGCGCCAAAGTGGAACTTCACAGGAGGCCAGAAGGCTTTCGGCGCCCTCACCGGCCTGGGGACCGGCCAGCTCCAGATCGGGGCCAGCATCCTGCCCGTCTTCAATATCCCCCCCATCAAGGACCGCATGGTGCAGTTGGGGCAAGCCGGAGCCGATTTTGTCGGCAGCTTTCTTCCCTCACAGACGGAAACACCGCCGCAAGGGAATCGTTAAGTGAGGTTTTCTCTGCGTCTCTGGATCTGTCTGGGCGCAGGCGTAGTCTCGGCGTTGGCGGGGTGGGCGCTGATCAAGTCTCAGAAGCCCAAGCCCGAGGACACCTCCTTCGTCAGCGCGCTCTCGCCCAGCGCCTTCGTGACGACATTGGGCTGGATACTCGTGATGCTCTCCTTGTTCCTGTTCTTCATCCTCTCGCCGATGTTCTACATCGCCGGCTGAAGAGATTCCCCGACGGGAGCCCCCTTGACGTATCGCGGTTGCGGGGTCATAATTCAAAGTGCCATGACCCCCTCTATCGTGGCCGCCGTCCTCCTCTTCGCCTGCCCCCCGGCACGGTCGGCGCCGCCTGATTACTCCGGCACCCTCGCGCAGGCCCGGACCCTCTACGCCGCGCACGAGATCGGGCAGAAGACCCTCGACCAGGCGCTCAAGCTCCCCGTCCCGGCGCCGGGGGACGCCCAGGCCGCCCAGGCGGTCACGGACCTGCAGACTCTGTTCCTGGCGGCCCGCGACGTGCAGGAGGGCTGCTTGCGGCCGTGCGCCTCGCCGGCCGATACCGCGGTCTACCGGGAGAAAGCCCGTCTGGTCGCGGCCAAGCTGGGCTTCGACGCCAAGGGCATGCCCAAGGTGGACCAGCGCTACATCCCGGAGGGCAAGCCGCGGCTCAAGGCGGCGGGAGGCGGCACCAACGCCGCGGGGCAGCAGTACGAAGCCGCGGCCGTGACGCTGCTGCTCTCCAACAACAGCCTGCCGCCGCAGACCCGCGAGGCGCTCAACCAGAAGGCCCTGGCCCTGGCCGACGCCCTGGGCCGGAGCCAGTACATCCAGACCGACGGCAGCGGCGTCGCGGCGATCCCGGGCGGCGCCAGCCTGCGCCTGACCCCCCGGCAGATCGCAGACCTCAACCGCATCCCGCGCGCCCAGGCCGACGTCCTGCGCCGCCTCGCCACCTCCCCGCCGCCTTCTCCGGTCGTGAACGTCAGCGATCCCGCCGGCCCTCGCATGGCATTGATGCCTTCCCATGCGCCCTACTCCGCGACCTCGGCGGACTCAGGCGGGCTTCTCAGCAGCCATGCTCCGACGCCGGTCCTCGGCGGCAGCGCAGGCCAGCCCGCGGTCTCGGCCAAAGCACAAGCCTGCATCCAGACCGTCAACGGTCCCGACCCTGGGAATCCCGACCACCCGACCCTCGCGAAGATGTGCGTGGACAATCCGAACTGGGGCCCGGTCTGGGCGCCCCTGCTGGCGGGACTGCTCGATGCGGTCAAAGAGCAGTTCGGGACCGTCCAAGGCATCATCACCAACATCATCTTCTTGTTGCTGGGCCTGCTCATGTCCGTGGCGACCGGTGGAGTGGCGTTGGTGCTCAAACTCGTTGCCCTCATCGCCGCAGGCTGGGCCATCTACAAGCTCATCGCGGGCCTCATCTCCGCCGCGGCGCGCGCGGATCTGCGCCAGATCGGTTTCGCCGGCGGCACTTTGCTCATAATGGTCATGATGGCCCTGGTCGGCTTCGGCATCGGCAAGACCAAGCCCGGAGCCAACGCGGTCAGATCCATGGAGAGCGGAATGGCAGCCGCGCTCGACAAGGTCGGGATCACGGGCCTCATGGGCAAGCTCAACTCCATGATGCCGGCGGGGATGATGGCCACGCTGGAGAGGTTCCTAGGCAAGGCGCCGCCCGAAAGGGCTCCCGGCACAAAGCCGTCTGACGTCCGCACGGCGCAGCCAGCGCCCAAGGCTACGGAAGCACCCCCGCCGGTGCGCGAACCGCCCGCGACCCTGCGCGCCAAGGTGAAGTCTCGCGTGGCCTCCCTCTTCGGCTCCGGCTCGGCCGGGGTGACAGCCCGTGTGGCACCGCGTCTCGACTCGGCGCGCGGAGCCGTGGCCGGCGAGATGAAGACGCTGTTGACCAAGGTGATGGGAAAGTCCGACGGGGAAATCACCCCGGCGCAATTCAATCGGATGTACCAGGTCTTGGTCGCCTACGCCAAGAGGAACGGCATCCAGGTGACCGAAGGCGGCCACTGGATGAAGGAGCTCCTCATCAACGGCCGGACCCTTGGCGTCTATCCAAAGAGTCCCACGGCCATCGACTTGGTCGCGTTCGGGAAACTCAAGCCGGGAGAGCAAGTCTCTTCTCCCCTCCTGCATGAACTGGCCCACATGTTCCATGCGGTCCAGATGCGGGCCACATTGCTGAGAGGCGGAGTGACCGGCGCCGAGAGTTCCCTCTATCTGAAGTTGATGGAGAACGGCGGCAACTATCTGCAACTGGAGAAGGCGGCCACAGCGATCGGCAACCCGTACAGCCGCCTCATGACGATCGACCCGAAGAGCGGGGCGCGCTATCTCGACAAGATATCCGGCCTGGTCGATGCGACCGACACGGCGCTGGCTTCCGGGAAAGTGAAGATCCCGTTCAACTGGTCTCTGGAAGAAGTTTACGCGTACACGATCTCCCGGCTGCCTCTGCTCCTGGGGAAATCAGTATCCGAGCTGGCCCTGGTCCGCATGCCCTTCGTCTATTTCGTCTACTTCTATGCGTCCAACACCGACATCTCGCAGGTGCCCGGCCTGGGGACAACGGACCCCGAACGCCTCAGGCGCATCGGCCTCAATCCCGGCCCGATCGGGTTCCGCGACCTCATCAACGCCGCGATCATGGGCACCGAGGGCTAGGCTGAGCAGTGAAGAAACTCCTCTCCCACCCATACGGCGGCCTGATAGTGCTCATCGTCATCGCTGTCGTGATAGGTGGTTCGGCACTGACAGCAGCCATCGTTCAGAAATCCCTGGTCGCCGGCCTCAAGGCGGGCGGTTGGGCGACCGCGGCACTCCTCGGCCTCCTCGCTGTCTTGATGGTCGTAGCCGGGGCTGCCAGCAGGATCGAAGAGCTGCGTGCCGAGGATTCCCATACCGGCAGGTCGTTGCCGGTCAGCCTTCTTCGCGCCTGGGCCTGGGGGCTGGTCATCTGGACCGCTCCTCGGTGCGCGCTCGGCGAGTTCCTGTTCGTCTGGGCCGCGATCGGCACGACCCTCTTCTTCCAGCTCCCGAGGTTCCTGGCGTTGGACCGGCCCGAGAAGATCGCGGCGGCCGCCGTGTTCTTCGTCGTCGCCGGGGTGATCAACGCCAGCTTCCATCACGGCATGAAATAGTCGGATCGCGCCGGCGGCGGGTCAGGGCGCCCCGACGCGGTCAGCCAGCAGGCCCCCCGCCGTGGCGTAGTACTGGGAGTTGTTGTAGCGCATCACGACCCGGAAATTGGGCAGGACCAGGAAGGCCCGCCCGCCCGGCCCGCTGGGCCGGATGATCGAAGCGGAGAGCGTCCCCGCGGGCAGGGCGCCAGCCAAAGCCCGCACACCGGCGGCCTGCCAATCCGCCACGGACTTCACGACGGAAAGGTTCGCCGACGCCTGCGGGAAATCCGCGGGCAAGGACACCTCGGCCCCCCAGCCCGTCTTCGGGTCCCAGCCCGCCTTGGCCAGGTAGTTCGCCATGGAAGCCAGCACGTCCGGCACGCTCTTCCAGATGTCGCGGCGGCCGTCCCCGTCGAAGTCCACGGCCAGCCTGCGGAAGGTCGAAGGCATGAACTGCGGCTGGCCCATGGCTCCGGCCCAGGAGCCCTTGAGGTCCCTGGAGGACATCCCCTCGTCGGCCAGGATGTGCAGGGCCGCCATCAGTTCCTTGCGGAAGAAGCTCGGGCGCTTGCCCGCGAAAGCCAAGGTCGCCAAGGAACGGATCACCAGCCAGGAGCCCTGGTTCGGGCCGTAGTTCGACTCCATGCCCCAGATGGCCACGAGGAACGCGGGCGTCAGGCCGTAGGTGGATGAGGCCCGGTCGAGCAGGCCCGCATGCTCCGCCAACATCGCCTTGCCCCCGGCCACCCGCTTCTCCGAGACCACCCGGCCCAGGTACTCCTCGAAAGTGATGGTGTGCTCCGGCTGGGAGTTCTCCGCGTCCAGCACCCTCTGGTCCACGGTCAGCCCGGTCAAAGCCTCGTCCAGCACGGCCCCCGGCACGCCCTCCTTGGCCGCCTCAGCGCGCACGCCCTGCAGGAAAGCCGGGAAATCCTCCTCGGCCAGGATCTCGGGCGGGATGGCCGCAGGCGGCGGCAAGGTCGCGGTCAGCCCCGGGCCCGGCACGGAGAAGCCGCCCAGGCGCAAAGCCAGGGCCGCGTCCACCACGGCGCGGTCCTTCCGGTCCATGAACTGGTAGCGCGCGCGCTGCAGATGCTTGGCCTCGGAGAGAAGCTGCGGCGGCAGGGACTCGCCCGTGGAGAGCCGGGCCCGTATGAGGGCCGCGACCGCGTGGGCATGGTCGCGCAGCAGGTCCTCGGCGGAGGGCTCTTCGAACAATGCCCCGTAGCTCGGCGCGGAGAGCTCCGCCTTCACGAACCGGGCCTCGCTCTCGCTCAATCCCGCGGCATACGCGTTGGCCGCGAGCAGGCAGCAGGCCGCGATGCCGGGGAACTGGCGCAGGAGTCTCATATCATGAAAAGTATAGACATCTCGAGACTTTAGGACATGGGCCTTTGGACCCACCCAAGGCAATCCGGCTATTTTGTAGGATTACGCCGATGAAGGAAAGCCTTTCCCTGCTCCTGTCCGTGCTCCTCTGGGCCGGCGCCCAGGCCGCCTGGTCAGCGGAGCGCGACTACGTCCGCCTCGTGGTCTTCTCCGACACCCACCTCCCGGGCCGCCTCATCCCGGAGAAGAGGAAGGCGGTGGACACGGTCAACGCCTGGGACGACGTGGACGGCGTCGCGGTCACCGGAGACATCGCCCAGGGCCGGGGCACCCCGGAGGAGTTCGCCTTCGCCAAGGACTTCTTCTCCCGGCTCAAGAAGCCGCTCTATCCCATCACCGGCAACCACGACTTCATCTACGACCAAGGGCCGGACGGCAAGACCCGCAAAGCCCCGCCCGAGGTGCGGCAGGCCAAGCTGGAATCCTTCCGGAAGCTCTTCGGCCTGCCCGGGCTCCGGTACTCCAGGAAGTTCGGGCGCTACCTCTGCCTCTTCGTCTCGGCCGACGACCTCGACTCCCCCTTCCTGGCCGCCATGTCGAGCGGGACCGTGGCCTGGCTGGACGCCGAGCTGGGCCGCGACCCGGACGCTCCGGCCATCGTCTTCTTCCACGCCCCGCTGGAGGGCACCATAGAGAGCCGCAACGAGGTCACCGGCGTGCCCAGCTTCGTCGCCCAGCCCGCGCCGGGGCTGCGCGAACTCCTGCGCCGCCATCCCAAGGTCTTCCTGTGGGTCTCCGGACATACCCACATAGGCGCCGTCAATCCCCGCTTCGCCGACGCCAAGATCAACCTCTACGACGGCCGCGTCCACCAGGTCCACAGCAGCGACATGGACGGCCGCAGCTACCTCTCCGCCGACGACGTGACGACCACCACCCACGACACCATCTGGACCAATTCCCTCTACCTCTATCCGGACAAGGTGGTGGTCAAGACCTACGACCACAAGCAGGGGAAGTGGCTCGAAGGGCTGACCCGGGAGTTCCGGCCCTGATCCCTTTCGCCCTGATCCTCCTCGTCCTCGGCCTCAGCGGGCTCGCCGGCCAGATCGTCCTGCTGCGCGAGTTCCTGGTCGTGGCCTCAGGCAACGAGCTGGCCATCGGCCTGTTCCTCGGCGCCTGGCTCCTGCTCGAATCCGCGGGCTGCCTTCTGGCCGGCAGGCTCTGGGGCCGGTCGCAGCGCCCCGCCGCCGTCTTCGCCGCCTGGCAGGCCGCCTTCGCGGCCCTGCTGCCCGCCGCCCTCTACGCCACCCGCTGCCTGCGCGAGCTCGCGGGCGCAGCTCCCGGCGAAGGGCTCGGCGCCGCGGCCCTGCTCTTCTGGGCCCTGGCCCTCCTGGCGCCGGTGGGCCTGCCGCACGGGGCGCTCTTCGCCCTGGCCGGCCGCCTGCGCGAGCGCGAGCGGCCCGGGGCTTCCCCCGCGGGCCTGGTCTACGGCTGGGAGACCTTGGGCACCCTCGCGGGCGGCCTGCTCCTGACCTTCTGGCTCATCCCGCGCTGGGATTCCTTCCGCATCGTCCTGGCGGTCGGCGCCCTGGACCTGCTCTTCTGCGTCGCCGTCCTCCTGCGCGCCCGGGACGAGCGCTCGCCCAGGCTCCTGGTCCTCTGCGCTTTGGCCGCCGCGACCGCCCCCTTCATCGCCTTCGGCCCGGCGGACGAGTCCCTGCACCGCGGCTCGGTGCGCCGCCAGTGGCCCGGCGCCGAGGTGGCTTTCTACGAGAACTCCGTCTACGGCAACATCACGGTGCTGCGCTCCGAAGGGCAGGCCACTTTCCTCACGGACGGGAAGGTGGCGGCGGTCTCCCCCGTGCCCGACATCGAAGCCGCCGAGGAACTCGCCCATCTCCCCCTCCTGTCCCACCCCCGGCCCGAGGCGGTCCTGGTCCTGGGCGGCGGCGCCGCGGGCCTGCTGAGGGAGGTCCTCAAGCACCCGGTCCGGCGCGTGGACTATGCCGAGCTCGACCCCCTGTTCCTGGAGGCGCTGGCGCGCTTCGCCGCGCCCCTGACCGCGGGAGAGCTCCAGGACCCGCGCGTGCGCGTCCACCGGGTCGACGGCCGCCTCTTCGCCCGCGACGCGGCCGGGCGCTACGACGCCGTCATCGTGGGCTCCGGCGAGCCGGACAGCCTGCAGAGCAACCGGCTCTTCACCCGCGAGTTCTTCGCCCTGGCGCGCCGGCGCCTCAAGCCCGGCGGCCTGCTCGCCTTCTCCTTGCCCGGCTCCACGGCCTTCCTGGACCGCAACCGCGCCAGCCTCAACTCCTGCGTCCTGCAGGCCGCCGCCGGCGTCTTCGCCGCGGCGCGTCCCATCCCCGGCGACACCAACATCTTCCTGGCCTCGGACGACCCCGCCCTCTCCGGCATCGCAGCCGGCACGCTGGCCCGGCGGCTGCGCCAGCGGCGCATCCGCACCGGCTTCGTAGGCCCGGGCCAGCTCTCTTTGCGCCTGGAAGAGCAGTGGACCAGGCAGTTCCAGGGCTTCCTCGCCCCGGTGGCGGGGGGCGCCGGCGTCAACCGGGACTTCAACCCCCGCGCGGTCATCCACGCTCTGGCCGACTGGAACGCGATGTTCTCCCCCGCGGCCGGCCGCCTGCTGGCCTCGGCCGAGGCCGTCACCTTGCCGCGCCTGGCCGCGGTCCTGGCGGTCGCCCTGCTGGCCGCGCTAGCCTGGCGCCGACGCTCGTCTCCCGCGGCCGCGCCGGCCGCGCTGGCCGCCACGGGCTTCGTCGGGATGCTCTACAGCATGGCCCTGATCTTCGCGTTCCAGGCGCTCTACGGCTACGCCTATCTCTGGGTCGGGCTCCTGGTCTCGGTGTTCATGGCCGGCGCCGCGGCCGCGAGCCTTGCCGTGGGGGCCGTGGGGGCCGTCCGGTCCGCCGGACGCGCCTTCCTGTTCCTGGAGGCGGCGCTGGCCGTCTTCTCCGCCGCCCTGCCCGTGGTCTTCGAGATGCTGGCCGGCTCACCCGTCCCCGACAATGTCCTCCAGGGCGCATTCCTGGCCCTGTGCCTAGCCTCGGGAGCGCTGACCGGCGCGCAGTTCCCCCTGGCCTGCCGATTGAGCCGCGCCGGCATGGCCCCGCTCTACGCCTGCGACCTGGCGGGAGGCGTGCTGGGCGCCGTGTTCGGAGGGGCGCTGCTGCTGCCGGTCCTGGGACTGGCTCAGGCCTGCCTGGCCGCGGCGCTGCTCAAGGTGGCGAGCCTGGTCTTCTGCCTGGTATCCTTTAAGGTGGAGTCATCCCCAAAATCGTGAAAACCTGGTTTTTACGTTTGGCAGGAGCGGGACTGCTTCTGGGCATGGGCTTGTTCTCCTGGAACTGGTCCGCCGCCGACTCCCTCCCCGGGAAGGAATGCCGCTTCTACAAGACCCTCTTCGACGGGCAGGTCCAGTGCCGGCTCTGCCCCCGCAAGTGCATCGTGGCCGAGGGCAAGCGCGGCACCTGCGGCATCCGCGAGAACCGCGGCGGCAAACTCTACCTCATCACCTACGGCAAACCCTGCTCTCTGGGCGTGGAGCCCATCGAGAAGGCCCCCTTCTTCCACTTCATGCCCGGGCACCGCCGCCTGGTCCTGGCCACGGTGGGCTGCGTGCTGCGCTGCCGCTTCTGCCAGAACTGGCAGATCTCGCAGGCCGAGTTCGAGAAGGTGCCCTACATGGAGCTCAGCCCCGAGCAGATCGTGGCCGTGGCGCTCAAGCAGAAGGTGCAGTCCATCTGCTTCACCTTCAGCGAGCCGGTGGTCTTCTACGAGTACATGTACGACGTGGCCAAGCTGGCGCACGAGCACGGACTCAAGACCTCCATGGTCTCCAGCGGCTACATCGAGAGGGAGCCCCTGCTGGAGCTGCTCAAGGTCCTCGACGCGGTGAAGATCGACCTCAAGGGCTTCACGGAGAAGTTCTACGAGGAGATGGCGGCCGCGGACCTGCCCCCCATCCTCGACACCATCAAGACGGTCAAGAAGAGCGGCAAGTGGCTGGAGATCGTCAACCTCGTAGTGCCGGGCCACAACGACGACCCCAAGGACATGGAGCGCATGTGCCGCTGGATCAAGGAGAACGTGGGCGCGGACACCCCGGTGCACTTCACGCGCTTCTTCCCCGAATACAAGCTCAAGAGCGTGCCGCCCACGCCGGTGGCAACCCTGGTGCGCGCCTACGGCATCGCCCGGGCCGCAGGCCTGCGCTATGTCTACGTAGGCAACGTCCCGGGGCATCCCATGGAGAACACGTCCTGCCCAAGGTGCGGCAAGACCCTCATAGAAAGGCAGGGCTTCCAGGTCAGGAAGAACAGCCTCAAGAAGAGCGGCTGCCCCTACTGCGGGGAGAAGCTGCGCGGGCTCTGGTGAGGACGTCCGCGGCCGCCCTCAACCGCCGTCGGCCCGCCCAGACCCAAATGGTATAATCCCCGCGTGAAGGTCAAGACCGAGCGCATCCCCTGGGCCGAGATCGAGGCCAAATGGCAGGCCCGCTGGACCAAGGACGGCGTCTTCAAGACCCCCGACGTCCCCCGCCCCGGCAGGAAGTTCTTCTGCCTGGACATGTTCCCCTACCCCTCGGCGGACGGCCTGCACGTCGGCCACCCCGAGGGCTACACCGCCACGGACATCCTCTGCCGCATGAAGCGCATGCAGGGCTGCGACGTGCTCCACCCCATGGGCTGGGACGCCTTCGGCCTGCCCGCCGAGAACTTCGCCCTGCAGACCGGCACGCACCCCTCCGTGGTCACGCAGCGCAACATCAACAACTTCCGCCGCCAGATACAGTCCCTGGGCTTCTCCTACGACTGGGCCCGGGAGGTGGACACCACCTCCCCGGACTACTACCGCTGGACCCAGTGGATATTCCTGCAGCTCTTCAAGAAGGGCCTGGCCTACGAGAGCACGGCACCCATCAATTTCTGTCCCTCCTGCAAGACCGGCCTGGCCAACGAGGAGGTCTTCGGCGGCAGCTGCGAACGCTGCGGCGCCAAGGTCGAGCGCAAGAGCATCCGCCAGTGGGTGCTCAAGATCACGGCCTACGCCGACCGGCTCGAATCCGACCTCAAGGACCTCGACTGGCCGCACTCCACCCTGACCATGCAGCGCAACTGGATCGGCCGCTCCGAAGGCGCCGAGGTGCGTTTCCAGCTGGAGAGCGGAGACGACCTCACGGTCTTCACCACCCGGCCCGATACCCTCTACGGCGCCACCTACATGGTCCTGGCGCCGGAGCACCACCTGGTGCCCAAGCTGACCAAGCGCGACCGCAGGGCCGAGGTGGAGGCCTACGTCAAGGCCGCCACGGCCAAGTCCGACCTGGAGCGCACCGAGCTCCAGAAGGACAAGACCGGCGTGTTCACCGGCTCGCACGCGGTCAACCCCTTCAACGGCGAGAAGATCCCGGTCTGGATCGCGGACTACGTGCTCGCCGGCTACGGCACCGGCGCCATCATGGCCGTGCCCGGGCACGACGAGCGCGACCACGAGTTCGCCAAGAAGTTCAAGCTGCCCATCCGCGAGGTGGTGCGCCCCGCGGACAAGCCCGCAGAAGCTCAGGACATCCAGGCCCAAGGCTTCTTCGCAGAGGGCATAGCCGTGAATTCTCCTCTGTTCGAAGGGTTGCCCACGGCGAAGGCGAAGGCGGCGGCCATCGCCGAGCTCCAGAAGACCGGCCGCGGCCGCGGCACCGTGGTCTACAAGCTGCGCGACTGGGTCTTCTCACGCCAGCGCTACTGGGGCGAGCCCATCCCCATCATCCATTGCCCGAAGTGCGGTCAGGTCCCGGTGCCCGAGAAGGACCTGCCGGTCCGCCTGCCCGACGTCTCGGACTACAAGCCGACCGGGACCGGCGAGTCGCCTTTGGCCAACATCCCGGACTGGGTCGGCACCAAGTGCCCCTCCTGCGGCGCCGCGGCCAAACGGGAGACCAACACCATGCCCCAGTGGGCCGGCTCCTGCTGGTACTACCTGCGCTTCCTCGACCCGAAGAACCCCTCCCGAGGCTGGGACCAGGCCAAGGAGAAGGCCTGGATGCCGGTGGACTGCTACGTGGGCGGCGCCGAGCACGCGGTGCTGCACCTGCTCTACGCGCGGTTCTGGCACAAGGTCCTCTTCGACTGCGGCGCGGTCTCCACCCCGGAGCCTTTCCAGAAGCTGCGCCACCAGGGCATGATCCTGAGCTACTCCTACCGGGATGGGAAAGGCGTCTACCATCACTACGACAAGGTCACCTTCAGCGAGGACGGCACAGCCACGCTCACGGAGACCGGCGAGAAGCTCGACAGCCAGGTCGAGAAGATGTCCAAGTCCAAGAAGAACGTGGTCAACCCGGACGAGGTGCTCAAGGACTACGGCGCCGACGCCTTCCGGCTCTACGAGATGTTCATGGGCCCCTTCGAGGACTCCAAGCCCTGGGACATGCGCTCCATCGAGGGCGTGGCGCGCTTCCTGCGCAAGGTCTGGGCTTTGGTCCTGGAGACCGAGGCGCCGGGCACGGATGAGGGCTGCGTCAGCACCCGCCACCGGACCATCAAGAAGGTCGGCGATGACATCGCCTCCTTCGGCTTCAACACCGCCATCTCGGCCCTGATGATCTACTGCAACGAGGTCCAGAAGTCGGCGGTCGAAGGCGCCGTCCCGGCCCGCGTGGACCTGGAGACCCTGGTGGCCCTGCTCCACCCCTTCGCCCCGCACCTGACCGAGGAGCTCTGGGAGCGACTGGGGCACAAGGACCTCCTGGCGCGGCGGCCCTGGCCCGCCTTCGCGGAGCAGCACCTCAAGGACCGGGAGGTGGAGTACGCGGTGCAGGTCAACGGCAAGGTCCGGGCCACGTTCACCTTCTCCGCTGACGCGGCCGAGGCCGCGGTGAAGGAAGCCGCCCTGGCCCCGGCAAAGATCAAGACGGCGCTGGAAGGCAAGACCATACTCAAGGTCATCGTGGTCCCCAACCGCTTGGTCAACATCGTCGCGAGGTGAAGCTTATGCGCAGGCACTGGTATCTTTTCGTGGCGGCGGCCCTGGGCTGCGCCGGCCAGGACATCCAATACAACCCCACTCCCCAGCTCCTGCCCCAGAACATCCGGCGCATCGCCCTGCGCCCGATCATCAACAAGAC
The DNA here is from genome assembly GCA_016212825.1 of Elusimicrobiota bacterium. Classification (GTDB taxonomy): domain Bacteria; phylum Elusimicrobiota; class Elusimicrobia; order UBA1565; family UBA9628; genus UBA9628. The sequence goes on along the minus strand of JACRDS010000094.1, from coordinate 3,453 downwards.
CGGGCAGTTCGGCCTCGAGGACAAGCTCATGCTCTCTACGCGGGACGAGTTCCTGCGCGACGGCCGCTACCCCCTGGTCCCGGAGAGCGACGCCGACGGTGTGGTCTGGATCACCATCTCGCGCTACATCAACACGCCCATCTCCTACGACGCCAACCTGGTGCCCACGGCCTACAAGCTGCGCGTGCTCACCGACCTGCAGTTCGTGGACCGCCGCCGGCCCGACCAGGCGCTCTGGGTGGAGCGGAACATCGACGAGGTGTTCACCTATTCCGCCCCCACGCTGGCAGGCGGCCTGACCGAGGAACAGGCCCGCGAGCAGATCTGGAGCACCCTGGCCAAGGACATCGTCAAACGCGTCGTGGACGGGTTCGGGGCCCGGACCGGGACCTCCCAGCGCGTCATCCAGGGCGACGCCCCCTCCACCGCGCCCCTGGCCTCGCCCGAAGAGCCCCTCACCCCGGTCAACCCGCACGCCTACTGACGCCCGCCCCGCATGGAGACCCCCTACGCCGCGCTGGTCAAGGAATGGCAGGCCGGCAGGTTCCGCCCGGTCTACTACTTCGTAGGCGAGGACGCCTCGGCCCGCAACGAGGCCGCGACGGCCCTCAAGGCGGCGGTCAAGCCCGACGGCTTCAACCTCGCGGATTTCTCCGGCGACCTCGCGGGCGGGGCCGCGGCCGTGATCTCGGAAGCCATGACCCTGCCCGTGTTCGCGGACCGGCGGCTGGTCGTGGTGGAGAGCCCCAAGCTGCCCGCCGAGGCCCGGTCGGCCCTGGCCGCCTATCTCCAGTCGCCCAACCCCAGCACGACCCTCGTACTCTTCTCGGAGGAGCGCAAGCTCGACCCGCGCGACTCCCTGCTCAAGGCCGCGGCCGCGGCCGGAGCCGTGGTCCTGTTCAAGCCTCTGCGCGAGGAGGAGGCCGTGGCCCGCCTGCAGGCCGAGGCCCGCCGCGCCGGCAAGACCATCTCGCCCGATGCGGCCGAGGCCCTGGTAGCCGAGGCGGGCACGGACTGGGCCATCCTCAAGCAGGAGCTGGAGAAGGCCGCCCTCTTCGCGGCCCAGGCCCCGGCGATCGGACCGGAGCACGTGGCCGCCTGCCTGGGCTACCAGAAGAGCGTCGACCCCTTCGCCCTGCCCCGTCTCGTCCAGTCCCGCCAGCTCAAGGCCGCCCTGGCGCACCTGCAGCGCCTCTTCCAGGAGGGCAAGCCCGACGACCAGGCCTTCCGGGCGCTCAACCAGATCGGCTCGGCGGTGCAGAAGCAGCTGCGCGCCAAGCGCATGCTCCGGGCCGGCCGCTCCGAGAGCGAGGTCTTCAGCGCCCTGCGCCTGCACAGCTACTGGGACCGGGACTACCTGCCCTTCCTCAAGCGCATCAGCGAGGCCCGCCTGCGCCGGGACCTGGGCGCCTGCCTGGAGGCCGAGGTCTCGCTGAAGTCGCGCTCCTGGCTCTCGGCCCCCCAGGAGATCGAGCGGCTGGTCGTGGACCTCTGTTCCCGCTGACCACAGACAGCCAACCCCTTTTCTAAGGGCTGTCTGTGCCAGCGCCCTGACGGGCGCTAGAAAGAAGCGCCCAGACGTCCCGGAGGGCGTCTGGGTCGCGTTCCCGGAAGGCTTAAGCCTTGGCGGGAGCGGGTGCCGCGGCGAGGCCGGCGGCCACGCGCCTGGCGAGGCGGGCCTTGCGGCGGGCGGCGGTCTTCCAGTGGATGGCTCCGCTCTTGGCGGCCCGGTCGAACGCCGAGGAGGCCTTGGCCAACAGCTCGGAGGTCTTGGATTCCTTGGCGACGGCGGCGTCGCTGGCGGCGCGAGCCGCCTGGCGCATGGCCTTCTTCATGGAGACGTTGCGCGCGTGGCGCGTGACCGACTGCCGGTGGGCCTTGATGGCCGAGCGGTGCCGCATTGTCTTCTTCTTGGCTGGCATAGGTCGACATTAAACCACTTCCGAGACGCCAGCGTCAACGGCGGCCGGGGAGCTGGACGGCAGTATAATACCTCTATGGGGACCCCGGACCGCTCCCACGTGCCGCACGCCTGCGGGGTGTACCTGATGCGCGACTCCCGCGGCGTCATCCTCTACATCGGCAAGGCCAAGGACCTTTTCAAGCGGGTCGCGCAGTACTTCAACCCGAACAAGCCGGACCTCAAGAACACGCACCTCGCGCCCCTGATCCGCGCCATCGACTACGTGGCCTGCGGCTCCGAGCGCGAGGCCCTGCTTCTCGAGCGCCGCCTGATCCGCGAGCACCAGCCTTTCTTCAACGCGATGTGGAAGGACGACAAGTCCTACCCTTACGTCAAGATCACGGTGCAGGAGGATTTCCCGCGCATCCTGCTGATCCGCCGCAAGTCCCGGGACGGGGCCCTGTACTTCGGCCCCTATCCCAAGGTGGCGCCGATCAAAGGACTCATCGACCATGTCTGGAAGCAGAAGCTCCTGACCCTGCGGCCCTGCCGCTGGGAGTTCGGCCTGGACAAGCCGCTGGACCCGCGCCAGCGGCACTCCTGCCTCTACCTGCACACCAAGGACTGCCCGGCCCCCTGCGCGGGGCACATCGGCAAGGAGGATTACGGCCGCGCGGTGCGCGACGCGGTGCTGTTCTTCTCGGGCCGCCACGGCGAGCTGCGCCGGCGCTTCGAGGCGGAGATGAAAAAGGCGTCCGAGGAACTGGAGTACGAGCGCGCGGCGCGCCTGCGCGACAACCTGGAGGCCTTGGACCAGATCAACGAGCGGGTGCGCGTGCGCGCGGTGCAGGCGGCGGACCTGGCGCGCCCGCTAGCCGCGAGCCGCTCGGTGACGGACCTGCAGGCGGCGCTGGGGCTGGCTGCGGCGCCTTTTCATATAGAGTGCTTCGACGTGTCGCACTTCCAGGGCCGGCAGATGGTGGCGGCCATGGTGTGCTTCCGGGGCGGCTCGCCGCACAAGGACCACTACCGGCGCTTCCGATTGCGCTCGGTGGCGGGGATAGACGATTTCGCCTCCATCGCGGAGGCGGTGCGGCGACGCTACGGCCGCCTGCAAAGCGAGGGCGCGGCCTTGCCCGACCTGGTGCTCATAGACGGCGGCAAGGGCCAGCTTGCCGCGGCCTCGGCCGAGCTCAAGGCGCTGAAGCTGCGCATCCCGCTGGCGTCGCTGGCCAAGCGCATGGAGGAGGTCTTCCTGCACGGAAAGTCCGACTCCATCATCCTGGAGCGGGGCCGGCCGGCCCTGCAACTGCTGCAGAGGCTGCGCGACGAGGCGCACCGGTTCGGCGTCACGTACCACCGGCTGCTGCGCGGCAAAGAGCTGCTGGGCTCTTGATCTGCATTGCTGTCATACAAAAGGCCGACCGCGCCCGCGGCTTCGCGCAAAGTGGATAAGCGAATCCGCCTTGCCTGAGATAGGCCTGTAAAGTAGAATTTGAGAGTCAGAGTCTGCTTGTCCTAAAAAGTACAGGTCAGCAGACTCATATGTT
>JACRDS010000091.1 GCA_016212825.1 Elusimicrobiota bacterium | reverse complement strand
TACATCGAGCACCCCGCCACCAGCGGCCAGGCGGTGGATGACAGCCTCGAAAAGCTCCAGGAAGCGCATCTCATCAGGCAGCGCGGCAGAGTCTACCTGGCTTCGCGCGACGCGGCCGCGGACTGCGGCCCGCTCGTCGCCGGCCAGCCCGTCCCCACCGCCATAGGGAAGGTCCTCAAGTACCTGTTGGCGCTGTCCTAGGCAGGGTAAGCTTGAAGTTCGTGAAAGCCTGACACCCGAACAAAGTTCCCCCTGCCCATTGTTTGCTACAATCATTCTCGTTGATGATTCGGCATCGGCTGGCCGCGCCATTGGCCCTCGCCCTCGTCCCGGCGCTCGCCCTCGGCTCGCCCCGGCCCCAGGACCAGCCCGGCAAAGGGAGGACCAGGAAGATGGCCTTCGAGCTTAAGAGCCCCGCCTTCAGCGCCAACGCCCGCATCCCCAAGGACCACACAGGCGAAGGCAAGGATTCCTCCCCCGCCCTCTCCTGGGCCAACGCCCCGGCGGGGACCAAGAGCTTCGCCCTCATCATGGACGACCCCGACGCCCCCGTCGGACTCTGGATCCACTGGGTCATGTACGACATCCCCGGCACGGTCCAGTCCCTTCCCGAGGGCCTGGCCAAGATCGAGAGCCTCCCCAACGGTGCCAAGCAGGGCCTCTGCTGGGCCGTCAAGGATTCCGACTGCGACCGCGTCGGCTACTACGGGCCCATGCCCCCTCCCGGCAAGCCCCACCGCTACTTCTTCAAGCTCTACGCTCTCGACGCCGTCCTCAACCTGCCCCCCAAAGCCACCAAGGGCCAGGTCGTCGCGGCCATGAAGGGGCGCATCCTCGGCGAGGCCCAGCTCATCGGCATCTACGAGCGCTGAGGACTCCATGGCCAGGAAGACCGCGAAGAAAGCCCTCATCACCGGCATCACCGGACAGGACGGCTCCTACCTGGCCGAGCTCCTGCTCGAGAAAGGTTACGAGGTCCACGGCATGGTGCGCCGCGTCGCCCTGGAAGACCCCCAGCACCGGCTCTTGCGCATCACCCACATCGCGGACCGCCTCAAGCTCCACTCCGCCTCCCTGGAGAGCTACGCCAGCGTGTTCGACGTCCTGCAGAAGATCAAGCCCGACGAAGTCTACCACCTTGCCGCCCAGAGCTTCGTCAGCTACTCCTTCGAGGACGAGTTCTCCACCATCAACACGAACATCAACGGCACCCATTTCGTGCTCTCCGCGCTCAAGCACGTCGCGCCCGAGTGCCGCTTCTACTTCGCCGCCTCCAGCGAGATGTTCGGCAAGGTCGCCGAGACCCCCCAGACCGAAGATACCGTCTTCCACCCCCGCTCCCCTTACGGCATCTCCAAGGTCGCCGGCTTCGACCTCACGCGCAACTACCGCGAGGCCTACGGCCTGCACGCCTCCAGCGGCATCCTCTTCAACCACGAGTCCCCCCGCCGCGGCTACGAGTTCGTCACGAGGAAGATCACCAACGCCGTGGCCCGCATCAAGCTCGGCCTGGAGAAGGAGCTGCGCCTGGGCAACCTCGACGCCAAGCGCGACTGGGGCTACGCCAAGGACTACGTCGAGGCCATGTGGCTCATGCTCCAGCAGAGCCGCCCCGACGACTACGTCGTGGGTACCGGCGAGACCCACTCCGTGCGCGAGTTCGTGGAGACCGCCTTCTCCCGCGTCGGGCTCAAGTGGCGCGACCACGTCAAGGTCGACGAGAACTTCTACCGCCCAGCCGAGGTCCACACCCTCACCGGCGACGCCGCCAAGGCCCGGCGCGTGCTGGGGTGGAAGGAGTCCGTGCGCTTCCGGCAGCTTGTGGAGATGATGGTGGACGCCGACCTCAAGAACCTGCGCGAGGGCGCCCCCGCCGCCGCTCAGAGATGACCCCGCCGCGGCGCCGAGTCGTATCGGAAGGGACTCGGTGCCGCGGAACCGACATCCCGATACCGCGGCGCATCCTCATCATCCAGCTGCGCCGCATCGGCGACGTCATCTTCACCCTGCCCGCCATCCAGGTCCTGCGCCGCGCCTTTCCCCAGGCCCGGATCGACTTCCTCGTCGAGGAGCCCGCGGACCAGCTGGTCCGCCTCGCCCCCGGCCGCGACGAGACCCTCGTCTACGACAAGAGCCGCGCCCTGCATTGGCTCGCCGAGGTCAGGCGCCGCCGCTACGATTGGGTCCTCGATTTCCTGGCCAACGGCCGGTCTTTGCCCCTGACGCTGTGCTCCGGCGCCGCGGTCAAGGCCGCGTTCCAAGGCCGCTGGGTCCGCCGGCTGGCCTACAACCGCCTCGTCAAGGCCACGCCCAACGCCTATCTCGTGGAGCAGAAGCTCGACATCCTCCGCGCGCTCGGAGTGGCGGACGCCTCCTGGCGCTACGACATCCGCCTGCCCGCCGAGGAACTCCGCTGGGCTCAGGAGACCCTGAAGTCCCTGGGCGCGGACCCCCGGCGCCCCCTGGTGGCAATGGCCCCCGCCTCCCGGCGCGAGACCCGGCGCTGGCTGCCGGAGCGCTTCGCCGAGGTCGCCCGGGCGCTGCTCGGCCAAGGCCGCGACGTCCTGCTGCTCTGGGGGCCCGGGGAGCTCGGGTACGTCGAGGACATCGCCCGGCGCACCGACGGCGGGCAAGGGCCCGCCGCCCCTGGAGGGCAGGCGTTCTCCTCTCCCGGAAGGGGCCACCTCATCATCCCCTCCGACACCCCCTTGCTGCGTCTGGCCGCGCTCATCAAGAGCGCCAAACTCGTCCTGAGCGTGGAGAACGGTCCCAAGAACCTGGCCGTGGCCCTGGGCGTGCCCACGGTCAACGTCGTCGGCCCCAACAACCCCGGCTCTTTCAACCCCTCCGGAGACCCCGCCCACGTCCTCATCCGTGCCGAGGGCCTCGAGTGCCTGGGCTGCGAGCTCAACCACTGCCCCACGGACCACGAGTGCATGACCACGGTCACCGCGGGGACGGTCTTGAAGCCCATCGAGCGCCTGCTGGCGCAAGGAGCATGACATGACGAAGCGACCGACGTTCGACCTCGGGGGGCTGGTCAGCGAGCTGGCCCGCGCCAACATCGAGCTGTGGCACCAGGAGGACATCGCGCGCGGGCAGGACGACGCCGCGGTGGTCAAGGCCAAGCGCGCCATCGACAAGCTCAACCAGCGGCGCAACGACCTCATCGAGCGCATCGACGAGTCGGCCCTCCAGGCCATGGAAGCCGCCCGCCGGGGTGCCTGAGCCATGGCGGAAACCATAGGCTGGCTGGTGGACAAGATCACCATCTCCGAGCTCAAGATCTACCACACCCGGGAACAGCTCGAACGCACCGACGTGGGCCCGGAGCACAAGGAGCTCTGCCGGAGGCGTCTGGAGGTCCTGCGCCGCCAGAACGACGACCTCAAGGAGGAGCTCGGCGCCCTCTACGCGGACGTGGTCGGCGGCAAGGTCCAGCTCAAGATCTACCGCCAGTTCAAGATGTATAATGACCCGCGCTTCTTCATCAAAAAGGACGCGAAGCCCCAAAAAACAGTATAATCACCCCGCTGGAAAGGTGCGTGAGCGGTTGAAACGGCACGACTGGAAATCGTGTAGGGTCTAACAGCCCTCGGGGGTTCGAATCCCCCCCTTTCCGCACGGTTTCGCCGCCGCAGCCCCGGCCCTGTCCCCCTTGAAGCGCTCCCTCCCGGCCGTGCGCTGGCCCTGGATCGCCGCGCTGGCGGCGGCCAGCGCCGCCATCCTCTGCAGCGCCCCGGCCCAATACCTCGGCCGCCAGCAGGACGACATCATCTACGTCATCGGCTCCCAGTCCCTGGCGCAGGGAGACTACCGCATCTTCACCAGCATCGGGAACCCGCCGCTGGTGAACTTCCCGCCCGGCTTCCCCCTCCTCCTGCTTCCCGTGTCCGCGCTCTGGGGAGGACAGCCCGCGGCCTACCAGGCCTTCTGCGCGCTGCTCCTGGCCAGCCTGCCCTGGCTGCTCTGGCGCTGGCTGCGCCGGCGTCTGGGCGGGACCGAGGCCGCCCTCGCGGCGCTGCTCTTCGCGACGAGCCCCGTGACGCTCAGCCAGTCCGGCGCCGTGATGAGCGAGAGCGCCTACACCGCCGTCGCGGTCCTCCTCCTGGCCGCCCTCGAGGCCGGGCGCCGGGGGACCGCCGGCCTGCTGCTGCTGGGGTTGACGCAGCTGCGCCTGGCCGGATTCTCCCTGCTCCCGGCCGTCCTCTGGCGGCCGGGAAGCCGGGGCCGCGCCCGCGCCCTGGCGGCCTCCCTGCTGCCCGCGGCGGGCGGCCTGCTGGCCTGGGTCGCCTGGTCGCAGAGGAGCTCGCACGGGGTCGGGGAGTTCCACGTCTTCTCGCTGTTCTACGCCTATCGCGACCTGGGCTGGCTGCATCCCCTGAAGGTCCTAGCCGACAACGTGCGCTTCTATCTCGGCGAGTGGGGCGGCTGCTACCTGCCCCCCGCCTGGAGCGCGGCCGGCGCCTTCCTCGGGGCGGTCCTGGCCGCCCTCGCCCTGCGCGGAGCCTGGCGGGCATGGCCGGAGGACCGCGCGCGCCCGGCGATCCTGATGCTGGCCGGAACCGCGGCGATGCATGCGGTCTGGCCGTGGCAATACGACCGCTACCTCATCCCCCTGCTGCCCTGGCTGCTCTGGCTGCTGGCCGCCGGGACCGGCGCACGGGCCCGCTGGCTGCTGGCCCTGCTGCTCGCCGCCCAGCTCGGGTCCCATACCCACCGCTGGGTCCTGGGCCGGCACTCCTGGCGGACCCCCGAACTGGCGCGCACCTACGAATGGGTGCGGACCCGGACCGCGCCCTCCGACGCCATCACCAGCGCCTTGCCCCTGCGCGACGGCTTCCACTGCGCCCGCCCCAGCCTGCCCCTGCCCCGGCCGCTCGACGCCGAGGGGTTCGCGGCCCAGTTGAGGCGGTACCGCGTCAGGCTCGTGCTCTGGCAGGAGGAGCTCGACGTCGGTCTCTCCCTGCCGCGGGACTCGGCCGCGGCGCGGCGCCTGGCGGGCCTGCGCGCCATCCTAGAGGACGGCCGCCGCTTCCGGCTGGTCCACGAGGATGCGGTCGAAGGCGCCCGGATCTATGAACTGCGCTGAACGGCGCCGGCTCGATCTGCTGCCCTGGCTGCTGGGAGCCGGGACCGCCTTCCTCTATCTCGGGACCCCCTCCTCCTACTACAACTTCGACGGCGTGGCCTGCGCCATCGCGGTCGAGCTGGGCGACCCCAGGAACCTGGCCCACGGCAGCCACCTGGCCTACGGACTGCTCGGATGGGCCTGGACCGGACTCTGGCGGCTCCTCGGCTACTCCGGGCCGGCCCTGCTGGCGCTGCAGACGCTCGACAGCCTTCTGGGCGGCCTGGGCGCGGGGATCTTCTGCCGCTTCCTGCTCAGGCGCCTGAGCCTGTCCCCGCTGGCGGCGGCCGCGGCTTCGGCCGGTCTGGCGCTCTCCTATGGCTGGTGGCTCTGGAGCCTGGAGGCCCAGGTCTACCTGCTCGGCGCGGTCTTCCTGCTCCTGGCTGCGGACGAAGCCTGGGCCGAGGAACCCTCCCCTGTGAGGACGGGAGCCTGGCTCGGCCTGGCGGTTCTGGGACACATCGGGAACGTCATGTTCCTGCCCGCGGCCCTGTACCTCCTGCATCGTCCGGGACGCGCCGGAGGCGCGTGGCGGCGCGTCCTCGCCGCCCTGTCCCTCTCCGTCCTGGCCGCCTACGCCGCGGCCGCCCTCTGGTGCGTGCGGCCCGGGAGCCCGGAAGAGTGGCGCCTGTGGCTGCTCGGCAGCGCGGCCCTGTCGGCGGACCGCTCCTTCACCTGGCACGGCGCCGCCACTCTCCCCGACGCCGTCCGCGCCTGGTCGGCCATGGCCCTGCGCGTGTTCGCGGACCCCGTGGGGCTCCCGCGGCCCTGGCCGGTCCTGGGCTGGCTCCTGGCCGCCGCGCTCCTGGCCGCAGCCGGCGCCGGCCTGCGGCACTGGGGGCGGACGGCCAAGGCCGTCCTGCTCTGGCTCGGGGGATACGCGCTGCTCTACGTCGCCTGGCAGCCCTTCACCATGGTCTACCGGATCACCGACCTGCCGGCTTTGTGGCTGCTCGCCGCCTCCTGGGCCTCGGGCCGGCCCTGGGGCGGCCGCGCCCTGGCGGCCGGCGCCGCGGCTCTTGGCCTGTTCAACGGGTTCTTCCTGATCGCTCCCAAGACAGACCCCGGCCGCAACGCCGCCTACCAGGAGGCCCTGCGGATCCGGCGGGACACGCCCGAGGAAGCCTGGGTGGTCGCGGCGGCCCGCGGCCAGGTCTACATCCCCTACTTCGCGGGGCGCAAGCCGCTCAACCTGCGCTACTTCGCAGGTCGGCCCGAGGCCCTGGACCGGCGCCTGGATGAGCTGGGCCGCCAGGGCCAGCCGGTCTTCGTGCCCGGGGCCCTGATCAGCGACCCCGCCTGGAAGGACGTGTTCGCGCGCTATGAGCTGGAAGCCGCGGGCGCGGCGGACGGAGGGCTCTACCGGATCGGCACGAAAGGGAAGCCCAGCGGGAGCAGGACGAAGAAGTTGAAGACGGCCCCGACGGCCAGGAAGGGTCCGAACGGGACCGGGTCGGCCAGGCGCAGTTCCCCCTTCAGCACGCGGCCGACCCCGTAGACCGCGCCCACCAGGGAGCCCAGCAGAAGGCTGTCGTAGGCTCCCACGCCTCCGGACCAGGCGCCGATGCCGGCCAGCAGGATGAGGTCCCCTCCGCCCATGGCCTCCTTGCCGAAGATGCGCTTGCCCGCGGCCGCCGTGGCCCAGCAGATGAGGAAGCCCACGCCGGCGCCCAGGACCGAGGAGGCGGCCGCCCAGTACCACACCCCCTGGCCCAGCAGAGGATTGAGCGGGGCCGCCAGGACGCCGCCAGCGATCAGGGCGAAGGAGAGGACGTCGGGGATGTATCCCGTGTCCCAGTCTATCAAGGAGACGGCCAGCAGCGCGCCGCAGGCCAGGACCGCGGCGGCGGCCCAGGCGGGCCGCTCCCCCCAACGCAGCCAGACCGCCAGGCTCAGGCAGGCCATGACGGCCTCCACGGCGATGTAGCGGGCGGGTATGGGCTTGCGGCAGCGGCGGCAGCGTCCGCGCAGCAGGAGCCAGCTCAAGACCGGGATGTTGTCGTAAGGCGCGATAGGCCGGCCGCAGCGGGGACAGCGCGAGCCCGGGGACACGACGGATTCCTCGCGGGGCAGGCGGTAGGCGAGCACATTGATGAAGCTGCCCAGGCAGGCGCCCCAGAAGAAGGACAGAAACCCGGCCATGCCTGCATCATACAAAAAAGAGAGAGGCCTCCCGAGGGAGGCCTCTCCGTCCTTCAGACCTTCGTCGAACTCAGTACACCGTCCAGACGGTGCCCTTGGTGTCCGTGTGCGTGCAGTTCACCAAGATGGTCCCCTGGTTCGGGTTGCCCTGGGTGTTGTTGTAGCTCCAGCCGCCGCCGTCGTTCGACGTCGCCTGGTACGCGATCCCGCTGGCGTCCGAGTGGTAGTTCGGAGCCTTCGCGGCCGGCACCGTCGACAGGTACTTGCCGCTGGCGGTCAGCGATTCCACGGTCGCCGGGTACTGTCCCTCCATGTCGCCGTAGTAGATGCTCAGCGCGGAGCGGATGGCGCCCAGGTTGCCCTTGGACGCGCCCTCGCTGGATTTGCGGATGAGCGAGGCGAACTTCGGTATGGCGATGGCCGCCAGGATGCCGATGATGGCGACGACGATCATGAGCTCGATCAGCGTGAAACCCTTCTTCTTCATTCTGCTCCCCCTGACAAGTCTTGGATTTTAGGAATGACGCGTAAAGGATAGATATTCCGTATCGGCATTGTCAATACCGATTCAGGGCCGACGACGCAGCGCGATCACCCGTTCCAGGTCCTCCCGGATCATCCGGGAGTGCGGCGCCAGCGCGCGCGCCGCCGCCAGGGCCAGGCGAGCCGCGTCCAGACGCCCCTCCCCGCCCCATCGGCAGCGCCGCAGTTCCGCTTGACCTAGGAGGTAGTAAGCGGTCGCGTCGGAGGGGCGTCTGCGGACCCCGTCCGCAGCCACCGCCACGGCGCGCCGCAACAACTCCCGGCGAGGCTCCAGGGGAACAGAAGCCGCTGCGTCCCAAAGCAGGTTGTCCAGGTTCAGCCGGTAAGCGGTCTCCCACGGATTCCACCGGACCGCCCGCTCCAGGAGAGCGGCGGCCTCCCGAGGCCTCCCGGCCCCCCGGGCCAGAAGACCCCGGATCTCGAGATGGTCCGCCCAGGCCAGCCAAGAACAGCAGGCCGCGAGGACCAGGGCGGCCGCCGCCGCTCCACGGACGGCCGCGCGCCGCGGACGAAGAGCCCCGCCCTCCCCCAGTCGGCCGAAAAGACAGCCGGCCAGAAGGCCGACGACGAAGAGCGAGGACCAGGGCATGGCATTGAGCTTGGTCTGCAGGAGGAAGCCCAGCAGGCTGCCGGTCATCGCCGCGCGCGGCCCGTCCAAGCGCCCCTCACGGAACAGGCGCAGCCACATGGTCACCGCCTGCCAGTGAAGCCAGAGGTATGCGGCCGCGCCCGCCAGGCCCAGCGTCGCCATGACCTGCAGCCAGTCGTTGTGCGCGTCGGAGCTATCCTTCTCAGCCGAAGTGGCGTGGACCGGCCTCTTGTATCTCCGGTAGGCGCTGGCGAAGTCGTTGGTCCCGACTCCCAACCAGGGATGGTCCAGGAACGCCCTCGCCGCGCAGCGCCAGATTTCCAGGCGCACCACATCCGACTCCATATGGAGCTCGTCCAGGGCAGGGGCGGGCTCGGCGAACCGCCGCGCCGGGGAGAGCTCGCTGAAGGCCTTGTTGAGGCCGACCAGCAGGGCAGCGGCTGCCAGGACCACGAGGCCCGTCTTCCAGAGACGGCTGCGTCCCCAACGCAGCCAAGCGCAGCCCCCGATGCCCGCCAAGGCGCCGAGCCAGGAACTGCGGCTTCCCGTAGCGGCCAGGGCGGGAAGGCCCAGGACCAGGGCGGTCCAGCCTGCGGCCCGGCCCCAGGCCGGAGCCTCCGCCTCGGTCGCCGAAGCCCATGCCAGGGGAGCCGCGAGCATGAGATAGGAGCCCAGGTGCAGGGAGCCGCCGAGGCTGGAATAGGGTCTTTCCACCGGGAAGCCGGTGAGGATGTCCTGCCAGCCCCACTGGAACAGCGCGTAGGCGGAGACGGGCACGGACCCGGCCGCGACCCAGCGGGCCAGGCGCCGGGAGAACTCCGGGCTGGAGACGGCGCCGCTGAGGAAGAACGCGAGCCCGCAGAGGGACCAGCCCAGGATGCTGAAGCCGTAGAAGCCGTGTCCGCCGATCCATCCCATCCAAGGGTCTTCACAGACCGCGGCGGACAGGATTGCGGCGGCCGCCAGGACGCCCAGCGGGGGCCAGAGAGCAGCCGCGCCGTCCGGCGCGTCCGCCCGCCCTGGTGCCTCCGGCCGGGCAGCGCGAACCAGAGCCGCCGCGGCCAGGAGCCAGGAGGCCGCCAGCATCCTGACGATCCCGTACACATCCTGGCACCAAGGGCCGAACGCCAGGGGGACTGCCGCGGCCGCCGCCAAGAGCGGCAGTCCCGGGCCCGCCAGCCTTCCTGATCTCGATCCCATGCAAGAAGAGGGAGGCCTCCCGCGGGAGGCCTCCCGGTTCGTCCGTCTTGTCAGCCGGCGGAGCTCAGTACACCGTCCAGACGGTCCCCTTGGTGTCCGTGTGCGTGCAGTTCACCAGGATGGTCCCCTGGTTCGGGTTGCCCTGGGTGTTGTTGTAGCTCCAGCCGCCGCCGTCGTCCGACGTCGCCTGGTACGTGATCCCGCTGGCGTCCGAGTGGTAGTTCGGAGCCTTCGCGGCCGGTATCGTCGACAGGTACTTGCCGCTGGCGGTCAGCGATTCCACGGTCGCCGGGTACTGTCCCTCCATGTCGCCGTAGTAGATGCTCAGCGCGGAGCGGATGGCACCCAGGTTGCCCTTGGACGCGCCCTCACTGGACTTGCGGATGAGCGAGGCGAACTTCGGTATGGCGATGGCCGCCAAGATACCTATGATGGCAACCACGATCATCAGCTCGATGAGCGTGAAGCCCGAAGCGCCCC
>JACRDS010000093.1 GCA_016212825.1 Elusimicrobiota bacterium | reverse complement strand
GAACCTGGTGGTGGTCTCGCCGGACGTGGGCGGGGTGGAGCGGGCGCGGGCCATGGCCAAGCGGCTGGAGGCGCGCCTGGCCATCGTGGACAAGCGCCGCCCGCATCCGAACGAGGCCTCGGTCTACCACGTCATCGGCGAGGTCAAGGACCACCACTGCCTGGTGCTCGACGACATGGTGGACACGGGCGGGACCTTGGCCAAGGTGGCCGACAAGCTGCGCGAGTGCGGGGCCCAGAAGGTATACGCGGCCTGCGTGCACGGGGTGCTCTCCGGGGCCGCGGCGGACCTCATCGAGCGCTCCGCCCTGGAGGAGATGGTGCTGACGGACTCGATCCCGATCCACCACCTGGCGGGGGATAAGATCAAGATCCTGTCGGTGGCGCCGCTGCTGGGCGAGGCGATCATGCGCAACCACCGCGGGCTGTCGATCAGCGAACTCTTTGTTTGACATCACTGTGAGGAGACTATGCAAGAGATAAAACTGTCGGTCGTGGTCAGGGAAGGCAAGAGCACCAAGAAGCAGCTCTCGGCTCTGCGCGACGAGAAGCGCCTGCCGGGCATCGTGTACGGGGGCGACAAGCCGCCGCTGCACGTGGCGCTCTCCGAGAAGGAGCTCCTGGCGGCGCGCAAGAAGGGCGGGGCCAACGCCATCCTGCACCTGGAGACGGGCAAGGCGACGGAGACCGTCATCGTCAAGGAGCTGCAGCGCCATCCTGTCAACGACCGGCTGGTCCACGCGGATTTCCAGCGCATCTCGATGACCGAGAAGATCACGGCGAAGGTGCCGATCCACGTCACGGGCGAGGCGCCGGGCGTGAAGAACGACGGCGGCACGCTGCAGTACGAGCTGCGCGAGATCGCGGTCCGGGCCCTGCCCAAGGACATCCCGCAGTCCCTCACCGTGGACATCTCCAAGCTGAACATCGGCATGCACGCGGAGGTCAAGGAGCTGAGCATCCCGGCGGGCGTCGAGCTGGTCGCGGCGCCGGACCTGCGCGTGGTGTCGGTGACCTTGGTCAAGGAGATCGTGGTGGAGACCCCGGCCGAGGGCGCCGTGCCTGCCGAGGGCGAGGTGGGGGCGGCTCCTGCCGAGCCGGAACTGGCTTCGACGAAGGGCAAGAAGGACGAGGAGGGCAACCTCATCAAGGAGACGGCTGCTCCTGCCGCGGGCGAGAAGGGCAAGCCTGCGGCCAAGGGCGCCGAGAAGGGCAAGGCCCCGGCTGCGGCTCCTGCCGCGGCACCGGCCAAGGCTGCTCCTCCGGCAAAGAAGTAAGCCGGCGTCCGGAAAGGTCCGGGCAAGTCGCGGGGAACCGCGGCTTGCCCGGTTCCCTTTTTCCCCGCGGGATGTCCGCAGGGGGGTCCTGAAACACCGCATAGCCGGACGGCCTCTCGGGCGTTTATCTAATAGGAATTCTCCGGTTTTCTCATGCTACAATTGGACCTATTGAGCATGTGGCATTCAAAACTCCATTTATTATGCCGAACAGCATACCGCGCGGCCAGCGCGCCAGGCTATTGACGAAAAGATATAATTATGATATAATAACTATACCAAAATGGAATTTGAGTTCGACGAGCGCAAAAGTCAGACGAACAAGAGGAAACATGGCCTCGATTTTATCGAAGCCCGGGTCTTATGGGACGATCCAGAGTTGCTGGAGATTCCACTCGAGTCCGAGGATGAACAAAGGCTGCTGGTCATCGGACTCATCGACAGCAAGCATTGGACGGCCATCATTACATACCGGCAAACATGCGTTCGCATCATATCGGTGAGGCGATCACGTGATGATGAGAGGGAATTGTATGAAAGCTAAGGAACTAGACAAACTCTTCGACGCCGGTGGGGACATCACCAAGTACCTCAATCTTGCCAAAGCAAAAAGAGTCAATGAATCCCCCCAGCGCGTAAACGTGGACTTCCCCGTCTGGATGATCCATTCCTTGGACAAGGAGGCTGGCCGACTTGGGGTCACCCGGCAGTCCATCATCAAGATCTGGATCTCCGAACGCTTGGGCCATCGACCTGCGTAAGATAGGCGGTCGAACATCCGCATGAGCCGCTCCCGCAAGCGGTCGGCCGTGCACCAGGCGGCGGCTCGGCGTCCCGTGAGGGCATCTCATGATTGAGCGGAACCACCTGCGCTGAATGAAATACATAGCCCGCGTAGCCGCGGCGGCCGCCCTCAGCGCAGTCTTCTGCGCCGCCAGCGCGTCCGCCCAGGAATCCCGCTGGCCCCACGTCGTCCCCTCCAAAGACGGCACGCCCATCTCCTACGAGGTTGCCGGAGCCGGCGAACCCGCCCTCGTCTTCGTCCACGGCTGGAGCTGCGACGCCCGCTACTGGCGCAACCAACTGCCCCATTTCTCCAAGACCCATCGCGCCGTCGCCCTCGACCTCGCCGGACACGGCCATTCTGGGATGACGCGCCAGCGCTACACCATGAAAGCCTTCGGCGAGGATGTCCAAGCCGTGGCCGATGCCATAGGCAGCCGCAAGCTCGTCCTCATAGGCCACTCCATGGGCGGCCCCGTCATCGCCGAGGCCGCGCGGCTCATGCCCGGCCGCGTCATCGGACTCATCGGCATAGACACCTTCGACAACATAGAATACCCCCTGACGCGCGTCGAACTCGACGGCATGATCGCGCCCATGAAGGCCGATTTCAAGACCGGAAGCAGACAGTTCGTCGAGCCCATGATCTCCACCCACACCGACACACGGCTGCGCCAGTGGATCCTCTCGGACATCGCGGCCGCGCCGCCCGCCGTCGCCATCAGCGCGCTCGAGGAGATGATGGCCCAATACCTCACCGGAGAGGCCGCCAGGATATTCGAGCGGATCAAGGCCCCCGTGCTGGCCGTCAGCGCGGACGTCTGGCCCATCAATCACGCGGGGAACCGGCGCCACATGGCGTCCTTCGACGCCGCGGTCTTGAAAGGAGCCGACCACTTCCTGATGCTGGACCGGCCCGGAGAATTCAACGCCGCCCTGGAAGCGGCGGTCCGCAAGCTCGAGCGCGCGAAGCGCTGACCTCCGCAGCCTCCCCGGCCAGATATAGTAGAATCGCCACATGACCCCGCCCGACGCGGAGAGCCCCAGCCTGCGCCTCGTCGTCGGCCTCGGCAACCCCGGCACCCGCTACGCCCGCACCCGCCACAACGTCGGCTTCCGCCTCGTCGACCTCCTCGCCGCCGATTCGCAGTGGAAGGACTTCCAAGGCCTCGGCCAAGTCTGCCGCGCCGGAGAGCTCTGGCTCGCCAAGCCCATGACCTACATGAACGACTCCGGCTCGTTCATCGGGTCCCTCTCCCGCTGGCGCAAGATACCACCCAGCCAGATCCTCGTCTGCTTCGACGACGTCGCCCTGCCGCTGGGCCGCCTGCGCCTGCGCCTCAAAGGCTCCGGCGGCGGGCAGAAAGGCATGGAATCCGCGCTGGCGCACCTCGGCACCAGCGACGTGCCCCGGCTGCGCATCGGCGTCGGCCCCCAGCCCCCCGGCATGGACTCCGCCGACTACGTCCTCTCCCGGTTCACGCCCGAGGAGGAGAAACTCCTCGTCCCCGTCCTTGAGGACGCAGCCTCCGCCGTCCAGCTCGCCGTGGAGAAGGGGATCGAGGCCTCCATGAACCGCTTCAACGCCCCCGCCAAGAGCGAGGAGAGCTCCGGCTGATGACGCCCCTCTACAAGTTCATCATCGGGGTCATCAGCCTGCTCCTCGGCCTCGGCTATCTCTATCGGCCCGACCTCATCGAGCGCATGAACGCCGTGCTGCGCGAGACCCTGCTCAACGACGCCCACATCGCGCTGGAGCGGCGCAAGTGGGGGGCCTTCTTCCTGCTCATCGCCTTCCTGTTCCTCTATATGGGCTTCACCGCCCTCGAGCGATGACCGCCGACCTCAAGGCCCTCTCCGCCGAACTCCTCGACTGGGCGCGCCGGCAGGATCCCGGCCTCCAGGCCGAGCTCTACCTGGCCCGCAGCGAGGAGCGCGGCGTGGAGATGCGCGAAGGCAGGCTCGACAATATGCAGCACGGCTCCGCCGAGGGCGCCGGTCTGCGCCTGCTCGGCGACGGCCGCATGGGCTTCGCCTCGGCCGGCGGCATCAGCCCCGAAGGGATCCAGGACCTCTACCGCAAGGCCCGCGAGCAGCTCGCCCACATCAAGCCCGACCCCTGTAAGGACTTCCCCGCGCCCAGCCCCGACGCCCCCGATGCCGCCCTGGCCGACTCCCTCTGGGACGAGGAGCTCTTCAAGACCCCCCTGGAGGCGGCCGTCCAGCGTCTGGCCGACAGCGGGGCCGCGGCCGTCGCCGGCGAGCCCCGGTTGGCCGGCATCCTGCGCTCCGGCTACGGCGAATCGCGCGGCGAGGTCGTCATCGCCAACACCCGGGGCGTGCTCTCCCACGAGCGCGGCAGCTCCGCCAGCGTCGGCTACTCCGCCCTGGCCAAGGACAGCGGCGAGGTCCAGGTCGGCTCCGCCTACCAGTCCTCCTGCCGGGGCGCGGCCCTCGACTTCGGCCGCGTCGCGGCGCAGGCCGCCGAGCGCACCGTGCGGCTCCTGGGCGGGCGCAAGCTCTCCGGAGCCCAGCGCGCCGTGCTCTTCGACCCCTGGGCCGCCGGCGACATCCTCGAGCTCGTGGCCGGCCTGCTCTGCGCCGACCAGGTGCAGAGGGGCAAATCCCTGCTGGCCGGCTGCCTGGGCAGGAAGGTCGGCTCGGACCTGGCCACCTTCCGCGACGACCCCCGCCGCCACGGGGGCCTGGGCTCCTGCCTGCACGACGACGAGGGCCTGCCCACCTCGGCCAAGACCATGATCGAGTCCGGGGTCGTCAAGGACTACTTCTACGACACCTACACCAGCCGCAAGGACCAGCGGGCCGGCAACGCCTCGGCCGGCCGCGGCTCCTACAAAGGGCTGCCCGGGCCCACCCACTCCAACTTCTACCTCGAGCCCGGGACCATGTCGCGGGACCAGCTCGTCTCCGACACCGCCGACGGCCTGCTCGTCCTCGACATCATGGGCATGCACATGGCCGACCCCATCTCCGGGGAGTTCTCCGTGGGCGTCTCCGGCCTGGCCGTGAGCGGCGGCAAGCTCGGCGCCCCCGTCAAGAAGGCCATGATCGCGGGCAGCTTCAAGGACCTCCTGGCCGGCATCGACGCCAAGGCCGACGACCTCACCTTCTACGGCAGCCTCGGCTCGCCCACCTTCCGGGTGGGCGGCATGAGCGTGGCCTGAGTTCAAATCGACCCCTTGACAGGGGGCCAAGTCCTGCTATAATAGTGCGCTGACCCGCCGAGGGGAGTTGCCATGCGCGGCTTATTCTGCCTCGGCGTTTTCTTTTCGGTCCTGACGGCCCCGGCCCGGGCCGCGGACGCCTCCTTCCCGCCCGTGGCCGAGCTGCTCTCCCCGGCGCCGGAGCTGCCCATCGAGCGCGAGGAGCTGCGCGACGCCGTGGCCGCGCCCCCGGACCTCGACCGCTTCCGGACCGAGATCCGCAGCGCGGACCCCTCGCGGCGCCGGGCCGCGGTCCTGGCCTTCGGCACCCCCGGCAATTTCGCCGCCATCCCGCACGTCAGCGCCGTGCTCCTGCGCCTCGACGAGGACGCTGCGGTGCGCGCGGCCGCGGCCGAGGCCCTGGGCCGGGTCGGCGACCGCCGGGCTCTGAGCTTCCTCTCCCAGGGCCTGCAGGACCCCGACGAGCGCGTGCGCTTCGCCGCGGCCCTGGCCCTGGGGCGCATCGATTCCGACGCCAACGTGGCCCGCCTGGAGCGCTCCCTGCGCAAGGACCCCTCCTGGTGGGTGCGCTACGCCGCGGCCGGGGCCATGGGCGGCACGGGCAAGGCCTTCACCGCGGGCTGGCTGGAGCGCGCGCTCGGTGAGGACCCCGCCTGGCAGGTGCGCTTCCAGGCGGTCTGGGCCCTGGGCGAGCTCGGCACGGCGCGCGCGGCCGCAGCCCTGGCGCGCGGCCTGCGCGACCCCGAGGCCACGGTGCGTTGCGCCGCGGCCCTGGCCCTCTCCCGAATCCGCGGCCCGCGCACCGCCTTCATCCTGACCCGGGCCCTGAGCTACGAGGAGGACGGCGCGGTGCGCTCCATCCTGGCCCAGGCCCTGAGCAAGGCCGGCGGGTGACCTCCCTCCTCCTGGCCGTCCTCCTCCTGCCCCCGGCCGCGGCCGCCGAGGAGCGGCCCAACATTATCATGCTGGACATCTGCTCCACGCGCGCCGACCACTTCGGGACCTACGGCTACCCGCGCGACACCACGCCCCACATGGACGCCCTGGGCCAGGGCGGGGCCGTGTTCGAGAACGCCATGTCCGAAGGCTCCTGGTGCCTGCCCTCCTATGCCAGCCTCCTGACCGGCCACGTGCCCGAAGTGCACGGGCTCTACACCAGCCTCTTGGCCCAGGGCCTGCCCAAGTTCGAGAGCACGCTGGCTTCCGAGCTGCGGCGCTCCGGCTACCGCACCGCGCTCTTCAGCGGGGGCGTCTACCTGCGGCCGGAGTGGGGCCTGACCAAGGGCTTCGACACCTACGTCAACACCTTCTCCACGAGCACGCCCGGCCGCATCCCCGCGCCCTTCGAGACCAACCTCGACGACCTGCTCGCCTGGGTCAAGAAGGAGCGCCGGAGCGGTCCCTTCTTCGTCTTTGCCACCATCGACGACCTGCATGTGCCCTACCATTCCAGCGACCCGGACCAGTACGACCCGGGCTACCAGGGCGTGGCGCGCGACACGGACGTGTTCAGCGTGCCCTTCGCGCGCGCCTACAACGACGAGCCCTCCGGCTACCCCGAGTCCATGAAGGCGAAGGTCGCGGCCTTCAAGAGCGACCCCCGCCACCTCCGGCACCTCATCGCCCGCTACGACGCGGCCTTGCATTCGGCGGACCAGCGCATCGGCGAGTTCCTGGCCCAGCTCAAGAGGCTGGGGCTCGACAAGAACACCGTGCTCATCGTCACCGCGGACCACGGCGAGCTGCTGGGCGAGAAGGGCCTGCTCAACCACACGCAGAGCCTTTACGAACCGGTCCTGCACGTGCCCCTCATCGTCAAGCACCCCGGCCTGCCCAAGCTGGCCGGCCGCCGGTTCTCCCAACTGGTCCAGCGCATCGACCTCATGCCCACCATCCTCGAGCTCGCCGAGGCGCCCGCCCAGCACCTGGAGCTGCAGGGCCGCAGCCTCATGCCCCTGCTCCGGGACCCCGGCGCGCCCTGGCGCGAGGTCGCCTTCGCCCGCTCCAAACGCAACCTCGCCCGGCTCTCGGACCTCAATATCGAGGAGCGGGTGGCGCGCGAGAAGTGCTGGAAGCTGCACCACTACCTCTACAAGGACCGCTACGAGCTCTACGACCTCTGCTCCGACCCGCTGGAGGCCGAGGACCTCGCGGCCGAGCGGCCGGACATCGCGCAGAGGCTGTCCTTCGCGCTGGTCAAGGACATGGAGGTCTCCCGGCCGCACGTCAGCGGACTGCCTTCGGGCCGCACCCCGCGGTCTCTGGACCTCGCGCCCCTGCCGCCCAAGGACTAGCCGGCCGGGCCCAGCACGGGCTAGGCCCTTTGCCTCGTCTCCCGACGCCCGAAGGCCCAGGCCGGGGCTTTGTGCCCCGGTTAAACTTCTCGTATGAAGAGAACGTGGAGCCGGCTGGCCGCAGCCGGTCTCTGCGCCTGCATCATCCTGCTCTCCCCCGGGCCGCAGGCCTGGGCCGCGGCCGCCGCCATCTCGGCCAAGACCGCCGGCTCTGTCGCGGGCGTGCCTGTCGTCCCCTCCGCGGGCATCACGGCCGGGCTGGGCGCCTCTTCCGGCCTGCGCCTCCAGCTCCAGCCGGCCGGGCTCGGCCAGACCTCCCTGTCCAAGATCCCCGCCCTTTCCGGCCCCGGCCCCGTTGCCGTCGTCGCGGCTCCGGCGGCGCGCTTGGAAGCGCCGTCCCCGAAGGCGCCTGCCGTTTCCCTCTCGCCGGAGGGGACCGCGGTCTCCGTGCTGACCGCGGCGCTGCCCCAGACCGCGGCTCCAGAAGGCTCCCTGCAGGGCCTGCAGAACGGCGTGGAGACCCTGCAGAAGGCCGAGGCTCCGGCCGCCAAGCAGTCCATCCTCTCCCGGCTCTTCACGGGCGGCCGCATCTGCGCCCCGGCGGACGACACTTTGCAGGCCCCCGCGCCGGGCCAGACCTCCTCTTCCAGCCTGGCGCCCAGCCGCGCCGAGGCCAAGACCGCCGCTCCTGTCCCGACCGTCCCGGCCGCGGCCCCGGACTTCAACAAGAAGGCGGTCATCGCCCTGTTCGTCACCCGCACCCTCTCCATCGCCTCCTTCATCCTGACCTCCATCGCCTTCCCCTTCGTGGCCGCGCCGGCCGTGGGCTGGGCGCTCTACGGCACGCTCATGGCGCTGGGCCCGCTGGCCGCCATCGCCACCGGGCCGCTCAACGGGTCCTTGGCCGACAAGCTCTCCGCGCGCAACTCCATGGTCATCAACGTGGGCCTGCGCGCGATCCTGACCTTGGCCCTGCCCGCGTTCACCTACTTCGGCATCCTCAACTTCTGGACGCTCCTGCTCTCTTCGGTCGCCAACGGCTGGGTGCTCTCCTCCACCATGACCACGGAGAACGCCTACATCCGGCGCCTGGCGGGCAGGCACCAGGCCACGGTCACGGCCCTCTCCCAGGTCCACTACGTGGGACTGCAGGTGCTCCTGGGCCTCATCGTGGGCATCGGCTCCTTCATCGACAAGGGCAACCCCATCACCGCCTTCCTGATCTCGGCCCTGGTGCACGGGCTCATCATCACTCCGATCCTGTGGTTCACCATGCCCAACGACAAGCCCCAGGGCGCGGTGAAGAAGGCGGCGGTCAAGCTCGTAGACGCGGCGCGGGGCTTCTTCAAGCAATACTGGAAGGAGGCCTTGCTTGTGACCGGGGCCGTGGGCGCCTACTTCCTGCTGCATTCGCCTCTGCCCATCGCCGGGGCCCTGTTCTTCTGGGTGCTGCGCTCCAAGACGGTGCGCGACCTGCGCGCGGGCCTGCTGCGCGAGAAGGCGGCGCGCGAGGCCGAGATCGCGGCGCGCGTCGCCGAGTTGGAGAAGTCCGGCGGCGCCCCGGTCGAGCTCGCGGCGCTCAAGGCCGAGGCCAAGCGCTACGAGAAGCGCCAGTTCCGGGCCATCCTCTACAGTTCCCTGCAGGCTGTGCTGACCTACCCCTTCCAGAACTTCGCCCTGCCCCTCATCGCCGCCACGCTCATGGGCGCCGCGGGCAAGGCCCTGCTGCTGGGCCAGCTCACGGGAGCCGTGTTCTTCGGCAACCTGATCTCCAACTCCACGCAGGTGAGCCTCCCCGACATCTCCATCCCTTTCACGGCGAAGAAGGTGCCGGGCCAGCGCTTGGTGCAGGCCGCGGTGCTGGGCCTGGGCGCGGTCTGGGTGGGCACGAGCCTGGTGCCGGGCAGCCTTATCGCCGCCGCGGCCGCCGTGGCCGT
Source organism: Elusimicrobiota bacterium (assembly GCA_016212825.1). GTDB lineage: Bacteria > Elusimicrobiota > Elusimicrobia > UBA1565 > UBA9628 > UBA9628. The sequence continues at coordinate 11,548 of JACRDS010000093.1, read as the reverse complement.
TGGAGCGGCGGCCATGTGGGCGGTGGGCCACCTCTCGCCGCGGGGCTGGATCAAGTTCCTGGGAGTGGGCCTGCTCGCCATCTGGCTGCCCTACCTGGTCTGGGCCGCGCCGGGGCTGCTCCCCTTCCTGAGCGTGCAGAAGGCGCTGTTCCTCACCATGCTGGTCTACGGCATGTTCACGGGACCGGCCGCGGTCTCCTTCAACAACTATATGCAGTCCAACACGCGCAAGCAGGACCTGGGCAAGGTCTTCGGCACGAGCTCCTCCTTCTTCAACACCTTCAATTCTCTGGGCTACGGCCTGCTGTCCATGGCCGCGGGCCTGCTCAACCCGGTGCTGCCGCCCCTGCTGCTGGGCATCGCCTCCGCTTACGTGGCCGGCGCGGCCCTGTTCTGGCGCGCGCCCAGGCACATGCCCGGCTTGCCCGAGAGCTCGTACAGCGAGAAGAAGTGAGAACTTCGACCCAAAAGCGTCTGGGCCTCATGCCGCCCCGGTCTTGGGGCCTTCGTCCCTATAGGATGAAGCTTCCGCGAGACTATAATCTGACCATGTTGCGCACGGCGCTGGCGCTGACCATCGTATTGGCGTGCTGGCATCCGGCCGCGGCCGCAGCTGTGGCCCAGGCTGTAGGCTCCCGCGGCGCCCCGGTCTCCTCCGTCCCCGCCCTTGCCATCGCAGTCCCGGCCGCCGGCTCCCAGGCTCTCTCGCTGACCGGGCTCCGGATGTCCTTGACCGGCAGCCTGGGCGGGTCTTTAGCCTCGGCCCTGAACGTTTCCGCAGCCCTGACCGCGGCTCCGGCGGCGCGCTTGGAGGCGCCGGCGGTATCGGAAGTTCCGCCGGCACCGGCCGGACGGACTTCCCTACGGCCGGCGCCGTCCCCGAAGGCGCCTGCCGTTCTCCACTCGCCGGAGGGGACCGCCGCCCCCGCCGCTGCCGCGGCGGTCTCACCCCTGGCCGCAGTCGTCCAGGTCGCCGGCGAGCTCAGCCAGACGGCGGCTCCTCAAGGCGGGGATTCTTCCGAGTCCGCGCCAGTCCTCAACCGATTCTTCGACGGCGGCGTAAAGCCCAAGACCGCGGCCGAAGTGGCGGCGGGCGAGCTCCCGGCCTCTCCCGTCTCCGGGCTGGCCCTGCCCCAGGCCAAGGAGCAGGGGCAGGCCCAGGCGCAGGTCCCGGACCCGGCCCGGCAGAAGAACGCGCGCCGGGCCCTCGCGGCCACGGGCATCTACAAGTTCGGCATGGAAGCCCTCAACATCGCCATGCCTCTCATCGCTTTGACCGTGTTCGGCAGCGCGGTCTGGATGGCGACCATGGCCGTGGCCTGGGGCGCTTCCATGACCGTGGCCAGCATGTTCGCCGGCGGGCTTATCGACCGCAAGCCGGTGCAGAAGGTCATGGCCGGCGCTCTGGTAACCCAGGCCGTGGCCGTGACCGGCATCATCGGCATGTTGGCCCTGGGCGTGGTCAATCCCTGGCTGGTCCTGCCCCTCTACGCCTTGGCCGGCCTGACTCAGGGCGTGGTGCTCACGGCCCGAGACACCATCCCGGCGCGCATGCTGGGCCGGGATCAGGCGGTGTTGAGCAAGTTCAACGCCAAGACCCACGTGGTCTACGAGGTGGCGGGCACCATCGCGCCGCTCTTGGTCGGAATCCTCATCTCCAAGGTCAGCATCATCGCCGGGCTGTTCCTGCAGCCTCCGGCCTATCTCATCTCCGCCTACGTCTTCTCCAAGCTCAAGCTCGACGCCAAGATGGACATCTCCCGCGAGCTGCGAGCCGAGGACCGCGGGGTCAAGAACGCCATCAAGCGGGTGATCTCCGACATCAAGGAAGGCGGCCGCCTGATCCTGGGCACCAAGGAGTTCCGCTGGCTGGGCTTCATGCTCCTGGGGCCCATGGTGGTGCACCGCGTCTACGAGCAGATCGTGGTGCCCATATTCACCAAGGGCGTGCTGGGCGACCCGTCCAAGTCCGGCTTGATCGTGAGCGCCTCCAACTTCGGGGAGCTGCTGGGCGCGCTGCTGCTGCTGCGCGTGCTCATGAACACGACGGGGGGCAAGAAGCCCTCGCCCTTCCGCTGGATCCGCTTCATGGCCCTGGGCACCCTGTCGGTCTGGGTCCTGACCGCCGGGCTGAGTCTGCCGGTGATCATGGCCGCCATCGCCATCATGAGCACGACCTGGGCGGCCAACGACATCAGCATGACCTCCTATTTCCAGTCGCGCCTGCCCAACGAGTCCGCGGGCAAGGCCGTGGGCTTCCTCATGGCCGCGGAGCTGGCCACCATCATGGGCCTCTCCTACCTGCTGGGATTCGTCTTCGACTTCCTGCCCATGGGGGCCGGATTCATCGGGGTGAGCGTGGCGCTGACGGCCCTGGCCTTTTTCTTCTACAGGGGCTACGCCAAGCTCAAGGCCACGCAGACGCAGCCGCCCGCGCAGCCGCCCAAGGCGTAAGTTAAGAAAGTCAACCCGTGGCACCCTACCGGAAGAAGTCGCGGACCATGCGCACCAGGCCCTCGGTGGCCTTCTCCGGGATCTCCTCGCCGACCCAGTTGATGGAGAAGTGCGCGTTGCGCTGGGTGGGCTTGACGTAGGACTCGTACATGGGCAGCACCGTGGTCAGGATCTGGTGCTTGGCCCCCTCCACGTCGCGGCCGCGCTCCGAGATGTCGCGCGAGATGCGGCGCAGGGCCGCGGTGGCGATGCCCGTGGCCACGAAGATGCGGTAGTGGTAGAGCTTGAGGAACCTCTCGAGGTAGAGGGCGTAGAGTCCCTCGACCACGATGAGCGGCGCCGGGACGCAGGGGAGGGTCTTCTTCTTGCGGGTGTAGGCCTTGAAGTCGTAGACCGGCAGCTCGACGCGCTCGCCCGCGGCCAGGCGCCGGAGGTGCCGGTAAGCCAGGCCGAAGTCGATGGCGTCGGGATGGTCGAAGTTGTAGGCCTTGCGCTCGGCCAGGCTCAGGCGCTCCAGCGGCCGGTAGTAGTTGTCCAAGGAGAAGATGGTGCCGGCGATGCCCGCCTTGCGGCATTCCTCCACGACCTTGCGGGAGAAGGTGGTCTTGCCCGAGCCCGAGCCCCCCGCGATGCCCACGATGAACGGCTTGAGGTCCTGGCGCGCGGTCATGGCGTCCATTATCGCAAATCCGCGCATGCTATGATATGCGCTGCCCATGAGTCCCGAGACCAAGGCCTGGGGCCTGTTCTGCGCGGCCGTCTTCGTCTGGATGGGGGTCAGCCTCCTGCTCGCAGCGCCGGAGCACGCGCGCTCGGCTTCGGCCTGGATGGCCGCGGAAGGCCGGCCCGCCTCCGAGGCCGGCCGCCGCCGCCTCATCTTCTTCTACCGCTTGGGCGGCGCCTTCTTCGCGGGCTTCGGCCTGTGGATGTCCTGGTCGGCGCCGCTGCCTAGCCCGGAGCTCGGCCGCGGCGGCCGCCTCTTGGGCGGGGCCTTCTTCCTGCTCTGCGGCTGCCTGCTGGCCGCGGTCAAGGCCGCGGCCCGGGAGGCGCGGCCGGCCCCGGAGTCCTGGGGGGAGAAGGCTCGCCGTCTCTGGGGTTGGGGCCTCTCCCTGGTCTTCACGGCTTTCGGCGCCTATCTGCTCCGCTCCGCGGGAGGTCATCATGTCTGAGAATCAAGCGCGGGAGACCCTGCGCCGCATCCGCGAGAACATCGGCAAGGTCATGCGCGGCGGCGATGCCGCCGTGCGGCATCTTTTGGCAGCCTTCGCGGCCGGCGGCCACGTCCTGCTCGAGGACTACCCGGGCACGGGCAAGACCACCTTGGCCAAGGCCCTGGCCCGGTCCGTGGGCGCCAAGTTCCACCGCGTGCAGTTCACGCCGGACCTGCTGCCCTCGGACATCCTGGGCGTGTCCATCTACGACCCTAGGGACCAGAGCTTCCGCTTCCACGAGGGGCCGGTCTTCACCAACATCCTGCTGGCCGACGAGATCAACCGGGCCTCGCCGCGCACCCAGTCCGCGCTCCTGGAAGCCATGGCAGAGGGACAGGTCAGCGTGGACGGCACCACCTACCGGCTCACGGAGCTCTTCTTCGTCATCGCTACCCAGAACCCGGTCGAGTTCCACGGCACCTATCCCCTGCCCGAGGCCCAGATGGACCGCTTCATGATGCAGACCTCTTTGGGCTACGTGGCCGCGGAGGAAGAGGCCGCGGTGCTCTGCGCCCAGGAGCGCGGCCATCCCCTCGACGGCCTGCGGGACTGCGTCTCGGGCGACGAGGTCTTGGCCTTGCGCCGCCAGGTCCGCGAGGTCCGCGTCTCCCCGGAGGTGCGGCGCTACATCGTGGATCTGGTGGGATCGACCCGGACCGCCCCGGACGTGAGCCTGGGCGCCAGTCCGCGGGCCTCGCTCTCGCTGATGAAGGCGGCTCAGGCCGCGGCCCTCATGGACGGACGGGACTTCGTCTCGCCCGAGCAGGTCCAGGAGATGGCCGTCCCGGTCATCGCGCACCGGCTCGTGCTCGACCCGGCTGCGCGCTTCTCGGGCTTGACCGCGCGCAGCGTTGTGGCGGGCCGCCTCCAGGCGGTGCCGGTCCCGGCCTAGGCATGGACCGCCTGCGCTTCCTGGGCCTGCGCCTGGCCTGGGGCCTCCTGCGCAGGCTCCGGGGGCGCCTGACCTTGGCGGGCTGGCTGGCCTTCAGCGGCGGCGCCGCCTCGGGGGCCCTGGGCATCGACACCAACGCCACCATGGCCTATCAGGGCTTCACCTTCCTGGCCGCGCTCCTGCTGACCGCGTGGCTCTCGGGACTGCTCTTCCGGCCCCTCCTGAGCCTGCGCCGGGCCCTGCCGCGCTTCGCCACGGCCGGCCAGCCCTTGCCGGTCTCGGTGCAGGTCGAGAACCAGGGCCGCGCGGCCCTGCGCGGGCTGACGCTTCAGGAAGACGTCCCCGTGCCCCAGCCGTCCTGGGAAGAGTTCGCGGCCGAGGCTCCGGCCGTCCGGAGCCGGCTCGACCGGCTCTTCGGCCTGAGCCGCTGGGTGGGCCTGTGCGCGCGGCTGCGGGGCGCCGAGCCTGCGCAGGCCGCCCTGCCGGACCTGCCCCCGGGCGGAGGCTGCTCGGCGACCCTCCGGCTGACGCCCGCGCGGCGGGGGGTCCTGAGGCTGGAGCGCCTTGCCGTCTCCCGGCCGGACCCGCTGGGCCTCGTGACGGCCTTCTCCCGCCGGCCCGCGGCCGGCTCGGTCCTGGTCCTGCCCCGCCGCTACCCAGTCCCCCGCCTGGCCCTGCCCGGCGGCCGGCGCTACCAGCAGGGCGGGGTGGCCCTGTCCTCTTCCGTGGGCGAGTCGCCCGAGTTCGTCTCCCTGCGCGACTACCGGCCGGGAGACCCGCTGCGCCGCATCCACTGGAAGAGCCAGGCCCGGACCGGCAAGCTCATCGTCAAGGAGTATCAGGAAGAGTACTTCGTGAGGCACGCCCTGGTCCTGGACACCTTTGCCGGGCCCGGCGCGGTCTTCGAAGAGGCGGTCAGCGTGGCGGCCTCCTTCGCGGCCTCCGTGCTGACCCAGGAGTCCCTGCTGGACCTGCTCTTCGTGGCGGACCAGGCCTACTGCGTGACCGCGGGCCGCAGCCTGGCCGGGGAGGAGCGCATGCTCGAGGTCCTGGCCGGCGTGGGGCCCTGCCCGGGCCGGTCCTTCTCGGTCCTCACCGAGGCTGTGCTGCGCCGCCGCGCGGGCTTGAGCGCGGCCCTGTGCGTGCTGCAGTCCTGGGACGAGCCGCGCCGCGCCCTGGTGCGCGGGCTGCGGGCCGTGGGCATCCCGGCCGTGGCCATGGTGGTCGTGCCCGCGGGCGGCGGCCCTCTGGAGGCCGCCGACGGCCCCGTGCACCGCCTGGAGGCAGGCCGCATCGCCGAAGGGCTCGCCGAGGTGCGCGTGTGAGCGTCCCGCCATTACTCTTAGGCGCGGCCCTGCTCTTCTGGGGCTGGCAGACCGGGTTCTGGGCCGCGGCCGTCCCCCTGGCCCTGGCCCTGGAGTCGCCGCGCCTGTTCTCCCGGCGCTGGGAGGTGTCCCGGGAGGGCTTCGACCGGGTCGTGGACCTCTGCGGCTGGGGCTTCGTGGCCCTGGCCGTCTTCCTCTACTTCACGCGGGAGCGCACGGCCGCCAGCATGCTGGCCGTGGCCTGGATCCCCCTGTGCTACGGCCCCCTGCTCGCGGTCCAGCTCTACAGCGCGCAGGGCAAGGTCGAGTACGGCTCCCTGTTCCTGTTCTTCCGCAACAAGCCGTGGGGCTCGGGCCCGGGCCATTCCATAGACCTGGGCTACCCCTATCTCGCCCTCTGCCTCTTCTGCGCCGCGGCCGCCAACGTGCGCACGCCCGGCTACTACCTCGGCCTGTGCGCGCTGTGCGGCTGGGCCCTGTGGCCGTCCCGGCCGAAGGGAGCCGCGGCCGCGGCCTGGGCCGCCCTGCTGGCCGCGGCCGGGCTGCTGGGCTGGGCGGGGCAGGCGGGCCTGCACGGGCTGCAGGGGGCGCTGGAGCAGAAGGCGCAGGACTGGGTCTTCGGCAGCTACGCCGCGGGCTTCGACCCATGGCAGAGCCGCACGGCCATCGGCCGGATGGGCGAGCTCAAGCAGTCGGGCGGGATCCGCCTGCGCGTGCGGCCGGCTCCGGGGCAGAGGCCGCCGGCCCTGCTGCGCCAGGCCGCCTACGACTTCTACTTCGACCGGCAGTGGAGCGCCCGCGGCCGCGCCTCCCGCTCCGTCCCGTCGCCTCGGGAGGGCGTCTGGAGCCTCGGGCCGGAGTCCGGGGCCGGGGAGGAGGTGTCCATCTCCGCCTCCCTGCCGCGGGGGCAGGGCCTCCTGTCCCTGCCGCGCGGCGCCTTCCGGGTCGAGGAGCTCCTGGCCGGGGGCCTGAGCCGGGGCGGACTGGGCGCGGTCATGGTCGAGGACGGGCCGAGCCTGGCGCAGTACCGGGCCGCCTTCGTCCCGGGGGCCGACTTCGACCTGCCTCCCGGGCCCGAGGACCTGGCCCTGCCGCGCGCGGAGAAGGGGCTGTTCCTGCGCCTGGCCCGGGAGCTGGGGCTGGGCCGGCTGGCGCCGGGGGCCGCGGCCGCGAAGGTGTCGCGGTTCTTCGCCGACGGGTTCCGCTACTCGCTCTACCAGGAGCGCGGCGGCGCCCGGCCGCTGGAGGACTTCCTCCTGCGCACTCGCGCCGGGCACTGCGAGCATTTCGCCACGGCCACGGTGCTGCTGCTGCGGGCTGCGGGCGTGCCGGCGCGCTACGCGGCGGGCTATTCGGTGCAGGAGTACAGCCGCCTGGAGAAGGCCTACGTGGCCAGGGGCAGGCACGCGCACGCCTGGAGCGAAGCCTATCTGGACGGGCGCTGGCAGGACCTCGACACCACGCCCTCGACCTGGCTGGAGCTGGAGCGCCAGCGGGCTCCCAGGGGAGAGGGCCTGCGCGACGCCTGGGCCTGGCTCTCCCATCGCTTCGCGCGCTGGCGCTGGTCCAGGGACCGGGGCCCGGCGGGGAACTGGCTGGCGTGGCTGCTGGCGCCGCTGCTGCTCATCCTGGCCTGGAGGCTGCGCGGTCTGGCCGGCGCGGCGCGCCAGTCCGGGCCGGGCTCATCCGCGCCCGGCCGCGAGCGTCCGGGCCTGGATTCCGAACTCTACGGGGTGGAGCGGCGCCTGGCGGAGCGGGGCCTGGGCCGGCGGCCTTATGAGACCTGGACGGCATGGGCCGCTCGGATATCGCCGCAGCTGGAGGGCGAGAGGGCTAGGCGCCTGGCTGCAGCCGCAGCCCTGCACAGCCGCTACCGTTTCGACCCGGCGGGCCTGGATGCGGAGGGGAGGGCGGCTCTGAGACGCGAGGCGGCGGCTCTGGAAAGCGGCTAAAGTGGAGGTGCGAGCGGGATTCGAACCCGCGGATAATGGTTTTGCAGACCATCGCCTTGGACCACTTGGCTCTCGCACCGTTCCATCAGATGCTCCGTCGGAAGCCACCCCGAGAACCGCGCCGATTCGCCACGAAGCTATCGCGGTCGCAGGCCCCCCGGTTTCTCGCTCCAGATAACATGGCCCCCGGTGGCACTCAGAACCCGGAAAGGCTCTGCACCAGGGGCCAAGAACGGGAAGCCCGCCGGATTGTTCTGAGTGCCCTGGGAGTCTAGCAAATCGGGGCGTAGGAGAAGCCATCGCGATCGGTGGAGCCTGCCCGTTGCAATCCAGACTCCCAAGCTATAGAATCCCAACATGGTCGGCCAAGTCTCGCGTGAGGGGCACTCGGGAACTCGGATGGGTATGGAATCTTCAAAGTCGGGCGCCGCGGGTGGGCTCATCTTGACGGCCGCAGTAGCTGTCCTGAGCGGCTGCGCCACCTTTGTGAATGGGTCAACTCAGCCCGTCAATATTAAGACGGACCCGCCCGGAGCGATATGCGAAGTGCGGGAAGCAAGCCCCGCCGCGCCTGACGCCGGGACTCTAGTCGCCAGCATAGTCACGCCCGGCATCGTGGTGTTGAAGCGGTCCGAGGGCTACCGTGTGGCTTGCACGGTCGCTGGGCACAAGACTGCAACGAACGAAATCAATCAGGTGGTTGGAGACAACCTCGGCTATCTGATCGTGGGGAACCTCTTCTTCGGGCTCGTCCCTGGCCTGGTTGTTGACTTCAACATGGGCGCGGCCTATCACCTGGTCCCGGCCATTCTGAAGATACCGATGGAGGCTGGGGCTGCCACGCAACCCGCCGCAGCCAGCGTCCCATAGGAGCTTGCGGGGCCGGCCGGACTCAGGACTCGGCGGAGGGGGCTTCCTGCCATCCGACGGGAAGGACACCTCTGGGCCTTGATATCCGGCGGGTGCCCGTTTATACTAGCGTGGTGGCGACCTCTCCAGCCCAAAGAGCCTCCTGCGGCATGACGCCCCGTGAGTTTCTCCTGGCCTTGAAGAAGACGAACGAGGAGCTTGGCTGTCTGTGGGATAATGAGCCGGTCGACGCTCTCCTTGCGGTCCTTCCTTCCGAGGCCCCACCGACTCCTGCCCCATGGTCCCAGCCGTAGCCTGCCTCCGGGGCCTATGTGACTCCCCATAAGAGGAGCACGCCCAGGCGGAAGAGTTGGAACCAGATGGAACCATTTATCTGCCCGGACCATTCAAGCCGCGGCACTGGCGACCGGTAGCCGCATCTGATACACTATGCTTATGCGCTCAAGAACGCCGAAGAAGAACCCCGCGGCCGTAGCCCTGGGCCGGCTTGGAGGGCTGAAGGGTGGCGCTGCCCGGGCGAGGAAGCTGACGGCCGCCCAGCGCAGAGAGATTGCCCGGAAGGCCGCCAAGTCCCGCTGGGACAAAGCCAGGTAGTCGCGCCAGACAGTCCTCCGCATCCCTCCGCCTCTAGGCCCCGCTAGGTCTTGACAATGCTTGAGCGGTCATGCATAATGGCTGTATGGTCGAACGCAACGAAAGAGCAGAAGGTTGCATTCGGAGGGCGCCATGACGGGGGCCAGGCCGCTGACGGACGCAGAGGTCAAGACGGTGGCGGGGCAGCTCTCGGCCAGGGACCGGGCGCTGTTCCTCCTGGGCGTGCGCTCCGGATTCCGGGTCAGTGAACTGCTCTCTGTCCGGGTCCAGAACGTGCTCGATGCTTCCGGCGCCGTGGCGGAGCGGGTCTACGTCCAGCGTAGAAGCATGAAGGGCCGGACCTGCGGGCGCGCCGTGGTCTTGCATCCCGAGGCCCGCGCTGCCATCGGTGCCTGGATCTCCGAGCTCCGGGAGGCCGGGGCGCTCAACGCCGCGGCCCCGCTGTTCGTGAGCCGCAAGGGGGACAGCCAGCCCATCGGCCGCGTCCAGGCCTGGCGAGTGCTCCGCATGGCCTACAGCGCTGCCGGCGTCTCAGGCAAGCTCGGCACCCACGCTATGCGCAAGACCTTCGCGGCCCGGGTCTACGAACTCCTCGGGCACGATCTGGTTAAGACTCAGCGCGCGTTAGGGCACGCCTCGGTCAACTCGACCGTGGCCTATCTGTCGTTCGCGGAGCAGGATATTGAAGCCGCCATCTTGGCGGCGTGACGGGAACTTGAAGAACGTCGGCAACTCGAGGAAATCATGGTGAGCAAAAATGGCGCGAAGGAGCCGGGCCAGCGCAAGAAGAAGGCTGGAGGGGCATCGTGATGGCGAAAGGCGGGCCAGGAGGGCGGCCTTGAACGCGCGCCAGGGAGGGGCTTGCGGGTCGAGACTGACTGCGGAAGGCGTGGCGACCCTGGCCGACTTCATCGCGCTCCTCTACAAGGTGGACATGGAGAACGGCGTCACCGAGACGGCAAGAAGGAAAGCGCAAGCTGCAGAGGGCGCCGGGGATAGTAGGAAATAGTAGGCGGGCCCACGGGCCCGAGGAGGATTGTATGGCGAAGGATGGGACGTTTAATTTGGTGTCGTTGGTCAGAGAGACGCATTGCCCGCCGGGGCTCGCAATCGCTGAAGGCGGCGAGGAAAACTTCGCCATCTTCAAACTGACTGGTTGGCATCCTCTCCTGGGCAAGCGGAGAGAGGGGCACAATCGCCTCATCGTCGATACTGAACTCAGTGAGGATAGCGGAATGCCTGTCTTGGTCAGAGCAAAGGGCGTGTATGTGGTGCAAGAGTTCTGCGTCTCCAGGCGTGGAGGGGAAGTCATCCGCAGACCGCAACAGCATGAGGGCGTAATCGTGGGGACCTACCGCGAAGAGGCCACGCCTGGGCGCGCGTAGGCAACATCTTGGAAGCGGCCCTGAGTGGCCGAGGGGGAGTTATGCCGAAGAAGGCGACGATGAAGTTGGGCGGGTTTGAGGTCCGGGCGGAAATAGCCGCGCCGGGGATACTGTTCGTCTCTGTCCCTGGCGGGTTCTTACTCGTATGGAAGGTCATGCAGGACGGGGTGCTGAGCGACGACGGGGCCGCCATCGACTCGTCGTGGACCACCAAGGACTTCACGGCCGGTCTGGCCTTCAACAACAAGGTCTTCCGAGAGGTGTGGGTGGGGGCCGCCGCGCACGCCGCGTCGAGCATGACCGTGAGCTACGCCGTGGACAAGTCGGCCACCTTCACGGACAAGACGGTGCCGCTCAACGAGAGCTCCGACTACGTCAACAAGATCGTGCAGCCCGAGGGGGACTTCCCCATAGGCAAGACCGTCAAGCTGAAGTTCGGAAACAACGCCGCTGACCAATACATGCGGGTCAACAGCTACCTGTTGTATGTTGAGCCACGGGGCAGGCAGGTGCCGTAGCTCTCAGGCCGGAACTGTCCCAGGAGTTCATGAACGGGCTTCGCTCAGTCGCGGGAAGCGTCACGGACAGCTGCCTGAGAAGACGGCGGTAGTGAGAGAGTCGCGGTCACCGTGGTGCGGGAGGACTCGGAAGGTCCGGGAGGTCCGCAAGGGCTCGCAGGCGCTCCTCGAGCGGGGCGTCCTTCTGCGCGATACGCTGGAGGAGGTCCTCTGTATCGGGGAGAGTCATCGCCTCTGAGTATAACAGGGGCCCCGAGAAGCGTCAAGGCGTCGAATCAAATCACTTAAGATGTTACCGAAGCGGGCATCGTCAAATCACCTAAGATGTTACCGAACGGGACGATTAG
>JACRDS010000092.1 GCA_016212825.1 Elusimicrobiota bacterium | reverse complement strand
TCAACGTCTCCTTGCTTGCCCTGCACGGCTCGCTCTACCTGCAGCTCAAGACCGAGGGCGAGCTGCAGGCCCGCATCAACCGCTGGAGCTGGCACTGCTTCGGGGTGTTTTTGACCCTCTACCTCTTCACCACCATCGTCACTTTGGCTCGCGTGCCCCAAGCCCTGTCCAACTTCGCGCGCCTCCCCTGGCTCTGGGGCGTGGTGGCGGCCAGCGTCCTGGCCCTGGCCAACATCCCGCGCCAGCTCTACCTGGGAAGGCCCGGCCGGGCCTTCCTCTCCTCGGCCGCGGCCATCGCCTCCCTGATCGCGCTCTTCGGCGCCGCGCTCTACCCCAACCTCATCGTCTCCAGCCTCGACCCGGCCTGGAGCCTGACCACGGCCAACGCCGCCTCGTCGGACAAGACCTTGGGCATCATGGCCCTCATCGCGGCCCTGGGCCTGCCCTTCGTGCTCTCCTACACCGCCGCCATCTACTGGGTGTTCCGCGGCAAGGTGGAACTCGGCCGGCTGAGCTACTAGCGCGCCGGTGTGCTAGGATGTAGGTAGTAGGAGCTCCGGCCATGAGCTGTCCCCTCGCTGAGCGTGAATGCGTCCCGTGCCGAGGCGGCGTGCCGCCGCTGGAGGGCGAAACCCTGCGCGCCCTGCTCGCCGAGCTGGGCAACGGCTGGGAAGCCCCGGAAGGCAAGCGCCTGGAGAAAGAATTCAAGTTCCCGGGCTTCCGCGAGGCTTTGGCCTTCGCGGACAGGGTCGGAGAACTGGCGGATGGCCTCAACCACCATCCGGACATCACCGTAGCCTGGAGCCGCGCCGTCGTGGTCGTCTGGACCCACAAGATCGGAGGGCTCTCCGAGGCGGACTTCGTGTTCGCGGCCAAGGTCGACCTGATTATTTCTTGACGGCGCCCGGTTAATCTATGGGCGGCGGGGGGAGTCGACGCACGGAGGCTTTATGGCCCTTCCCAAAACTATCCTCGTGACCGGCGCCACCGGCAAGCAGGGCTCGGCCGTGGCGCAGGAGCTGCTCAAGAAGGGGCAGAAGGTCCGCGCCCTGACGCGCAAGCCGGAGACGGCCGCGGCCCTGGTCAAGGCCGGGGCCTCGGTGGTGCGCGGCGACTTCAACGACCGCGCCAGCATAGAGGCGGCCATGGCCGGCTGCCAGGGCGTGTTCGCCATGTCCACGCCGTTCGAGGCCGGCATGGAGGCCGAGGTGCAGCAGGGCTGGCTCCTGGCCGAGGTCGCCAAGGCCGCGGACATCCGGCATTTCGTCTACACCTCGGTGGGCAGCGCGGACCGGAGCACCGGCATCCCGCACTTCGAGACCAAGTACCGGGTCGAGCAGCACATCAAGAAGCTGGGCCTGCCCCACACCATCCTGCGCCCGGTGTTCTTCATGGAGAACTTCGGGACCTGGCTGTTGCCCGGGATCCGGAAGGGCTCGCTGGCCGCCCCGCTCTGGCCGCAGACCAGGCTGCACATGATCTCCCTGCGCGACATCGGGGAGTTCGCGGCCGCCGCGTTTCTCCACCCGGAACTCTTCCTGGGCCGCGAGATTACGCTGGCGGGCGACGTCCTGACCTTCCCGCAGGTCGCGGAGATGCTCTCCAAGGCCCTGGGGCACGCGGTCTACTTCAAGCGCATCCCGGACGACCAGGCCGAGAAGGCGGTGGGTCCCGATATGGCCCTCATGTACCGCTGGTTCAACCAGGTGGGCTACGACGTGGACATCCACGCCCTCGAGCAGACCTACGGCATGCGCATGACCAAGTTCTCCGAGGTCCTGGCCAACGAGGAATGGGCCAAGCCGCCGCTGGTGGGCGGCCGCAGCTGAAATGAGCTATCATAGACGGCGTTGAAGACCATCCTCGGGCTCAACGCCGTCTTCCACGACTCATCCGCCGCGCTGCTGGTGGACAGCCGCCTGCGCGTGCTGGCCGAGGAGGAGCGCCCCTCCCGGGTGCGCCACGCCAAGCGCGCCGGCGTGGACAACACCCCGGTCCTCCCTTACCTTGCCATCGACGAGGCCCTGCGCGAGGCGGGGCTGGACTTCTCCCGGGTGGACCTGGTCGCCTACAGCTTCGACCCCGCGGCGCGCCTGGCCGCCCTCGGCCGGGCCCCCGCCGAGGCGGACATCCCGGAGGGGGACTACGGCACGCCGGAAGGCGAACGGCGCTTCCATGACTTCATCCTCCTGACCGGCGCGCTGCTCAAGGCCCGCTACGGCCGCGAGGTGCCGGTGCGATTCGTCCCGCACCACGACTGCCACATGGCCGCGGCCTACCACTCCTGCCCCTGGGACGAGACGGCTCTGCTCTGCGTCGACGGCATCGGCGAGGATGACACCTGCACCTGGGGCCGCTGGCGCGGGGGGGCGCTCGAGAAGCTGGGGAGGCTGGAGTACCCGCACTCCTTGGGCTTCCTCTGGGAGCGGGTCACGCAGTGGGCCGGCCTGACCCCGAACCTCGAGGAAGGCTCCACCATGGCCATGGCCGCCTACGGCGACCCGGCGCGCTTCCGAGCCGCCCTGCGGCGCGTCCTGGAGCCCCTTCCCGACGGGACCTTCCGCGTGGACCCGGCTTTGGCCCGTTTCCGGGCCCCGGACGTGCGGGGCTTCGAGGAGCTGCTGGGCCCGCGCCGCCTGCCGCAGGAGACTCTGCTCTGGCAGGGCGCGGACCGGCGCCACGCCGACGCGGCCGCGGCCCTGCAGGAGCTCACCGAGGAGGTCCTGCGCGGCCTGGCCCGCAGGGTGCGCCAGGACGCCGGCCTGCCGCGGCTGGCCCTGGCCGGGGGCGTGACGCTCAACTGCCTGGGCAACAGCGCGGTGGCGCGCGACGGCGCCTTCGACGAGGTCTGGGCCTTCCCCGCGGCCAAGGACTGCGGCACCGCCTTCGGCGCGGCCTGCCTGGCCGCCGGGGCCGAGGCCCGCCGCGAAGAGTGGCTGCACGCCTACCGCGGCCCGGCCCCGGCGGCCGGCTTGGTCGGCAAGGCCCTGGCCGAGGCCCGCCTGGAGGCCCCGTCCCAAGGCGGCGAGGCGCTCATCGCGCAGGGCGCCGAGCTCCTGGAGCAGGGCAAGGTGCTGGCTTGGTTCGAGGGGGCTGCAGAGACCGGGCCGCGGGCCCTGTGCCACCGCAGCCTGCTCGCCGACCCGCGCCAGGCGGCCATGCGCGACCGCCTCAACCTCGAGGTCAAGCACCGCCAGCTCTTCCGGCCCTACGGCCCGGTGGTCCGCGAGGAGGACGCCGACGAGTACTTCGACATCCCGGCCGGCCTGCGCCGGGCCTGCCGCTTCATGCTCGCCGCGGTGCCGGTCAAGGCCCGCATGAAAAGCCGCGTCGCCGCCGTGGTGCACGGAGACGGCACCACTCGGCCCCAGCTCGTCAGCAAGAGTTCCCATCCCCGCCTGCACGCGTTGCTCGGCGAGTTCGGCCGCCGGACCGGGGTCCCGGTGCTGGTCAACACTTCCTTCAACGACCGCGAGCCCATCGTGGACAGCCCGGCCCACGCTCTGGCAACCTACCAGCGCACCCGCATCGACGCCCTGGTCCTGGAGGACCGGCTGCTGGTCAAGAAGCCGAGCCCGGTGCAGGCCGGAAGATGAAGACCCGAGCCGGCCACGATCCGCGCCTTCCCATCGAGCACCACATCCAGGACACGCCCCAGGGCCGCGAGCTGGTGCTCTCGCTCTACACCAAGGGCTGCCAGTACCGCAAGTGCTCCTTCTGCTCTTTGCCCACGCTCTCGGCTCTGGACGAGGATGTGTCCGCCGCGGACATCAAGGCCCAGATCGACCATGCTGTCGCCTCCTGCCCGCCGGCCGAGCTAGCCGTCATACGCCGCGTCACGGTGTTCAATTCGGGCTCCACCGTGGACCAGCGCACCCTGCCCACCGAGGCCCTCTGGCACCTCTTCGACAAGCTGGCCGCCTTCCCCGCGCTGGGGGAGGTGTCCTTGGACAGCCGCGCGGAGTTCGTAGAGGACTGGGAGCTCGACGGGATCAAGACCCGCCTGGGCGGCCGCCGCCTGACCATGGCCGTGGGCTACGAGACCAAGGATGAGCGCATCCGCAACGGCGTGCTCAACAAGGGCTTGAGCGAGGAGACCTTCCAGAAGACGGCCGAGCTGCTCGCGGCCAAGGGCGTGCGCCTCAAGGCCTACGTGCTGGTCAAGCCGGACGCCGCGCTCACCGAGGCCCAGGCCGTGGACGAGGCCGCGGCCACCTTGGAGCACCTGCTCGCCACGGGCCGCAAGCTCGGCCTGGAGGTGGAGGCGCACCTCAACCCCACCTACGTGGCGCGCGGCTCGCGGCTGGAGGAGGAATTCAAGGCCAAGGAGTACCGCCCGCCGCGGCTGTGGTCCGTGGTGGACATCCTCGCGCGCATGGAAGGCAAGGGACTGCCCATCCACATCGGCCTGCGCACCGAGGGCCTGGCGGTCAAAGGCGGGACCTTCCGCAACTGCGGCCGCTGCGACGAGCGGGTCAGCGCGGCCCTGCGGGCCTTCACCGGGAGCCAGGACTACGGCCTGCTCAAGGGGCTCGACTGCCCCTGCCGGTCCAGGCCGGCATGAGCCTCCTCTCTGTCTTCAAGCCCGCCCCGCACGCCGCGCGCCTGCCCCAGGAACTGGTCCAGAAGCTCTACCCCCGCCTGCGCTGGCAGGTCATGAGCGGCATCTTCTTCGGCTACGCCGCCTTCTACCTGGTGCGCAAGAACTTCTCCTTGGCCAAGCCCTACCTCATCGCCGAGTACGGCCTGTCCAAGGGCGACGTGGGCGCCATCGCCACCGCGCTCTCCGCGGCCTACGGAGTGAGCAAGTTCGTGATGGGCAACGTCTCGGACCGCTCCAACCCCCGCTATTTCATGGCCGCGGGCCTCATCCTCTCCGGCCTGCTCAACCTCGCCTTCCCGTCGGCCGCCGGCGCCCTGGGGGGGATGATGGCGCTGTGGTTCGCCAACGGCTGGGTGCAGGGCATGGGCTGGGCGCCCTGCGCGCGCACCCTGACCCACTGGTTCTCCGACTCGGAGCGCGGCACCAAGTTCGCGCTCTGGAACGTGGCCCACAACGTGGGCGGCGGCGCCGTGGGCCCGGCCATCAACGGGGCCCTGGCCCTGGCCGCGGTCCTGGGCCTGGGCGCGGCCGCCGGGGCCAGGCTGCCCTTTTTCGTCATCTTCTACGTGCCGGCCCTGCTCTCCATCCTGATGGGCGTGCTGATCGTGGCCCTGGTCCGGGACACGCCCCAGTCCTGCGGCCTGCCGCCCATCGAGGACTACGCCGACGAGCACCCGGACACGGGGGTGGACGACCCGGAGCGCGAGCTGGGCGCCCGGGAGATCCTGCTCCGCTTCGTGCTCAACAACCGCCTGCTCTGGCTGCTGGCCATCACCAACGTCTTCGTCTACGTGGTGCGCTACGGCGTGCTGGATTGGGCTCCCACCTACCTGACCTCGGCCAAGGCCTGCCCGGCCGGGATCGCGCGCTGGCAGTTCTTCGCCTACGAGGCCGCGGGCATCCCCGGCACGCTGCTCACCGGCTGGGCCTCGGACCGCTTCTTCGGCGGCCGCCGCGGCCCGGTCTCCTTCATCTGCATGGTCCTGGTGACCTTGGCCGTGCTGGTGTACTGGAAGAACCCGCCGGGGAACTTCTTCGTGGACTCGCTGGCCCTCTCCACCATCGGCTTCCTCATCTACGGCCCGGTCATGCTCATCGGCGTCAGCGCCGTGGACCTGGTGCCCAAGAAGGCCGCGGGCACGGCGGCCGGCTTCACGGGATTCTTCGGCTACGTGGGCGGGGCGGTCATCGCGGAACTGGGGGTGGGCCGGGCCGTGGACCGCTGGGGCTGGGACGGCGGCTTCGTGCTGTTGCTGGCCGCGTGCTTGCTGGCCACGGTCCTCTTCGCGTCGACCTGGAAGGTCCACCATCGGACGGAGGTCTCATGAGAACGGTCGTCGTCTGCGTCTGGCTGGCCTGGTCCGCCGCGGCCGCAGAGCCGCCGCGCCGCATCCTGGTCCACGGCCACCGCGGCTCGCGCGGCACGCACCCGGAGAACACGCTGCCGGCCTTCGCCGAGGCCCTGCGCGCCGGGGCCGACGTGCTCGAGCTCGACCTGGCGGTCACCAAGGACGACGTGCTCGTCGTCTCCCACGATCCCCGCGTGAGCCCCGAGCTGTGCCTGGGGCCGGACGGCAAGAGGCTTGCGGCCGCGGTCCCCATCCGGTCGCTCACGCTCGCCCAGCTCAAGGCCTATGACTGCGGCTCGCTCAAGAACCCGCGCTTCGCGGAACAGGTCCCGGTCCCCGGGGCCCGCATCCCGACCCTCGACGAGGTCTTCCTCTCCGCGAAGTCGTCGCCGGCGGAGTTCAACATCGAGACCAAGATATTCCCTCACGAGCCGGCCCTGTCGCCCAGCCCGGCCGAGTTCGCCGGGCTCGTGGCCCGCGCGCTCAGGCGCCACGGGCTGGAAGGACGGACCATGGTCCAGTCCTTCGACGTGCGCACGCTCAAGGAGATGAAGAAGCTCGCGCCCCGGGTCCGGACCGCCCAGCTCACCTCCGACGAACTGGTGGACATCCTACCCGCGCTCAGATCCGCCCGGGCGGACATCTGGAGCCCTTTCTTCGAGTGGACCACGCCCGAGGCGGTCCGGGAGGTCCAGACCGCGGGCATCCAGGTGGCGCCTTGGACGCTCAACGAGCCCAAGGACTGGGAATGGGCCGCGGCGGCCGGCGTGGACGCCGTCATCACCGACTACCCGGCCAAGCTCATCGGATTCCTGAGAGAGAAGAAGCTCCGCTGACATCCGCCGGCCGCCGCTTGAGCTTCTCTTGACCCGGACGGGCTAGAGTATGAGGGCGGAGGAAGCGCCATGGAATCGGCACAGAAAGAGCTCAGCGAACTGGCCGACCTGGAGTTCACGCCCTACCATCCAGGCAGCCCCATCCCGCAGGACGAGGGCTTGAGCATCATCCTCGACCAGCTGGGGGGAGGCTGGAGCATCGACGCCAAGCGGCGCCTGGTCAAGGAGTTCCGGTTCAAGGACTTCCGGGAGGCCCTGGCCTTCGCCGACAGGGTCGGCGAGTTCGCCGAGAGCGTCCACCACCACCCCGAGATCACCGTCGGTTGGGGCTTCGCGAAGGTGTCGGTCTGGACCCACGCGATCGACGGCCTCTGCGAATCGGACTTCGTGTTCGCCGCCAAGGTGGACGCCCTGGAATGACGGGTCAATCGTTGAGCAAGGACGGCTCGGCGAAGCGCTCCTTGAGCTTGGCGGCCTCGGAGAGGCCGGAGTCGGCGTTGGCCTTGTTGAGGAAGTAGCGGGCGTTGAGGTCCGTCTCGCCCTTTTCCCTCTTGTCCGTGCGCACGGAGAAGTCGCCGTAGAGGTCCGCCGGGGCGGCCAGCTGGACGAGGACCTTCATGACCGCGTCGTAAACCAGGCCGGAACGGCCCTTGCCCGAGACGACGTCCACCAAAGCCCGGCAGCGCTGGCCCCAGTCACCGGAGCGGGCCTCGGCCAGGTCGCGAACCAGCAGGGCGGCCTGGCGGGCGAGCTCGGAGATGGTCTGCATGGGGTCCTTCCGTCCCGACTCCCGGTCCTGGTCCGGGAAGGGGTCGATCTCCCGGCGCAGCTTGTGGTAGTCGTAATCCACGGTGCCGTCGGGCCGGACGCTCCCCAGGGCCAGGGCCTTCTCCATGTGCTCGCGCTCCTCTCCGGAGAGGGAGTTGACGAAGGCGCGCACCACCACGTCCGCGGGCGCCCAGAGCACCTCGGTGAGGGCCTTCTGGTCGAAGGCCAAGGTGAAGGCGGTCACCACGGAGCGATAGGTCGGGCCGGTAGGCGGGCCTGCGGGAGCCGTCTCGTCTCCGGGCGGCGGCGCCGGGGGCTCCGGAGGCAGGGGGAAGAGCTTGTCCGCAGGCAGGACCGTGCGCTCGTTGGTCCCCTGGCCGCGCGTTCCGGCCAGGCGCATGATGTCGTTGACCGAGTCCACCATCTCGCGGGCCTGGCGGGAGCTGTGGCGCACGAAGCCCTCCTGCCGGATGAAGACCAAGGTCGGGGTGTCCGGGAAGCCCTTGCCGTCGACCTTGGCGAAGCTCTGCACCGTGACCTGGGTGTCGTGCTTGGTGATCTGACCCAGGAAGGGGACGTTGAGGAAGTGGCCGCTGCGGTGGCGGCTGGCCTGGTTCATCTGCAACTCGACGTCCTTCTCCTCGCCCACGATGCGGTCGTAGTCCCAGCTCTTGGTGCTCTCCGCGCCCAGGATGATGGGGACCTGGACGTTGAAGCGCCGGCCCTTGCGCGTGTAGTCGTCGGCTCCGGAGTAGGCGGGCTCCACGCCCAGTTTCTCCGAGTACTTCTCCTCCAGGCGCTTGAGGTCGTCGAGCTTGCTCTTCTCCTGAAGGAAGGGCCGGGCCGTGGCCAGGGCGATGCGGTTGAGGAGGAAGAGAGCGTCGAGGTCGCCCTTGAGGAAGCGGGCCAGGGACTCCATGTGCTCGGGCTGGCGCGGGTCGAGCACGAACTCGATGAGGGCCTTGCGGCCGCCGCCCCGGTAGGCGGAGAACCCGAAGGCCCCCTCGAGATAGCGTCGGATCTGCCCCCAGGCCAGGCGGTCGGTCTGCTTCTCGAGGAAGCTGCCGCCGTCGTCGAGGCCCATGTACTGCTGGAAAGGGACGTTGAGGACGACCTGTCCGCCGCCGCTCCAGATCTTGGCGTGGTCGATGCGGATGCGCAGGCGCACCGCGCTCTCGGAGAGCCGGTACACGGTGACGCTGGCCGTCTCGGGCTGGCTGTAGCCGAAGGACACGCCCACGTTGACCGGGCCCGCCGGACCGCCGACCCCGGCGGAGACGGAGCCGCTGAGGACCAGGGGCAGCTTCCAGACCTCGCCCACCGCCATGGCGGATAGCCGTTCCGGCTTGACCGGGACCACGGTCTTGAACTCCCAGACCTTGAGCAGGCGCTTGAGCTCGCCGCAGGAAGGCCCGGCGCCCAGGGGGCGGATGACGTAGGCCTTGCCCTCGGCCCGGCCCTCCACGCGCACGAAGAAGGGGATCTCCGCCGTCGCGTCGAGGACCTTCTGGGTGTAGCCCAGGCTCACGCCGAGGTCGACGCGGTCGATGAGGGCCAGCCTCTTGTCCGGGTAGCGCGCCAGGGACCGGGACACGCCGACCTTGAGGTTCCCGAAGTCCGAGAGGCCGATGTCCTGGTTGATGGGGAGCTTGATGTTGCGGCAGAGGTCGTCGAAGGCCTTGGCCTGGAGCCGGTCCCAGAACTGCTGCTGCTCAGGCTCGGACGGGCTGGGCGCGGTCCCGGGCTGCGGCGCGGCCTGCTCGAGCTCCCAGTCCGAATCCGGGTCCCGCGGCTGGGAAGCCTCGGGGACCGGGGCCCCGGCCACGGAAGGCTCGGCCTGGGGCAGGACCAGGGGGGAGCCCTCGAAGGCGGAGGGCTCGGCGGCCAAGACGGGGAAGGGACAGACGGCGAGGGCGACGGCGCCCGAGAGAAGCCAGCGGCGGCAGAACGGTATCATGGTTCCGATATATCAAGGTTACCATCGCCGCTCCCGCAGGACCAGAGCCCGAAGCCCTCCCTGAGCCTGGGCCTTTGGACCTAGCCGCGCGGCGGTTGACTTGGGCTCCCAGCCCTTGTATGCTTTCCTTCGGAGCACGGCCGCTGCCGGAATCCGGGAAAGAGAGGGTTCTCGCCATGAATGCAGAGACCAAGATCATCATCGCCTGGCTGCTGTTCATCCCCCTGGTCGTCAACAACGTCAGGACCGGCTTCGCGACCTACCGCGCGGATGCCAAGGCCTGGAAGCTCCTCGTCCATCTCGTCACGATCATAGTCCTCGGCGTGCTCATCGCGGACGCGGGCGTGTTCATCATGCGCATGAAGTACACCACGGACATGAGCATCGCTTTCGCTTTCAATTATCCTCGTCCCAAGGTGGTGGCCCATAAAGCCCCGGCCGCGAGAGCGGCCGCGGACAGGAAGATCCATGTCCGATAAGAAGCCGCTCGTCATCGGCCTGGCGGTCGCGGCCTGCGTGGCCGTGGGAGGATTCTTCCTCTGCCAGAAGCCCCGCGGGCCGGCCCCGGCCGAGGGGATGGCCGCGGCCCCGGCGGGCGTCCCGGGAGCCCAGCCCATGGTCATCCCGGCTCCGGCGGCCGTGGACCTCACCGACAGCGACGGCATGTTCCGGGAGAAGGCCAAAGGGCTCTCGGGCCTGCCCCAGTTCGCCCAGTGGCTCAAGACCGAGGACCTCCTGCGCCGCCTCACCGCTGCGGTGTTCTGCGTGGCGGACGGCACCAGCCCCAGCGAGAGCCTGAGCTTCCTCTCCCCCAGGAAGAAGTTCGCCGTCAAGAAGGCCGGGGGACGGCTCGTCATCGACCCGAAGAGCTATGCCCGCTACGACGGGGTGGCCGCAGTGGTCGGCTCCATCGACGCCCGCGCCGCCGCCTCCCTCATCCAGTCGCTGGGCCCCTGGTTCCAGGCCGCGTCCGGCGAACTCGGGGCTCCTCCGCGCGATTTCCATGCCACCCTGCTCAAGGCCATCGGGTCCCTGCTCCAGACCCCGGTGGTGGAGCGCGACATCCCCCTGAAGGAGAAGGTCATCTCATTCTCCATCGCTCCCATGCCCGACCTGCAGCTCGAGGAGCTCACCGCCGCGCAGAAGCACCTCCTGCGCATGGGACCGAAGAACACGGCCATGGTCCAAGCCAAGCTGCGCGAACTCGCCCTGGCCCTGGGCGCGCCGGCGCAAAGCCTGCCTCAGCAGCGCATCTACACCGCGAAGTAGACGGGATGATCCTCGCCGCCGTCCTCCTGCTCGCCGCGGCCTTGGGATCCTGGCGCCTGCTGCGCATCGCCGAGGTCGGGGCCGGCTACAAGGCCAAGGTCCTGGGCTCCGCGGTCTTCGTCTCCGGCCGCAGCCCGGAGTCCGCGCTCGCGGAGGACGTCTCCGCCGACAAGTACCGCATCATGCGCCTCTTCCGGGCCGAAGTGGACGGGCCCGGCAGGACGGTGACCACGTCCCTGCTGGGACTGCGCCCGCGGCAGGCCCTGTTCCGGCCCGGCCTGGGGGTGACCCTGGTGCCGACGGGCCGGCCGGCCCTCCTGGAGCCGTCGGCTCTGCCCGAAGCGCCCCCGCTCCCGCCGGGGCCGTGGCCAGGGAGGGAGCCTGAGGAGCCCCGACCCGGCCCAGCCCCCCTGGGCAAGGTCCTGGAGCGCAGCCTCGGGGAACCCGCCCCGGCGCGCCTGCGCCGCACGCGGGCCGCGGTCGTGGTCCGGGGGGGAAGGCTGCTGGCCGAGCGCTACGCGCCGGGATTCGGGCCGCGCACGCGCCTGTGCGGCTGGTCCATGACCAAGACCGTGATGAGCGCCCTGGTCGGGGTGCTGGTCGGGGAAGGGCGCCTCTCGCTCCAGAGCCGGGCCCTGCTGCCGCAATGGCGCGCGCCCGGCGACCCGCGGGCCGCCATCACCCTCGACGACCTGCTGCGCATGCGCAGCGGCCTGGCCTTCGCCGAGGTCTACAGCGACCCGCTCTCGGACGTGACCCGCATGCTCTTCGCCTCTCCGGGCGCCGCGGATTTCGCCGCGGCCAAGCGTCTGCGCGCGGCGCCGGGACAGTCCTGGGCCTACGCCAGCGGCACCACGAACATCGTCTCGCGCGTCGTGCGCGGCCTGTTCGACCGCCAGGAGGACTACCTGGCCTTCCCGCGGCGAGCGCTCTTCGGCCCGCTGGGCATGAGCAGCGCGGTCATGGAGCCGGACGCGGCCGGCGACCTCGTCGCCTCATCCTTCATGTACGCCACGGCCCGGGACTGGGCGCGCTTCGGCCTGCTCTACGCGCGCGACGGGGTCTGGGACGGCCGGCGCGTGCTCCCGGAGGGCTGGGTGGACTACAGCCGCACGCCGACTGAGCAGTCGCCGGACGGCCGCTATGGGGCGCACTGGTGGCTCAAGCTCACCCGCGACTTCGGGGGGGAGACCGAGGCCGCGCGCCGCATCCCGGCCGACGCCTTCCACGCGCTGGGCCACGAGGGGCAGATCGTCACCGTGATCCCCTCGCTGGACCTGGTCGTGGTCCGGCTGGGGCTGGCCGTCTACGTGGACGCCTGGGACCACGCCGCCTTCCTGGCAGAAATCCTCGACGCTCTTTAATCCGGGGACACCTCACTTAATTCCGTCGATTAAGTGAGTGTCCCCAGATTTACCAGGAGCTCTTGAGAGGCCCGACGGCGGACTCCACCGCCTCGAGCACCTCGCAGCGCGCCACGGACTCGGCCATGGCGTTGTGGTCCGGGAACAGAGGCCGGTCCACGTCCAGATGGGCCACGACCTTGCGCACCGCGGCCTTGGCCGCCTGCGTGCCCTTGCCGGGGGAGAACTCGCGGAAGTCCAGGCCCTGCGCCGCGGCGATGAACTCGATGCCCAGCACTCCGTTGGCGTTGTCCAGGATCTGCCGGGTCTTCAGGGCCCCGTTCATGCCCATGCTCACGAAGTCCTCCTGGTCCGCGGCGGCCGGGATGGACTGGATGCAGGAGGGCGTGCTCAGGATGCGCTGCTCCACGATGAGGGTGTCGGCGGTGTACTGGCTGAGCATCAGGCCCGAGAACATGCCCGCGCCCTTGGTGAGGAAGGCGGGGAGCTTGACGCTCAGGGCGGGGTTGAGCAGGCGGTTGAGGCGCCGCTCGGAGAGCACGCTCACCATGGTGACCGCGGCGCCCAGCATGTCCAGGGGCATGCTCACCGGCGTGCCCTGGAAGTTGGCGCCGGTCAGCACCGTATCGCTCTCCGGCAGGAAGATGGGGTTGTCGGCCACGCCGTTGAGCTCGATCTCGAGCTGGCGGCGGGTGTGGGCGATGTGGTCGCGGGCCGCGCCGATGACCTGGGGCGAGGAGCGCATGGAGTAGGCGTCCTGCACCTTGACCTTGAGTTTGCCGGTCACCAGGTCCGAGCCGGCGATGACGGAACGGATGTTGGCCGCGCTGGTCACGGCGCCCGGGAAGCCGCGCAGCTCGTGCAGGCGCGCGTCGTAGGGCCGCATGTTGGCCATCAGGGCCTCGAGGCTCATGGCGGTCGCGATCTCGGCCTGCTTGACCCAGCGCTCCGCGTCGTAGAGGGCCAGGCAGGCGATGCCGGTGATGAGGTTGGAGCCGTTGATGGAGGCCAGGCCGTCGCGGGCCTGCAGGCCGGGCACGGGGATGCCGGCCTTGGCCAGGGCCTCTTTGGCGGGCATACGCTGCCCGCCGAGGAAGCACTCGCCCTCGCCCATCAAGGTCAGGGCGGCCTGGCTCATGGGGGAGAGGTCGCCGCAGGCGCCCACGCTGCCCTTCTCGCAGACCACGGGGGTGACGCCCCGATTCAGCATGGCGACGTAGGTCCGGGTGATCTCGGGCCGGCAGCCGGAGTGTCCCTTGGCATGGACATTGACGCGCGAGAGCAGCGCCGCCCGGACATGCTCGACGGGAGCGGGCTTGCCGATGCCCGCCGCGTGGTTGTAGATGAGGTAGCGCTGGAACTGCTGGACCTGCTCGTCGGTCAGGACCACCTCGGAGAACTCGCCGATGCCGGTGTTGACCCCGTACATGATCTCGCGGGCCTGGATCTTCTTCTCCAGCATGCCCCGGCACTTCTTGATGCGCTCCACGGCCTCGGGGGCGAGCTCCACGGGCTCGCCGTGGCGCGCCACGCGCACCACGTCTTCGATGGTGAGGGAACGGCCGTCAATCGTGATGGGCATTAAGGAGCATATATAACCATTTTTGATCGCCACCCCGCCAACGCCCCGGCCCCGCCAGCCGCATCAGCACCTCGGGCCATTTCCCGCGCAGGTCATCGCGCAAGGTGGCGAGCCACGGATTGCCGAGCCCGGCCACCCCGGCGGCCCTGAAAGCGGTCTTGCGAGACGCTGTCATGCCTCTGTTTTATGCAAAAAATTCGGGCGCGGGGCTGACCAAGACTGACACCCGCGTAATTGAAATGTCATAGTGATGTGTTATAGTTAAGATAACGACCGGGCTGGATGGCCCCGTCCCCATGGAACGACCGAACGCGACCCCGCCGGTTCCCGAAGCAGTCGACAGCATCGACGACCTGGAGACCGCCCGCATGGCCCTGCGCTGGGCGCTGGAGAGGATCCACGCCCTCGAGCAGCTCAACGGGACGCTGCAGGAGAAGCTCGAGGCGGCGCGCCAAGACCCGCCCACGCCGCTGCCTGCCGGCCAGCGTCAGCGCTATTTCGACACCATGGAACGCTACGCCCTGATGGCGCTGGCCGGCAAGCTCGACATAGAAGCCCTGGTCAAGCGGGAACTGGAGGCGGCGGACCTGAGGGATTCGGCCCGCTTCGCCCTGGAAAGGCTGCGCCGCGACGAGGCCTCGGCCCGGCTCATCCTCGAGAAGCTGTGCGAGTGGGAGGCCGCGGCCCGGGCCAAGCTGGAGCAACTGCACGGCCGGGAATCGGACCATGCGCGCCTGAGAGAGGAGCACGCGCAGCTCGAGGCCCGGCTCGAGCGCGAGCGGACCGAGCGCGCCAAGACGGAGACCGCCTTCCGCGAGAGGATGGTGGGAGAGAGCCAGGCCGCTCTGGCCAAAGCCGACGAGATCCTCAAAGGGGACTGACATGAGCGAAGACACGACCGTGGACGTGAATGGCGGCCCGGCGCCGAGCGCGCCCGCGGGAGGCTCCGCGGAGCCGGTCCGCGAGGACAGCCGGCCGCGGCCGAGACACGAGGACCGGGCCGTCCAGGAGCTCACGGAGCGTCTCGAGAGGCTGACCCGCCACGCCCAGGAGATCGAGACGCGCACCAGCCAGTTCCAGCGCGAGGCCAGCACGGGCGCGGCGCTGATCGCAGAACTGGAGGCGACCCTGCGCGCGCAGGACCAGGCCCGCGTCCAGCTCCTGGCGGCGATGGAGAAGGAGGCCCAGGAGATCAAGCGCTGGCGCGGCGAGGCCGCGGCCCAGAAGGAGCGGGCCCAGAGGCTGGAGGACCGTCTCGCCCAGCGCGAGCAGACCATCGGCGAACTCGAGCGCCTGCGCGAGGAGTCGCACAAGACCTCCGTCCAGGAGGCGGCCAGGCGCGAGGCCGAGGCCCAGCGGCTCGTGGAGGAGCTGCGCGGCACGGCCGCCGAGCGCGACCGCATCCGCACCGAGGCCAGGACGGCCCAGGAGGCGGCCGATGCGGAGCGGTCGTCTTTGAGGTCGGAGCTGCAGCAGGCGCGGTCCGAGGTCGAAGCCCTGCGCGCCAGCCTCAACGCGGCCCGCGAGGAGATCACGACGGTGCGCGCGGAGGCGCGCACCGCGGCCGAGTCGGCCCGCGAGTCCGCCGAGGCCCGAAGGCAGGCCGAGAAGAGCCTGGCTCAGGCCCGCCAGGCCGCGGCGCAGGATGCCGAGCGGGCCGCGGCCGCGGAGTCGGCGGCGGAGCAGGCGAGCGTCCAGCTCGCGGCCGAAAAACAGCGCCTGTACGCGTACTGGGAGGAGGAGTCCAAGCTCTCCAGCCAGCGCAGCGCCGCCCACGCCGCCAAGGAGGCCGAGAGGCAGCGCATCATGGCCGAGGCCCAGGCCGTGGCGGCCAAAGCGGAGGAGATCCTCGCCAGCATGAGCGAGTCCCCCGCGCCCTCCGGCGGCGAGGAGGGACGCAAGGACGAGGCGTCCAGACGCGAGCCCGGCGGCCTCTGGGACCGCCTCGGCAAGGCGTTCAAAGACAAGGAGTGAGGATGGGGGAGAAAGCCATCGAGGGCGCCGGCCTCGACGGCAGGCTCCGGGAACTCGAGGAGCGCGCCGCCCTGTTCGAGCGCGAGGCGGTCTCGGGAGCTCACCTGATCGCGCAGCTCGAGGCCACGCTGCGCGTGAACGAGCAGGCGCGCCGGAAGCTCGAGGCGCTCATCGCGCGCCAGAGCGAGGAGCTCCAGGCCCGGAGCCAGGAGGCCGCGGATCTCAAGCGGCGCCTGGAGGCCGCGGACAAGCTGCTGTCCGAGCGCGACCGGGAGCTGGCGGATCTGGAGCGGCGTTATGAAGAGGCCAGCCGCGCCTGCGCCGCAGAGACCGCCGAGCGCCAGCGCGCCGAGCAGGAGACCCAGGGCCGCATCCGCGAGGTCCGCGAGGCGGCGCAGAAGGAGCTGCAGGCCAAGATGAAGCACGTCATGGACTGCGCCGAGGCGGTCCGCCGCGAAGGCATCGACGCCCTCGAGGAGGCGCGCGCCCTCGACCCGCGGAGGGCGCGGGCCGGCCCGGGACCGGG
Organism: Elusimicrobiota bacterium; assembly: GCA_016212825.1. Taxonomy (GTDB): domain Bacteria; phylum Elusimicrobiota; class Elusimicrobia; order UBA1565; family UBA9628; genus UBA9628. Next base: position 671 of record JACRDS010000092.1, on the reverse strand, counting down.
ATAGCCCGCACGTCCTCGAGCCCGTCGCCTGCCAACGTCCGAGCTATTGTTGTAGAATCAACGGAAGTCCCCGTAGCTCAATGGATAGAGCTCCTGCAACTGCTACGGGCAGGCGGAAACGCAAGAAATAGTCAGCCCAACGACCGATGATGCAGGAAAACCTGTTCCCGGACCCCGCAGCCTTGCACAGCAAGGTCATCCAGCGGCGCCAGGACTTCGACGCCCTTTTCGACGGTTTCGCCCGCCTGCGGGCCGTCTCCTACGTCGTCTCCCCAGAACTTTTGCTGGACTTTCTGAACAAGCGGGGCTACGAAGCGCTCGAGGTAGTGGTCGGCGAGAACCTGGCCGAGGCTTATCAGCAGGAGTTGGCGCAGAAAGGCGCCGATCTGACTCAGCAGTTGGCCGAGCGACTGGAGAAAGGGACCCTGAGGATACTCATCCCGGACCGGACCTTGCACACAAAACTCTATATCCTCGAACGGCCCAGCCAGTGTCGCGTGATCGCGACCAGCGCCAATCTCACTCTAACCGCCATAGCTCCTAAGTTAATTTCTCGACGAACATGATGCGCCCTCATAAGGAAAAGTGGTTGAATCTGCGGGCTTCCCTCCGCCGAGGGTCCGACGCCGAACGGATCGAGGGACATGGAAGGCCCGCTCATGTCCCATGTT
>JACRDS010000009.1 GCA_016212825.1 Elusimicrobiota bacterium | reverse complement strand
GCCGCTAGGCCGCAATACGGCCGCAACATCGGCCTGTTAGCCTTACCCTCAGGTAGCGCCGAGATGCCTCCCGCACGACACCTGTGGTTGACGCTCCTGCTGGGCCTCCTGGCCCTGGCCGCGCACCCCGCCGCGGCGCAGGACTGCCTCGGCGAGCCTCAGGCCAGCGACGCCTTCTCCTGGCCCCGCCGGAGGGCCGATGTCATCGCGTCCCCCGCCCCCGCCGCCGTGCTCGAGCCGGCGGCTCAGGCCCTGCCGGTGCGGGTCTTCCAGAAGGAAGGGGCGGCGAGGCCGGCCGCCCTGCTGCGGCTCACCCGGCTGGCCGGGATGTTCATGGGCCGGGTCTCCCCCCTCTCGTGGGGAAGCATGCGCATCTGCTTCAAGCTCGACATCCAGTAGGCCGAAGGCCTACCGGGCGCAGCGGAAGCCGATGTTCCCGCGTCCGCTGTCCGGGCTGAACCGGTCACGGAAGCTCAGCCGCAGGGACTCCGCCGGGCTGTCGAAGGCACCGCCGCGGACCACCCTGTCGTCGCCCTGCGCCGGGCCGGTCGGGTTCTGCGCAACGCCCTCCAGGTAGTAATCCGGGGCGTACCAGTCGCTCACCCACTCGGCCGCGTTGCCGGACATGTCGTAGAGGAAGCAGGCCGAGGCAGCCTTGGCTCCCGCGGGGTGCGCCGTCCCCTGCGAGTCGCCCCGGTGCCAGGCAACGCGGTCCAGGCCGGCGGGCGTCCCGTCCCCGGGGAAGTCCCTGACGCTGCCGCAGCGGGCCGCCCTCTCCCATTCCGCCTCCGTAGGCAGGCGCAGCCCGTAATGCTCGCAGTAGGCCTTGGCCTCGTGCCAGGTGATGAAGACCACGGGATGCTTGGGACCGCTGCCGGCCGGCTGCTCCGGGCAACTCTGACGGACTTCCTGGCCGTAGCGCTGGTACTCCTCCACGGTGACCTCGCGCGGCATGATAGCATAGCCGCCCAAAGACACGGCGTGAGCCGGCTGCTCGTCCGCGCTGTTGCCGAAGGAGCCCATCATGAACTCTCCCGGAGCGATGGCGACCAGGCCGGCGGCCGCCGCCCCGGAGGCGTCCCCCTGGGCCGGCGCCGGGGGCGTGGCCACATCGGGCCGCTTGGCCAGCAGGAGGGCCCGCGCCGCCTTGAGGTTCGCGAGAGCCGCTTCGTGCTTGCCGTTGCGGGTCTGCTCGGAGGCCTGGTCGACGAGCGCCTTGGCCTGCTGGACTTCGGGGGCGCACGGGCGGTCCTTGCAGGCGCCCAGGGCCCCCTCCAGGGCGGCCTTCACCTCGTCCATCTCGTGATAGGCTTCCACGCCTTTGTTCATGAAGCCCCGCATCCAGACGCCCCCGACCGTGAGCGCGGAGATGAGCAGGCCCCAGGTGATGCCCCGGCGCAGGATGCGCGTCCACCAGCGCCAGCCGATGGGCTCCCAGCACATGGGGCATTTTGGGGTCCCGGGCTTGACCTCGGTTCCGCAATACCGGCAAAGCTTGGAGGGAGAATCGCTCATCTGGGGAATCCCTGCTAAGGGAAGAGCCTGCGCCCGGCAGGAATCGAACCTGCACTTACAGCTTCGGAGGCTGTCGTGATATCCATTTCACTACGGGCGCGCAAATCGTTTCCGTTCACGACGCCCGTCCCGGTTCAGCGGGGCGGGCGCGGCCTTTGACTGTAAACGGTGACTACTTGAATTCTAGTTTACTTAGATGGGAAGGTAAAGCGTGTCCCAGGTGCCTGCTCAAGGCCAGGCCGGCCTCGCGCAGCTTCTGAAAATCCAGGCGCAGGGGCGCCCCGCTGGCCAGGAAGGCGAAGGCCAGGTCCTCGGTCGCGGCGTTGCCCCCCACCCCGGGCGCGTAGGGGCAGCCCCCCACCCCGCCGCAGGATGCGTCGAAGCCGGAGATGCGGTATTCGGTCCAGGCCGTCAAGGCGTTGGCCAGGGCCATGCCGTAGGTGTCGTGGAAGTGGAGGAAGATCTGCTCGGGACTGATGGTCAGGCGCCGGAGCAGGATCTCCAGCAGGGCGCGCACGTCCTGGGGCGAGGCGCGGCCCAAAGTGTCGGCCAGGGAGAACTCCGTCACGCCCATGACGCGCAGGCGCTCCACCATCGCGGCCACGGAATCCGGGTGGACCGGGCCCTCGTAGGGGCAGTGGAAGCAGGTACCCACGCCGGCGCGCACCGGCAGCTTCGCGGCCCGAGCCCGCGCCACCACCGGACGCAGGTCCTCCAGGACCCGGACGATGGGGCCGCCGGAAACCTTCTCGGAGCAGGTCTCCGAGGCCGCGCAGTCGACCTCGATCTTGTCCGCCTCGGCCTCGAGCGCCAGGTCCAGGCCCTTCTCGTCGCGCACCAGGGCCAGGTAGCTGATCCCTTCCCGGCGCTTCATGTTCTCGAAGACCTCGGCCGAATCCGCGAGCTGGGGGACGGGGGGCTTGGCGCCGAAGGCGCCGGCCAGGATCTCGCGCACGCCGCTCTCGGAGAGGGCGTCGATGAAGGCGACCTTGGCCTCCGTGGGGACCACGGCGGACTCGTTGCCCAGCCCGTCGAGCGGGCCGACCTCGACCAGGCGCGGCAGGGGCAGGGTGGTGGCGTCGATCACGGCGCCATCCTATCAAACTTGGCGGGACGCTCGCAGAGCTCGATGAGCGCGCCGCCGGAGGACCTGGGGTGGAGGAAGGCGATGCGGAGGCCGTGGCTGCCGGGCCGGGGCGCCTCGGCGGTGAAGACGACGCCCGTGCGGCGCAGGCGCTCCATCTCGGCGTCGAGGTCGTCCACCTGGAGGCAGATGTGGTGCAGGCCCGGGCCGCGGGACTCCAGGAACCTGGCGACCGGGGAATCCGGGGCCGTGGGCTGCAGGAGTTCTATGCGGGTGTCGCCCGCGGCGAAGAATGCGACCTTGACCTTCTGCTCCGCCACCGTCTCCTCGCCGGCGCCGGCCAGGCCCAGCACCTCCCGGTAGAACCGGGAGGACTCCTCCAGGTCGCGCACCGCGATGGCGATGTGGTCCAGCCGCTTCATGGCCGCGCCTTCCTGGCGGCCCGGAGCAGCCAGCCCACGATGTCCTGGGTGGAGGTGCCGGGCGGGAAGATCTCCCGGACCCCGGCCTTCTTGAGCCTGGGCACGTCGGCCGCGGGGATGACTCCGCCGCCGAAGACCTGGACCTCCCGGGCCCCCAGCTTGCGCAGCAGGGACACGACCCGCGGGAAGAGATGGTTGTGCGCCCCGGAGAGGGAGGAGAGACCCACGAAGTCCACCCCTTCCTGGACCGCGGCGCTGGCGATGGCCTCGGGCGTCTGCCGTATGCCCGTGTAGATGACCTCCATGCCCGCGTCGCGCAGGGCGCGCGCCACCACCTTGGCGCCCCGGTCGTGTCCGTCCAGGCCCGGCTTGGCGATCAAGACCCGTATCTTGCGCTGCATGGTCCTCACCTCTCCTTGTGCTCCCCGAAGACCTCGCGCAGGGCGTCGGAGACCTCGCCCAGCGTGGCGCGGGCCTTGACCGCGGCCAGAATCAGGGGCACCAGGTTCTCCCGGCCCTGCGCCCCCTTCTTGAGGGCGTCGAGCGCGCCGCGGGCCCGGCCCTGGGGCCGCGACGCGCGGAACGCCCGGAGACCGGCCTTCTGCCGCGACTCCACCGAGCCCTGGATGCGCAGCAGCCGGCGCGGCGCGGGCTCCGGGACCTGGAACTCGTTGACCCCCACCACCACGCGCTCGCGGCGCTCCACTTCCTTCTGCCAGCGGTAGGCGCTCTGCGCGATCTCGGACTGCATGTAGCCGGCCTCGATGGCCTTGACCGCCCCGCCCATGGCGTCGATCCGCTTCAGGTAGCCCCGGGCCTGGTCCTCGATCTCGTCCGTGAGCGCCTCGACCGCGTAGGACCCGCCCAGCGGGTCCACGGTGTCGGCGACCCCCGTCTCGTAGGCCAGGATCTGCTGGGTGCGCAGGGCCAGGCGCGCCGACTCCTCGGTGGGCAAAGACAGCGCCTCGTCGCGCGAGTTGGTGTGCAGGGACTGGGCCCCCCCCAGCACCGCGGCCAGGGCCTGGTAGGCGACCCGGACCACGTTGTTGTCCGGCTGCGCCGCAGTGAGCATGCTCCCCGCGGTCTGCGCGTGGAAGCGCAGCATGAGCGACTCCGGCCGCTTGGCCCGAAAGCGCTCGGCCATGATGCGGGCCCAGAGCCGGCGCGCGGCCCGGAACTTGGCCACCTCCTCGACGAGGTGGCTGTGCGCGTTGAAGAAGAAGGAGAGTCGGGAGGCGAAGCCGTCCACGTCGAGGCCCGCGGCCAGCGCCGCCTCCACGTAGGCGATGCCGTTGGCCAGCGTGAAGGCGACCTCCTGCACGGCCGTGGCTCCGGCCTCGCGGATGTGGTAGCCGCTGATGCTGATGGGGTTGAAGCGGGGCAGGTGCTTGCGGCAGAAATAAAACAGGTCCGTGGTGAGGCGTATGGACTGCGCCGGCGGGTAGATGTAGGTGCCGCGGGCCGCGTACTCCTTGAGCACGTCGTTCTGGATGGTGCCCTGCAGGGCCGCGGGCGCCACGCCCTGGCCCTCGGCCACGGCCACGTACATGGCCAGCAGGACCGCGGCCGTGGCGTTGATGGTCATGGAGGTGGAGACCCTGTCGAGCGGGATCCCCGAGAAGAGGGTCTTGGCGTCAGCCAAGGTGGACACGGCCACTCCCACCTTGCCCACCTCGCTCAGGGCCAGGGCGTGGTCGGAGTCGTAGCCGATCTGGGTGGGCAGGTCGAAGGCCACGCTCAGGCCGGTCTGGCCGTGCTTGAGCAGATAGCGGTAGCGGCGGTTGGTCTCCGCGGCCGTGGCGAAGCCCGCGTACTGGCGCATGGTCCAGAACCGGCCCCGGTACATGGTGGGCTGCACCCCGCGGGTGAAAGGCGGCTGGCCCGGGAAGCCCAGGTCGCGGGCGTAGTCCAGGCCGGCCAGGTCCAGCGGCGTGTAGAGGCGCCTGGGCTCCAGGCCCGAGCTGGTGGCGAAGCTCTGGCGGCGCTCGGGCAGCCTGGCCAAGGAGGCCTTGAGCGGCCCGCGCTCCCACTCCTGCAGCCCGCTCAGAGCGGGATGTTTCCGTGCTTTCGCCATGGATTGGTGTCCTTCTTGGTCTTGAGCAGGTCCAACGCCGCGATGACCTTGGGCCGGGTCTCCTCCGGCTCGATGATCTCGTCCACGTAGCCCAGCTCCGCGGCTTTATAAGGGCTGCAGAACTTCTCCTGGTACTCGGCGACCAGCTTCTTCTGCGCCGCCTCGGGGTCCTTGGCCTTGCGGATCTCCTCGCGGAAGATGATGTTGACCGCGCCGGCCGCGCCCATGACCGCGATCTCCGTGGTGGGGTAGCAGTAGTTGATGTCGCCGCGGATGTGCTTGCTCGACATCACGTCGTAGGCTCCGCCGTAGCCCTTGCGCGTGATGACCGTCACCTTGGGCACCGTGGCCTCGCAGTAGGCGTAGAGGAGCTTGGCCCCGTGGCGGATGATTCCCCGGGCCTCCATGTCGATGCCCGGGAAGAACCCCGGCACGTCCACGAAGGAGACCAGAGGGATGTTGAAGCAGTCGCAGAAGCGCACGAAGCGCGCGGCCTTGACCGAGGCATCCGGGTCCAGGGCGCCGGAGAGCCAGGCCGGCTGATTGGCAACGACCCCGACGGGCATGCCGTTGAAGCGGGCCAGGCCGACGACGATGTTGCGGGCGAAGTCCTTCTGCACCTCCAGGAAGCGGCCCTCGTCCACGCAAGGCAGGATGACCCTGCGGATGTCGTAGGGCTGGCGCGGGTCCTCGGGCACCGCGGTCTTGAGGGCCTCGTCCATGCGGTCCGGCCGGTCCGAGCAGGGGACGACGGGCGGCTGCTCGCGGTTGTTCTGGGGCAGGAACTGCAGCAGCTCCCGGATGATGCGGACGGTGTCCTCGTCCGAGCCGCCGGCGAAGTGGGCCACGCCGGACTTCTCCATGTGCACCTTGGCCCCGCCCAGGACCTGGGAGGTGATGGGCTCGCCCTCCGGGGTGGTCTCCTCCTGCAGCACGGCCTTGATGACCTGGGGCCCGGTGATGTGCAGGCAGCTGGTGCCCTCGCTCATGAGGATGAAGTCGGTGATGGCCGGGGAGTAGACCGCGCCCCCCGCGCAGGGTCCCATGATGGCGGAGATCTGCGGGATGACGCCGGAGGCCAGCGAGTTCCTGAGGAAGATCTGGGCGTAGCCGGCCAGACTTTCCACGCCCTCCTGTATGCGCGCCCCGCCCGAGTCGTTGAACCCGATGAGCGGCGCGCCGGTCTTCAGGGCCAGGTCCATGACCTTGCAGATCTTGTTGGCGAAGGCCATGCCCAAAGACCCGCCCAGCACCGTGAAGTCCTGCGAGAACACGAAGGCGGTGCGGCCCGCGACCTTTCCGTAGCCGGTGACCACGCCGTCGCCGTAGAACTTCCTCTTCTCCATGCCGAAGTCCGCGCAGCGGTGGGTGACGAAGCGGTCGAGCTCCACGAAGCTCCCGGTGTCGAAAAGCAGGTCGATGCGCTCGCGCGCCGTGAGTTTGCCTTCCTGGTGCTGTTTGTCGATGCGCTCCTGGCCGCCGCCCAACAGGGCCTGCTTGCGGCGGCGCTCCAACTCCTCGCGGATGGACTTCATCACCGTTGCCCCCTTTTTATGAGCTCCCGCAGGGCCCGCCGCGCCGCGGTGTCCGGGTCCGTGCGCCGGCAGGCCAGGTCCTCCTGGAGTTTCTGCAAGGACTTCTCGCGTCTCAATCTGCCGGAAAGCGTCTCCTTCATGCCGGCCTCCAGCCGCTCCAGGAAAGCCGCCCGGGCCATGCCGCGAGACCGCTCCTGCCAGCCTGCTCCGGCCTGCAGGGCGGACCGGTGCTCTGCGATGAGCTTGAAGAGCGGCCCGACCCCGGCGCCGGTGCGGGCGCAGGTCTTGACTACTTCGCAGGGCTTGCCTTCCAGCGCCCAGCGCAGGCTCCGGAGCAGGGGCTCGCAGCCTGACCGGTCGCCTTTGTTGACCACGTAGATATCGCCGATCTCCAGCACGCCGGCCTTGATGGCCTGGACCTCGTCGCCCAGGCCGGGGGCCAGGACCACCAGCACGGTGTGAGCCGCGCCAGCCACCTTGACGCCGTCCTGCCCCACGCCCGCGGTCTCGACGAGGATGAGGTCCTTGCCCATAGAGTCGAGGACGGTGACGGTGTCGAAGACCGAGCGCGACAGGCCGCCCAGGCTGCCCCGGCTGGCCAAGGACCGGATGAACACCCTCGGGTCGCGGGCGTGGCGCTGCATGCGCACGCGGTCGCCCAGCACGGCCCCGCCGCTGATGTGGCTGGTGGGGTCCACCGCGACGACGCCGACCTTCTGGCCTTCCTTGCGGGCGGCTTCCAACAGCTGGTCGGCCAGGGTGGACTTGCCGCAGCCCGCGGGCCCGGTGATGCCCACCACATGGGCCCGGCCCGCGGCCGCGTAGAGCTCACGCAGTACGGCCTGCGCCCCGGGGACGCGGTCGTCGAGATCCCGCATGAGCCGGGCCGCGGCCCGGACCTCGCCCCGCTTGATACGCCGCGCTTGGTCGCTCACAGGCTGCGGCGGTACTGCCCCCCGGCCTCGAAGAGCGTCCCAGTGATCTGGCCCAAGGAGCAGGCCTTGGCCGCTTCCATGAGCGCGGCGAACACGTTCTCCTCTCCCAAGGCGCAGCGGCGCAGCTCGGCCAGCAAAGCCGGGGCGCGGTCCGCCGCCGCCTTGTGCAGGGCGCGCAAGGTCTCTATCTGCCTGCGCATCTCCGCCGGCGCGGCCCGGGTGACCTCCTTGGGCCGGGCGGTGGGCGAACCGTGGGGAGAAAGGAATGTGTTGACGCCCATGATGGGGAGCTGCCCGCTGTGCTTCAAGGACTCATAGCGCAGGGACTCCTCCTGGATCCTGCCCCGCTGGTAGGCCGTCTCCATGGCGCCCAGCACCCCGCCGCGTTCGCTGATGCGCTCGAACTCGCAGAGCACCGCCTCCTCGACGAGGTCGGTGAGCTCCTCGATGATGAAGGAGCCCTGCAGGGGGTTCTGGTTGCGGTTGAGGCCGTGCTCGCGGTTGATGATGAGCTGGATGGCCACGGCGCGGCGCACCGACTCCTCGGTCGGGGTGGTGATGGCCTCGTCGTAGGCGTTGGTGTGCAGGGAGTTGCAGTTGTCGTAGACGGCGCTCAGGGCCTGCAAAGTGGTGCGGATGTCGTTGAACTCGATGTCCTGGCTGTGCAAAGACCGGCCCGAGGTCTGGCAGTGGTACTTCAGGCGCTGGGACTGGCCGTTGGCGCCGTAGCGCCGCTTCATGGCCTTGGCCCAGATGAGGCGCGCCACGCGGCCGATGACCGAATACTCCGGGTCCATACCGCTGGAGAAGAAGAAGGAGAGGTTGGGAGCGAAGCGGTCTATGGGCATGCCCCGCGAGAGGTAGTGCTCCACGTAGGTGAAGCCGTTGGCCAAGGTGAAGGCCAGTTGGGTGATGGGATTGGCCCCGGCCTCGGCGATGTGGTAGCCGGAGATGGACACGGAGTAGAAGTTGCGCACCTCGCTGCGGATGAAGTAGTCCTGCACGTCGCCCATGAGCTTGAGCGCGAAGTCGATGGCGTAGATGCAGGTGTTCTGGGCCTGGTCCTCCTTGAGGATGTCGGCCTGCACCGTGCCGCGCACCTTGCCCAAGGTGTCGGCCTTGATGCGCGCGTAGACCTCGGCGGGCAGGACAAGGTCTCCGGTCATGCCCAGCAGCAGCAGTCCCAGGCCGTTATGGCCTTCGGGCAAGGACCCCTGGTAGACGGGGACCTTGAGGCCGCGCTTGCGATAGAAGGCGGCGATCTGGGCCCGGGTCTGGCGCTCCTTGCCGTCGCGCCGCAGGAGCAGCTCGCACTGCTGGTCCACGGCCGCGTTCATGAAGTAGGCGGTCATGACCGGGGCCGGGCCGTTGATGGTCATGGAGACCGAGGTACGCGGGTCGGCCAGGTCGAAGCCGGAGTAGAGGCGCTTGGCGTCGTCGAGGCAGGCCACCGACACCCCGGAATTTCCGATCTTGCCGTAGATGTCGGGCCGGGCGTCCGGGTCGGAGCCGTAGAGGGTCACGGCGTCGAAGGCCGTGGAGAGGCGCTTGGCCGGCATGCCCCGGGACAGGTAGTGGAAGCGGCGGTTGGTGCGCTCGGGGCCGCCCTCGCCCGCGAACATGCGCGTGGGCTCCTCGCCTTCGCGCTTGAACGGGAAGACCCCGGCCGCGTAGGGGAACTCGCCGGGCAGGTTCTCCCGGAGCAGCCAGCGCAGCAGGTCGCCGCGGCCCGAGAAGCGCGGCAGGGCGATCTTGGGGATGCGCAGGCCCGACAAGGTGGCTTCCCCGGTCTTGACCCGCACGGGCTTGCCGCGGACCTCGAAGACGAACTCCTCGCCCCGGTAGCATGCGGCCTTCTTCCTCCAATCCTCCAGGGCCTTGCGGTTGGCGGGCTCCACGGCTTCTTCCGCGGACCGGGCCGCCGCTTCGACGCGCTCGTCTTCGGGCAGAGACTCCGCCGCCTGGCGCAGAGACTGCGCCTTTTGGGCCGCGTCAGCCTGGCCTTGCGCCCAGGCGTTGTAGTCCCGCACGGCCTGGCTGATCTCCGCCAGGTAGCGCGCGCGCCCGGTGGGAATGATGGGTACGTGGTCTTTGGCCTCCTCCGTGGAGGCCCCGGTGGCCTCGAGCCCCCAGCCGCCCTTCTCGGCCAGCCGCGCCAGCAAAGACCGGTAGAGCTGGTCCACGCCGTGGTCCGCGAACTGAGAGGCCCGCGTGCAGAAGACCGGGGCCTCGGCCGCCGCGCCGGATCCCTTGCGGCGGCTGTAGGCCCACTGCTTCTTGACGTCGCGCAGGGCGTCGTCGGCGCCGCGCTTGTCGGACTTGTTGATGGCCACGAAGTCGGCGTAGTCGATCATGCCGATCTTCTCGAGCTGGGTAGGGGCGCCGAACTCCGGGGTCATGACGTAGAGGGAGACGTCGCTGTGGTCCACCACCGCGGTGTCGGACTGCCCGATGCCCGGGGTCTCCAGCACGATGAGGTCGAAGCCGGCCGCCTGCAGCACCGCCAGCACCCCGTCGATGCAGGCGGGCAGGCCCGAGGACTGGTCCCGCGTGGCCATGGAGCGCATGTATACGCGGGGCGAGTCTATGGCGTTCATGCGGATGCGGTCGCCCAGCAGGGCCCCGCCGGTCTTGCGCTTGGTGGGGTCCACGGAGACGATGGCCACGGTGCGCTCCGGGAAGTCGGCCAGGAAGCGGCGCAGAAGCTCGTCGATGAGGGAGGACTTGCCCGAGCCTCCGGTTCCGGTTACGCCCAGCACCGGGGCGGGCTTGGCGCGGGGCGCCAGGGCCGGGGCCCGGCCGTCCTCGACCGCCGAGATGAGCCGGGCCAATACCGCGGGGTCGCGCTTGGCGATGCGCTCAAGGGGGATCGCCTTGTCCCTGCGGGCCGGCGTATCGCTCGCCTTGAGCAGGTCGTTGATCATGCCCTGCAGTCCCATGGCCCGGCCGTCGTCCGGGGAGTAGATTCGGGCCACGCCGTAGGCATGCAGGGCCTTCATCTCCCTGGGCAGGATGACCCCGCCGCCGCCGCCGAAGACCTTGATGTGGCCGCAGCCCCGCTCCTCGAGCAGGTCCACGAGGTACTTGAAGAACTCCATGTGGCCGCCCTGGTAGGAGGTCACGGCCACGGCCGCCGCGTCCTCCTGGACGGCGCAGTCGGCCACCTCGCGCGCGGAGCGGTTGTGGCCGAGATGGATGACCTCCGCCCCGGTGGCCTGGAGTATGCGGCGCATGATGTTGATGGCCGCGTCGTGCCCGTCGAAGAGCGCGGTGGCGGTCACCACGCGCACGCGCCGCTTGGTGCTGATGGGCTCGGCCTCGGGGCGCGGCGCGGCCGCGGTCTTCGGGCTCATGATGCGGGCTCCAGGATCTCGGCCAGGTCTTTGACCGAGAGGTTCTCCAGCTTCTGGTCCTTGACCCCGGTGTCGAGCATGCTCAGGCAATAGGGGCAGGAGGTGGCGATGAGGTCGGGCTTGGTGGAATGGAACTGGCGCACCCGCTCGTGGTTGACGCGCGGGCCCTTCTCTTCGACCCAGAACAGCCCCCCGCCCGCGCCGCAGCAGAAGCCGGCCTCGCGGTTGCGCTCCGGCTCCACGGTCTGCACGCCGCCCACGGCTGCCAGAAGCTCGCGGGCCGGCTCGTAGACGCCGTTGGCGCGGCCCAGATAGCAGGAATCGTGGATGGCGACGCGCGTATCGGCCCCCGCCTTGGGCTTGAGCCGTCCCTGCCGGACCAGGTCCTGCAGCAGTTGGGTGTGGTGGACGACCTCGAAGCTCCCGCCGAAGTCGGGGTATTCGTTCTTGAAGGTGTTGAAGCAGTGCGGGCAGGGAGTGAGGATCTTCCTGACCTTGAGCCCGTTGAGCAAAGCCACGTTCTGCTCCACCAAGGACTGGCCCAAAGCCTCCTCGCCGAGACGGCGCGCGGTCTCGCCGCAGCAGAGCTCCTCCTGGCCGAGCACGGCGAAGGACACGCCGGCTTTCCTCAGAAGAGCGACCAAGCTGCGGCTGACCTTGACGGCCCGGTCGTCGAGGCTGGACGCGCAGCCGAAATAGAGCAGATACTCCGCGGGAACCTGCCGGAACAGCGGCAGATTCAGGTCCTTGGCCCACTCCGCGCGCTTGGCCGCGCCGATGCCCCAGGGGTTGGAGTTGGTCTCCAGTCCCTTGAAGGCGCGCTTGATCTCGGCCGGGAAGCGGGCCTGCATCAGCACCTCGCCGCGCCGCAGGGAATTGATGCGCTGCACGTGGGAGATGCTCACGGGACAAGCCTGCTCGCAGGCCTGGCAGGTGGTGCAGGCCCAGAACTCCTCGGGGGTGACCGAGGCGGGAACCAACTCCTCGGGCTCGCCGTCCTTGCCGTTGATGAGGCGGCCGGTCTCGCGCTTGAGGCAGTCCTTCTCGGCCGTGATGATCTCGCGCGGGGCGAGCTTCTTGCCCACGGTGTTGGCCGGGCAGGCCTCGTTGCAGCGGCCGCACTCGGTGCAGGTGTAGAGGTCCAGGCCGTCCTTCCAGGTGAGCTGGTCGATGTGGGGCGTGCCGAACACGTCCACTTTCTCGTCGGCCAGGTCGAGCTTGGTCAATCTGCCGCTGCGGTGCAGAGGCCGCAGGTACACGTTGAAGACGGAGGTGAGCACGTGCATGTGCTTGCCCGTGGGCAGGTAGGCCAGGAAGACGAGTATGCCCACGCAGTGCACCCAGAGCGCTGCGTGCCCGGCCGCGGCCGGGGCCTGGACGTTCAGGGCAGCGGAGAAGAGCATGTCGCTGAGCATGAGGGTGAGGATCATGAGCAGGACGAAGAGGGCCTCGCCCGTGTTGCGCAGGCGCTTGACGCGCAGCACGTAGCGGCGGAACAGGGCCAGGAGGATCATGAGCGCGACCGCGATGTTGGCGCCGTCCTTGACCAGGTCGTAAGCCCGTCCCAGCCGGGCGTCGGGGCCGAGGAACGGGAGGTGGAACTCGAAGCCTCCGCCCAAGGCCATGCCGAACAGGGTCAGCGCGCGCAGGAGCAGGGCGCAGAAGCCCCAGAAGATGAGGGCGTGCATGAAGCCGGGCACGAAGTCCTGGAAGAGCTTCTTCTGGCCCAGGAATATGGTCAGGAGCTCCTGGATGCGCCGGGGATGGTCGGCGGCCGGGTCAGGCGGCGGGGCGAGGGCCTGGAGGAGCCTGGTCTTCCTAAAGACCGCGCGGCCGAACACGGCCAGGGAGATGGGGAGGGCGATGCCTACGACCGCTGCGTCAGCCGGATGCCAAGTCATTCCCTATATTCTCTTTCGCGCGAAATGGAATATAGCATTTTCCGGCGTTCGGGGACTCCTATTCCGAGGCGAGTCAGCCGGCCATGGCTGCTCCAGCAGGCTTGGTTTGGCAGGGATTATTCTAGTAGAATGCAGATAAGCGATGGTGCTGGGAGGGCTGCGTGGACAATGCCAAGGATCTGAGCAGGATGGAGCCCGGTTTCGAGCTCGATCAAGCGCTCGCCGAAGCCGGCCGGTGCCTCTTGTGCCATGAGCCGCCCTGCTCCAAGGGCTGTCCCGCACAGACGGACCCCGGGACGTTCATCAGGAAGCTGCGGTTCCGGAACCTCACCGGCGCCATGCGGACCGTCAAGCAGAACAACATACTCGCCGGCGCCTGCGCCGTGCTGTGTCCGACCGCGCGGCTCTGCGAAAAAGAATGCAGCGCCTGCGGCATAGACCGCCCGATCCGCATCGGGAAGATTCAGCGTTTCCTGGTGGAGCACTCCTGGAAGACGGGCTGGAAGGTCTCCACGGACCGGGCTTTCGAGAGGCCTGCGGCGCGCCAGGAGAAGGTCGCGGTGGTGGGCGCGGGGCCTGCGGGGCTGTCCTGCGCGGCCGAGCTGGCCAAGCAGGGCTTTCCGGTGACCGTGTTCGAGGCCAGGCCCGAGCCCGGCGGGGTGCTGCGCTACGGCGTCCCGGCCTTCCGGCTCAGCTTGGAAGCCCTCAGAAAAGAACTCGCGGACGTGGAGTCGCTCGGCGTGAAGATCAAGCGTTCCTCGCCGCTCCAGGGCCCCGCCGCGGCGGAGAAGCTGCTCAGGGAGGGCTATGCGGCCGTCTTCTTGGCCATCGGGCTTTGGGAGCCGATCCGCCTCAAGCCTAAGCAGCGGCCCCTCAAGGGACTGACCACCTCCTTGGACTTCCTGGCCGCTGTGCGCGATGGGAAGTCTCGGGAGGCGGGAGGGCGCATCAAGGGCAAGGTCTGCGCAGTCATCGGCGGGGGCTCGGTGGCCATGGACTGCGCGCGGTCCGCCCTGAGATCGGGCGCTGCGGACGTGTATCTGCTCTACCGGAGAAGCTACTCCCAGATGCCGGCCGAAGCGGACGAAAGAGCGCTGGCGCAGGAAGAGGGGGTGCATTTCATCCTCCTGAACCAGGCCGTCGACTATGTGACGGACTCGAAAGGCAATCTCAAGGGGATCGGACTGGTCAGGACTCGGCTGGGCGCCAGGGACGCCTCCGGCAGGAGGAAGCCAGTCGAAGTCAAGGGCACGCGCTGGGTCCTGTCCGCGGACTGCGCCATCGAAGCCATCGGCTACCAGCCGGCCGAGGGCGGCCTGATACGGGCCGATGCGAAGGACTGCCGGACCTCGCAGCCGGGCGTCTTCGCGGGCGGAGACATCGTGCGGGGGCCGGACCTGGTGGTCCGGGCCGTGGCGGACGGCAAGACCGCGGCCCGCTCCATCCTGGAGTATCTGGACCGGAAAGCCTCGGCCGGCCGCAAGGCGGTCCGGCCCGTGGCGGCCTAGGAGGGACGATGTCCAAGCCAGTCGACCTTTCCATCGAATTCTGCGGCAAGAGGTTCCCCAATCCCTTCCTGCTCTCCTCCTCTCCGGTCTCCAACACGGCGGAGATGGTCGAGCGCGCCTTCGAGCACGGCTTCGGCGGCGTGGTGTACAAGTCGCTGGGCTCGCCTCACGTGGAGATCGTCCATCCCTCGCCGCGCATGCAGGGCTACGACTACGGGCCGGCGCGGCTGGCCGGCTTGCAGAACGTGGAGCAGACCTCGGACCGGCCGCTCCAGGACAACCTCGCAGACATCGCCTACCTCAAGAAGCGCTGGCCCGACCGCGTGGTCATCGCCAGCATCATGGGCTTCGCGGCCCCGGAATGGAAGGAGCTGGCCATCGCCGCCGAAGGCGCCGGGGCCGACATGCTCGAGCTGAACTTCTCCTGCCCGCACATGTGCGTGGAAGGGGCGGGCATGAAGGTGGGGCAGTCCTTCCACCTGGTGCAGCAGTTCACCGAGCTCGTGCGCCGACAGGTCAAGGTCCCCATACTGGCCAAGCTGACCTCCAACGTGGCCGACATAAGCGAGCCCGCCCTCTACGCCAAGAAGGGCGGGGCGGACGCCATCACGGCCATCAACAGCGTGCGGGCGCTCACCGAGGTCGGGCTGGATGATTTCGTGCCCAGGCCGAACATCTTCGGCAAGGGCGCCTTGAGCGGCTTCACCGGGCCCGGCATCAAGCCCATCGGCCTGCGCTGCATCGCGGAGCTGGCGGGCAACAAGGAGCTGGGCCTGCCCCTCTCCGGCTGCGGGGGCATCGAGACCTGGGTCGACGCCGCCGAGTACCTGCTCTGCGGCGCCTCCACGCTCCAGATGACCACCGGCGTCATCCACTACGGCTACCGCATCGTGGAGGACATGATCGAGGGCCTCTCCGATTTCCTGGCCGCCAAGGGCCTGGGCAGCGTCGGCGAGCTGGTGGGCAAGGCCCTGCCCCAGATGTGCGGGGTCGGGGAGTTCGACGTGTCGCGCCAGGGCGCGGCCGCCTACGACCTGGACCGCTGCGTGGGCTGCGGGCAGTGCTACATCGTCTGCCAGGACGCCGGTTCCGGGACCTTGGGCTGGGACAGCGCCAAGCGGCGCCCGGTGCCGGACGAGCAGCGCTGCTACAGCTGCATGATCTGCTCCTTCGTCTGCCCGGTGAGCGGGCCGCCGGCCATCACCTACAAGGAGATCCGGGGCAAGAAGCCCTTCATCGCCGCGGGGCGCTCGAAGAGATAGCAGTCGGCGGAGGCAGCGGGAAACGGTCGTTCCCGGAAAACCATAAGGGGAGAATCAGCCATGGGCAGCCTATGCATGTCACGTGCCGCAGAGGATTTTGTCGCTGGCAAAGAATTCAACAAACGGCTGGCAGAGACAAAAAGAAGCCTGGTCGGAAGAAAGATTGTTGATGTGCGCTGGGAGCAATACCACGATGACGAAATCTCCGCCGTGTTGGTCCTAGACAATGGCGAGACGATTCGCGGGCCCGTCCTGGGCGAATACAGCGATGGGAGTGGGTTCGATTGAATATCAATTTCCCCATATTCCAAGAGACACGATATAAGAGCGCCTCGCAGATAGCCCGAGTCGTGACAGAACGATGGGCCGCCGGAAATCTTTATTGTCCAGCCTGCCCTTCAGAGCACGTCGTCAAACAACCAGAGAATACGGAGGCTGTCGACTTTATTTGTTCGGATTGCAGCGCGGCATTCCAGTTAAAGGCAAGTCGTCAGCCCTTCGGTGAGAAAGTCATGGATGCTGGCTACGAGGCGATGAGGCGAGCGCTGGAGCGAGACAATTTCCCCCACCTATTCTTGCTGCACTATGACTGGAATTTCCGCCGCGTTTCAGATCTGTCTTTGATACCGAGCTATTTCCTATCGCTATCTGCCATCGAAGCGCGAAAGCCACTTGGCCCAGGCGCGCGACGGGCTGGCTGGATCGGATGCAACATTGTTCTCAGCTACGTACCTCCAGATGGTCGGATTCCCGTGATCGCTTCCGGCGCGCCCATCGCTAGAACGATTGTCCGGAATCGTTTTGCAGCCACCCGCGCCATGGGTACAGTCGTGTCTCTGGAACGCGGCTGGACTCTCGATCTGCTGACAGCACTACGGTCGTTGGGGAGCGAGGAATTCAGTCTCGGTGAAGCCTACACCTTTGAAGGCCGGCTTTCTGCTCTGCATCCGAACAACCGCCACGTAAGACCAAAAATCCGACAGCAACTACAGGTCTTGCGTGATCTCGGATTCGTGACCTTTCTCGGCGGCGGACGATATCACCTGAAGTCGATTTAGAGAAAGGCAGGGCCTCGCCTTGTAATCACTTGCTTTGCGGCCCAGAGGGCCGCAAGCTCCAGGGGAGAGCCCGGCTCAAGCTCTGCTTACAGCCAGCGCCCTTGAGGAACTCCGCTACGCATGAGCCACATCGACCCAGCCCGCCAGGATGGGCCGCACCCTTTCCAGCATGGGCCGAAGATGCGCATAGTGCACCGCCTGCTCATGGTGCAGCCGGCCCAAAACGATCCCCGGGTGCCTTCCGATCTCTTGGGCGAAGGTGACGATGCTCCGCCTGGAGAAATACGGCCTCGCCGCCCGCACAAAGGCTTGATAGCGGGTTGCCTCGATCAGCCAATCCTGGGCCGAAGCGTCAGCCTCCTTCTCCTCGGATCCCTTGGCGTCCTGCTTGATGTCATTGTCGATGAATATGCCGCGGTGCGCCCCGTCCACATGCGCGACCTCATGCATCAGCGTGAACCAGAAATTATCTATCCGGTCGTAGCGCAGCGACAGCGCGACTATCGGATTGCCGGCGGGGTTGAATGTCGCGCCATCCAGGAATGATTGCGGCAGCGAGGGCACGATGACGAAGTGGACGCCGAGGTCCATGAGGAACTTGGGCACTCTGGCGGCGCTCTTCGCGTCTTTGGCGCAGTCCAGCAGCTGTGGGATAGCGGCACGGAATTTCTTCCGATCGAACCGCCCGACTTTCTGCGCTGCCGCCAGATGTTCGGCTCGTTTGAGCATCGCGATCTGAGCGGCATCGACAGGGCCTCTCTCCACCGAGTGTCGACGGCTGACGGCCACCTCAAATGCCGGCTCCTCCTCCGGGGAGGCAATCTCCAAGAAAGAGCAAACGCGCTTTTCCAGCTCATTGATGGAATCCGGGGTCTTGATCCAGCCGCGCTTGATGAGTTCCTTGACCGGAGCGAGGTTGTAGACCCTGCTTCGGCGCGGGATGTCGCTGCTGCCTGGCTCCTTTTGGGCGAGGTGCAGCCGGTAATTCGTTTCGAGATTCATCCAGAACTCCGGCGAAGTCCCGAACACCTGGGCCAGCTCGTGGGCCGTGTTGGGGGTGATCTGCTTGGAGCCGCCGACGATCTCGTTGACCGCCTGAATAGGCCTGCCCATGATCTCAGCCAGGTCCTTCTGAGACCAGCCGCGCGCCTCCAGCTCTCGGGCTAGGATCTGCCCCGGCTTCACGACTCTTGCCGCCTCCATCGCCATTCTGCCCCCGTTGGTCGTCACTCGTTGTAGTGCTTTTCAATGTCCAGGATGAGTATCAGCTTCCCCTGAGTGTCCTGCTCGACCTTGACTATCAGCCGCCACTGCTTATTCAGCCGCAACGACCTTTCTCCAGCCTTGCCTCGCTCTCCTTTCAGCTTCTCAAAATGGAATCCCTTCAACGCATACAGGTCGCGTTCGTCGGCGGCCGCCTTGATGACGGACATCGCCTCAAAGAACCCATCCACCACTTCTAGCGGATAGCGCCGGGCTTCGGCTTCTGTTTCGTATAGCTGTTGAAGTTTAGTGGAGCGAAATCTGAAGCGCAAGTTGGAACCTGTCCTGGGGCCGTCATATATTAAACCTATTCACCCTATGGGTGAATCGCTGATAGTATATGCCAAATCCCCGCTTATGTCAAGAGGCAGGGGCCGCAAGCTCTTAGGGGAGAGCCCGGCTCAGGCCAGCCAGAGGAGCGGCCGGTCCGGGTTCCACTTGCAGGAGATCTTCTTGACCTTGGTCCAGAAGCGCACCGCGCTCTTGCCCGTGATGTCGCCGCCGCCCACGATCGAATCCTTCCAGCCGCCGAATGAGAAGGGCTCGCGCGGCACCGGCACGCCGACGTTGACGCCGACCATGCCGGCCTGGATCTTGTCGCAGAAGACCTCGGCGGACCGGCCGCTCTGGGTGAAGATCGAGCCGCCGTTGCCGTAGGGCGAGGAGTTGGCGATGGAGAGCGCCTCGGTCAGGTTCTGGGCGCGCACGATGGTCAGCACCGGGCCGAAGTTCTCCTCGACCGCGATCTCCGAGCCAGCCTTGGCCTCGATGATGGTCGGGCCGAGGTAGCAGCCCTTGGCCAGGCCTTTGGGCGGCTGGACCTGGCGGCCGTCGAGCAGGACCTTGGCCCCGTCCTTCTCGGCCCGGTCGATGAAGCCGGCGATCGAGGCCTTGGCCTCGGGGTTGACGATGGCGCTCATGTTGACCCCGGGCACGAACTTCTTCGATTCCTCGATGATCTTGGCGATGGTCTCTTCGCAATCGCCCACGGCCACCAGCACGCAGGCGGACATGCAGCGCTGGCCGGCGCAGCCGAGGTAGGAGGCGGCGATGTTGGCCGCCGAATTGGCCGGGTGGGCGTCGGGCATGAGGATCAGGTGGTTGTTGGCGCTGCCCAAAGCCAGGCACCGCTTGCCGCGGTTCGTCGTCTTCTGGTAGACCATCTTGGCGACCTTGGTCGAGCCCACGAAGGACACGGCCTCGATGCCGGGATGCTCGGCGATGGCCGTGACGATCTCGCGGCCGCCGCAGACGACGTTCAGGACGCCGTCGGGCAGGCCCGCCTCCTGCAGCATCTCGGCGATGCGCAGCACGGTGCGGGGCGCCTCGCGCGAGGGCTTGAGGACCATGGTGTTGCCCAGGACGATGGCGTTGGGGAGGGTCCAGTGCGGCACCATGTGCGGGAAGTTGAAGGGGGTGATGGAGGCGACCACGCCCAGGGGGAGGTGCTCCTCATGGCACTCGACTCCGCGGCTGACCTCCTCGAAGTCGCCGGTGGCGACCTGCGGCAGGGCGCAGGCGAACTCGGTCAGTTCCAGGGACTTGGCCGTCTCCTGCATGGCCTCGTCGAGGTTCTTGCCCATCTCGTCGTGCATGATCTCGGCGCAGGACTTGAGGTTCTTGGAGAGGAGCTCGTAGTATTTGAAGAAGACCTGGGCGCGCTCCTTGATGGTGCGGCTCGACCATTCCGGGAACGCCTTCTGGGCGGCCGCGACCGCCTTGTCCAGCTCGTCGGTGCCGGACAGGGGGAAGGTGGAAAGGACGCTGCCGTCGACCGGACTGATCCTCTTAGCGCGTTCCGCCTGGGCCGGGCTCGAGGGCTTGCCGCCGATGAAGTTGTTCAGGTCGCCGTATTTCGTGACCGCCGTGGTGCTGGCCATGGTAACCTCCTAGATCTTTTCCAGCGCCTTGCGCAGGCGCTTGATGGCGTCGTCCACGTCGCCCTTGGTCGCGCACATGGGCGGGCTGATGCGCAGGACGTTGCCGTAGAGCCCGCCCTTGCCGATGAGCAGTCCCTCCTTCTTGGTCTCCTCGAACAGCCGGGCCACGATCTTGGCGTCCGGGGCCTTGGTCTTGCGGTCCGTCACGAACTCGACGCCCTGCATCAGACCCATGCCCCGCACGTCGCCGATGCCGGGGAAATCCTTCTGCAGGCCGAGCAGGTGCTCGCGCAGATAGGCGCCGGTCTTCTCGACGTTGTCCAGCAGGCCTTCCTCCTGGATGGCGTCTATGGTCGCGTGCGCGGCCGCGCAGGATACGGGATTGCCTCCGAAGGTGGAGATGGTCAGGCCCTTGAGGCCCGCGGCGATCTGGTCCGTGGTCACGGTCCAGCCGATGGGGATGCCGTTGGCCATGCCCTTGGCCGAGGTCATGATGTCCGGGACCACGTTGAAATGCTCGATGCCGAACCACTTGCAGCCGGTGCGGCCCCAGCCCGTCTGCACCTCGTCGGCGATGAAGAGCCCGCCGTAGCGGCGCACGATCTCCACGGCCGTCTGGAAGTACTCCTTGGGCGGGACCACGAAGCCGCCCACGCCCAGGATGGGCTCGGCCAGGAAAGCCGCGACCTTGCCGCAGGTCTCGGTCAAGATGAGCTCCTCGATGTCCTTGGCGCAGGCCAGCTCGCAGGCCGGATACTCCAGCTTGAAGGGGCAGCGGTAGCAGTAGGGCGCGTGCGCGTGCCGGATGTTGGGCACGGGCGTGCGGGAGATCCTCCAGGCAGAGTGCGCGGTCAGGCTCATGGCCATGGCCGAGCGGCCGCTGTAGGAGTGCCTCAGCGCGATGATCTCGGCCGCCCCGGTGTAGTGTTGGGCGGTCAAGACGGCCGTCTCGTCGGCCTCGGTGCCGCTGTTGGTGAAGAAGCTCCGGCGCAGGCCCTTGGGGGTTATGCCGGCCAGCCGTTCGGCCAGGTCCGAGACGGGAGCCGTGGGGTAGAGGGTGGAGACATGCTGGAGCTTCTTGAGCTGGGCGATGACCTTGGCCGTGACACCTGCGTGGCAGTGGCCGATGGATACAGTGAGGATGCCCCCGAAGAAGTCCAGGTACTTCCTCCCCTCCGCGTCGGTCACCTGGCAGCCCTGGCCTGAGACCAAGGGCAAGGGCTCCTGGTAGTAGGTGATGACCGAGGGATACAGGAACTCCTTGTACTTCTTGGTCACTTCCGCGTTCTTCGTGGTTTCCACTGGCATGGTCTAGCTCCAGTCCTGCGCGTCGAATCCCTTCCTCTTGATGAAGCGCCCGCAGCCTTTGCGGCCCAGGAACTCGTCGTCCTTGGCGATGATCCGGCCCCGGGACATGACCAAGACGGGCAGCCCCTCCAAGGCGAAGCCCTCGAAGGCCGAGTAGTCCACGTTGTGATGGGTGTTGTCCTTGGATACGCGGCCCTTCTTCTTGGGGTCGAAGAGCACGAGGTCCGCGTCCGAGCCTACCGCGATAGTCCCCTTCTGCGGGTAGAGGCCGAAGATCTTGGCCGGGTTGGCGGCGATGACGGCCGCGAACTGGTTGCGGTTCAGGCGCTTCTTGCCCACGCCGTAGGTGTAGAGGAGGCTCACGCGGTCTCCGACCGCGGGGATGCCGTTGGGGATCTTGGTGAAGGCCGACTGGCCCATGTCCTTCTGGCCCTGGAACCGGAAGGAACAGTGGTCGGTGGCCACGCCCTGGATGAAGCCGTCGCGCAGGCCCTGCCAGAGCTGCTCCTGGCCGGCTTTGTCCCGCAGCGGCGGCGACATCACCCACTTGGCGGCTTCAAAGCCGTTCTTCCTATACAGCTCGTCGTCGAGGAGCAGGTACTGGGGGCAGGTCTCGGCCAGGACCAGCTGGCCTCGGCAGCGCGCGGCCTTGACCTCGGCCAGGGCTTCCCGGCAGCTCAGGTGCACGATGTAGAGCGGCGCCTGGGCCATCTGCGCCAGAGCGACGGCCCGGTGCACGGCCTCGCCCTCGGCCTCGGCCGGATGGGCGACGGGGTGGTATTCGGGGCCGGTCTTGCCCGCCGCGAGCAGATGCTTCATGAGATGGGTCAGCATGTCCCCGTTCTCGGCGTGGACGGAGACCAGGCCGCCATGCTTCTTGGCCAGGCCCAAGGTCTCCAGGAGCTGGTCGTCATCCATCATGAACGCGCCCTTGTAAGCCATGAAGCACTTGAAGCTGGTGACGCCCGCGCGGATGAGCTTGGGGAACTCGGCCGCCACATCTGCGTTCATCTCCACCAAAGCCATGTGGAAGCCGTAGTCCACGACCGCCTTGCCTTCCGCCTTCTTGCGCCAGGCCGCCAGGGCGTCGAGGAGGCTGCCGCCCTTGGAGGGGATGACGAAGTCGATTATGGTGGTGGTGCCGCCGCAGGCCGCGGCGATGGTGCCGCTCTCGAAGTCGTCCGCGGACACCGTGCCCATGAAGGGCAGCTCGAAATGGGTGTGCACGTCCACGCCGCCCGGATAGATCTCCAGGCCCTTGGCGTCCACCACGCCGGCCGCGGCGCCCGGCGTCAGCCTCTCGCCTATGGCCGCGATCTTCTCGCCCCGGATGAGGATGTCGGCCGGGAAGGAGTCCGCAGCCGTGAACACGGTCCCGCCCCTGACCAAGGTCTCCCCCGTGGAGCCGGGGCGGGCGCTCCCGGCCGACGACTTCTCCCGCGCCGCGGTCTTCATGTGTGAGCCTCCTACGGCAGAAGCTTGCCGATGTCCTCGTAGGTCTCGGGGCGCCGGTCCCGGTAGAATTGCCAGGTGTTGCGCACCTCGGTGATCTTGTCGAAGTCGATGTCCGCGGTCACCAGCTCGTCCTTGTCCCCGCTGCCCTCGGCCAGGAACTCGCCGCGGGGGCTGACGAAATAGCTGTGCCCGTAGAAGGTGCCGAGCTTCCAGGGCCGCTCCACGCCCACCCGGTTGATGCAGCCCATGAAGTAGCCGTTGGCCACCGCGTGCGCGGGCTGCTCCAGCTTCCAGATGTGGTCCGAGAGGCCGGCCACCGTGGCCGACGGGTTGAAGACGATCTCAGCCCCGTGCAGGCCGAAGATCCGCGCCCCCTCGGGGAAATGGCGGTCGTAGCAGATGTACACGCCCACCTTGGCGTACTTGGTCTCGAAGACCGGGTAGCCGAGGTTGCCGGGCTTGAAGAAGAACTTCTCCCAGAAGCCCGCCACCTGGGGGATGTGGATCTTGCGGAACTTCCCGAGGTACTTGCCGTCCGCATCCAGGACCGCGGCCGTGTTGTAGTAGACCCCGGCCGTGGCGCGCTCGTAGAGGGGCGCCACGATGACCATGCGGTGCTTCCTGGCGTATCTGGAGAGGAGGGCGGTCGTGGGCCCCGGCACCGGCTCGGCCGTGGCGTACCACTTGCTGTCCTGCGAGGGGCAGAAATAGGGGGTCGAGAAGATCTCCTGGAGGCCGAGGATCTGCACGCCCTTATTGCCGGCCTTGTCGATGAGCCCGAGGTGCTTGCGGATCATCGCGTCCTTGATGGCCCGGATGCTGCCTTCGCCCTCGTGGACCGGCAAGCTGCATTGGATCAAACCGCATCTGACCATTCTGGCCATTTTGGACCCCTCTCTTGGTCTTTGAGCCCCTAGCTCCCCATTTGGAGGCGAGACCTCATAAAAGCACATTTTGGTAGGGCGGACAAGGCTGGCGCCGCTGACCGCGTCCCGACCAGCAGGACGGGCGCTATCGAGCCTGGCGCAGGACCAGGGCCACCACGGTCTTGTCGTCGCCGCCCATGTTGATGGACAGGCCGTAGGGCCGCTTGTCGCTGACCTCGATCTGGTTGGCGCCCGCCTTGCCCGTGAGCTGCTCCCACAGGGTGACGGTCTGGTGCACGCCCGTGGCGCCCGTGGGATGGCCCCAGCCGATGAGCCCGCCCGTGGTGTTGAAAGGCACCTTGCCCGTGCGGCTGGTCTCTCCGGCCGAGACGAAGTCGGGGCCCTCTCCCGGCTTGGCCAGGCCGATGGCCTCGACGGCCAGGACGCCCGCGATGGTGAAGCAGTCGTGCGTCTCCACCGTGGCCAGGTCCGAGACCTTGATGCCCGCCGATTCCAGAGCCTGCGCCGCGGCGCGGCGCGTGGTCTCCAGAACCGTCAGGTCCGGCGGCGGCTGGGTCAGGTCCGCCTCGACCTGCCCCCAACCCACGAGCTCCACGGCATCCGATCTCGCGATGCCCGCGCGCTTCAAGCCCTCCTCCGAGCAGACCGCGATGGCCGAGGCGCCGTCCGAGACTTTCGAGCAGTCGTAGACGGTGAGATGCTCTACGAAGCTCTTCGGACTGGGTTCGCTCAAGGCCTGAGCCTCCAGGTCCTTGGTCGTGTTGTGATGCTCCTGGGCCGTAGGGCACAGGCGCGCGTTCTCGATGGCGTTGCGATACCAGCGCGCCATGGCCTTGCGCGTGCGCTCGCGGCCGTGCTTGGCGTAGTAGGCCCCGGCCCGGTCGCTGAATTTGCCTGGGAAGAAATAGGCGTGCCCGGCCTTGCGCTCCTGGCGCCAGCCCGCGGTGGACAGGATGTCCGCCCCGTACATGGCCTTGACCGTGTTCTGCACCTCGAAGCCCACGCAAAGCGAGACCTCAGCGGTCTCGGACAGCACGGACTTGATGGAGGCCATCACCGCCAGGGCGCCCGAGCAGCAGGCCCCCTCCGTGCGCGTGCAGGGCTTCCAGAGCAGGCCCGGGTCGATCATGGGGATCAAGGCGGCCAGGTTCCCCTGGTGATTGAAGCGCCCCGCCATGAAGTTGCCGATCACTCCCTCGTCCACGTTCCGGGCGCCGCCGACGAGCTTGAGCGTGCCCTGGCCAGCCTCCTTGACGTAATCCTCGAGCCCGGGGCGCGGCTTCTTGGGATGGAACTCCTTGCGTCCGGAGCCCATGGAGATGGTGTTGCAGCCCGCCGCCAGGAAAACCTTCCGCCGCAGCTTGTTCATCGGGATACCTTCGCCTTGAAGTAGTCGTTGATCGGGCCATAGGCGTGGAAGAATCCGGTGAGCAGGACCTTATTGACGTCCTCGGGGCTCGCGGCCACCCCATCCTTGACCAGGCCCAGCCCGATCTCATGCGAGCGGCTGCCGTAGCGCTTGGCCAGCTCCGCGCCCAGAGAGCTCATCTTGTCGAGCTTGCCGAAGAACTCGGCCAGGGCCTTGTCCTTGTCGGGCAGGCGCGCGGCCGTCTTCCAGGCCAAGGCCGGCTCGGGCAGAGGCCCGAGCTTGGCGTCGCAGGCGGCCTGGAGTTCCGCCAGCGGCACGTAGCGCTTGGCCTCCGGGTCATAGACCCCGGCCATGCGGCCTTTCTCATACCGCAGGAAGCCGTCCTTCTGCGAGCCGTCGTGGTTCTGCCCGCCCTTGGCACCCAGGCCCAGCATGCGCTCCAGGAGCGCGCTCTTGAGCCCCTGGCCGGGCAGGCGCGGGTCCATGACCTTGAGGATGCACTGGCACACGTCGAGGCCCACGTAGTCCACCAACTGGAAGATGCCCATGGGCCGGACCAGGAAGTCCTGGCTCACCCGGTTGACGCAGTAGACGGCCTGGACGAAGGGCATCTCTTTCGAGAGCCTTTCGAGCTCGGCGATTCCGTGCAGCATGTCGCGCATGAAGTGCCCGTTGCCGATGAAGCCGGCCACGTCCCGGGACGGGACCACGGTCTTGCGCAGCTTCTGGCACAGGGCTTCGGCGAACTCGGCCAGCTCCGGCTTGGTGGTCTTGCCCCGGATGAGCTCGACGAGCTTCTGCACCGCGGGAGGGTTGTAGAAATGGAAGCCCATGATGCGCCCGCCCAGCCCGGCCTTGGAATCGAGCTCGGAGATCGGGATGGAGGAGGTGTTGGTGAAGACCCAGGGCTGCTTGGGGTTCTCCGCCGCCACGGCCTTGAGCAGCTTGAGCTTGAGCTCCAGGTCCTCGGTGGCGGCCTCGAAGACCACGTTGGCCTGCCCTGCGGCGGCCGGCACCGTGGCCGGCCGCACCACGGCGAGCGCGTCGGCCACGTAGGCCTCGATGATGTCGCCGTTGTCAACCAGGTCGGGCCGGTCCGCGTAGGTCTGGCGCAGGGCCACGATGCGCTTCTCCGCCGACTTGCGCACCTGCTCGCGCAGGTACTTCAGGAGCCCGGCCAAGGCCCGGTCCGAGATGTCCACCGCGTGCAGCACGTAGCAGCGCGAGCGGTTCTCCGGCTTGAGGGCCAGGTCCGCCAGCTCTTGGGCCAGCAGCAGCACGATGCCGCTGCCCATCTTGCCCGCGGCGCCCAGCACCGCGGCGTTCTCGAGCCTCTCAGCGTAGTCCATGTCTCACCTTGCCGCGGCCTTGAAATCCGGCGCGCGCTTCTCCAGGAAAGCCTTCATGCCCTCGGCCCCCTCGTTGCCGAACAGGGAGCCGAAGTCCTCTGATTCCATGGCGCAGCCCGCGTCGAACGAGCCGAGCAGGCCTTTGCGCACCAGGCGCTTGACCAGGCGCACGGCCTTGGGCCCCTTGGCCGCGATCTTCCTGGCCAGGCCCAAAGCCTCGGGCATGAGAGCTTCGGGGGCCACCACCTTCTGGACCAGTCCCAGGCGCAGGGCCTCCTCCGCGCCGACCAGCTCGCCGGTGAGCAGGAGGTAGAGGGCGTGGCCCGCGCCGACGAGCCGCGGCAGGCGCTGGGTCCCGGCGTAGCCCGGGGTGAGGCCCAGGTTCACCTCCGGCTGGCCGAACTTGGCCATGGTGCTGGCGATGCGGAAGTCGCAGGACATGGCCAGTTCGCAGCCGCCGCCCAGGCAGAAGCCGTTGACCGCGGCGATCACGGGCAGCGGGAACTCCTCGACGGCCCGGAAGGTGCGCTGCCCGGCGCGCGAGAACTCGGAGCCGGCGCGGGAGTCCTTGTCCGCCATCTCCGCGATGTCGGCGCCGGCCACGAAGGCCTTGCCCTCGCCGGTAAGGACCAGCGCGCGCAGCCCGCTGTCCTGGGTCAACTCCGCCAGCAAGGCGTCCAGCTCCTGGAAGAAGCGCGTGTTGAGCGCATTCATGGCCTTGGGGCGGCTGACGGTCACGACCGCGACCGAGTCCTGCTTCTCGACCTTCAATATCTCGTAGTTCATTTTTTAAGGGCCTTGGCCAGCTCCTCCTTGAGGATGGGCACGACCTTGAAGAGGTCCGCGACCATGGCGAAATCCGCCTTCTCCATGATGGGCGCGTCCTTGTCCTTGTTGATGGCGATGATGAACTTGGAGGAGCCCATGCCCGCGAAGTGCTGGATGGCCCCGGATATGCCGCAGGCGATGTAAAGCACGGGCGAGACCACCTTGCCGGTCTGCCCCACCTGATGCTTGTAGGGAATCCAGCCGGCGTCCACGGCCGCGCGCGAGGCGCCCACGGCGCCGCGCAGGGTCTTGGCCAGGTCCTCGATAAGCTTGAAGCCCTCCGGCCCGCCCACGCCGCGGCCGCCGGACACGATGACCTCGGCCTCGGTCACGTCCATGACGCCCTGCGCGGCCTGGATGGCCTTGAGCACCTGGGCGCGGATGCGCAGGTCCTCCGGGGTGATGGCGACCACTTCCGCGGTCTGCTCGCGTTCCGCCTCGGCCGGGAACACGTTGGGACGCAGGGACAGCACCTTGACCGGGGCGCAGAGCTCGGTCACGGCCAGAAGCTTGCTGGAATAGACCGGCCGGACCACGGTCAAAGCTGGGCTGTCCCACTGGACCTCGGTCACATCCGTGGCCAGCGCCGCGCCCAGCCGGGCAGCCAAGCGGGCGGAGAGGTCCCGGCCCAGGGCCGTGGCGGACACGACGTAGAGGTCTGCGCCCAGGCGCTTGCCCGCCTCGGCCACCGCGCCGCAAAAGGCCTCGCTGGAGTACGCGCGCAGCGCGTCTCCATCCGCGCTGAACACCTTCGCGAAGCCCAGCCGGCCCAGCTTGGCGGCCGAGGCCGCGTCCGCGCCGCAGACCACCGCGGCCAGAGGGACCTGGAATTTCTCCGCGAGCTTGAGGCCGACTGCCGCGGCCTCCCGGCTGGCCTTGCGGACCTCGCCGTTGGCCGTTTCTATCCAGACTATGATGCCTGCCATGTCATATCACCTTCGCCGTGTTGGCGAGCCATTCGAGGCTTTGGGAAGCGACCGCGGCCGGCTCCCCCTCCGCGCGCACGCCCTTGGCGCGCGGCGGCGGCAGCTTGAGCGCCAGCACCTTGCTCTTGGCCGGGCCGGGGTCCACCCCGAGTTCGGCCAACGCCGCCTTCTTGATCTCCTTGTTCTTGGAGCGCTTGATGGCGATGAGGGTCGGATAGCGGGGCTCGTTGAGGCCCTTGGAGCAGGACACGGCCGCGGGCAATTTGGCCTCGATCTCCAATGTCGCGCCCTCCACCTCCCGGCTCACCACGACCTTGCCGTCGGAAAGCTCGATCTTGGCCGCACCCAGCACGTGCGGGATGTCCAGGGCCTGGGCCACGGCCGCGGCCATGGCGTCCTCCTGCGTGTCGATGAACTCCCGGCCGCAGAGTATCAGGGCAGGGGCGAAGCCCCCGCTCTTGATGGCCGCGGCGAGCACGCGGGCCTGCGTGACCACGTCCGCCTGCCAGGCGGCCGGCTCGCAGACCCAGACCGCGCGCTCCAGGCCCATGGCCAGCGCCGTGCGCAGGGCCGTCTCCGAGCGCTCCGGGCCCACACAGAAGCCCACGGCCGAGCCGCCCAGCTTCTCCGTGATGCGCAGGGCCTCTTCCACCGCGTACTCGTCGTACGGGTTGAGCACGAACTTGATCTCGCCCTCCAGGATGGCGCCGGGGCGCGCCGGGTCAGGCTTGACCGCGGCCTCGGTGTCCGGGACCTGCCTCAGGATGACCGCGATGTCCATGGCTAGGCCCCCAGGATGCTGCGCGCGATGACGTAGCGCTGGATCTCGGAGGTGCCCTCGTAGATCTCGGTGATGCGCTGGTCCCGGTAGAGGCGCTCCACCTTGTACTCCTTCATGAAGCCGTAGCCGCCGTGGACCTGCACGGCCTTGTGGCAGACCCGGTGCGCCATCTCAGAGGCGTAGAGCTTGAGCATGGCCGCCTCCTTGGTGAAACGCGGCTTGCCCGCGTCCTTCATCCAGGCCACGCGGAAGAGCATGGTCTTGGCCACCTCGACCTCGGTCGCCATGTCCGCGAGCATGAACTGCAGGCCCTCCAGCTCCGCGATGGGCTTGCCGAACTGGACCCGTTCCTTGGCGTAGCGCACGGCCTCCTCCAGGGCGCCCTCCGCGATGCCCACGGCCTGGGAGGCGATGCCGATGCGGCCGCCGTCCAAAGTGGCCAAAGCGACCTTGAGGCCCTTGCCCTCCTCGCCGAGCAGGGCGTCGGCCGGGAGCCGGCAGTCCTCGAAGACCATCTCGGTCGTGCTCGAGGTGCGGATGCCCATCTTGTTCTCGTGCTTGCCGACCTTGAAGCCCGGCGCGTCCTTGGTGAGCAAAAAGGCCGAGATGCCTGGTTTCCCGCCGGGCGGCGCCTCGCTGCGCGTGAAGACGATGATGGCGTCCGCGATGCCGCCGTTGGTGGTGAAGTTCTTGGTGCCGTTGAGTACGAACCCGCCGTCCTGGCGCTTGGCCGTGGTTCGCATGGAAGCCGGGTCGCTGCCCGCGCCGGCCTCGGTCAAAGAGAAGCAGCCGATCCACTCGCCGGAGGCGAGCTTGGGCAGGAACCTCTTCCTCTGGGCCGGGGTGCCGAAGTGCGCGACCGCGTCGTTGACCAAGGAGTTCTGCACGGACACGGCCACCGCGCAGCCCGCGTCGACCTTGCTGAACTCGATCATGGAGCCGGCGTAGGCCACCGCGCCCAGGGCCGAGCCGCCGTCCTCCTCGGCCACGGTCATCCCCAGGTAGCCCAGCCCGCCCAGCTCCTTGAGGGCCTTGAGGTTGACCTCGCCCTTCTCGTCGAGCTCGGCCACCGCCGGAGCCAGCTTCTCCTGCGCGAAGCGGCGCGCCCCGTCTATGGCCATGCGCTGCTCTTCCGTGAACTCGAAGTCCATGCCTGAGCCTCCTATGAGCTATCCTAAGGGATTGCGGGCCGCGGCGCCAGCGACGCCCGGTCCGGGGACGTGTACTCGCGCGCGGCTTCCCGGCCGTAGAGCACGCGCAGGGCGCCCTTGGCCAGGGCCGCCATCTCGTTCTCTCCGGGGTAGACGGTGACGCCGCAGCCCAGGCCGACCAGGTAGCCCGCGAGGCGCTCCACCAGCATGGCGGAGCGCGCCATGCCGCCGGTCAGGATGACGCGGTCGAGCTTCTGCCCGTCGAAGGCCGGCAGCAAGGCGGCCGCGGCCTTGGCGATCTGGTAGGCCATGGCGTCGAAGACCTCCGCGGCCTCCGCGTCGCCGGCGGCGATGCGGCGCTCCACCTCGCGCAGGTCCGAGGTGCCCAGCAGGTCGATGAGCCCACCCGCGCCCTTGATGAGCTTCTTGACCTCCGCGTGGGTCAGGCGCCCCGAGAAGCAGAGCTCCGCGAACTGCGCCTGGGGCAAAGAGCCGCAGCGCTCCGGGCTGAAGGGCCCCTCGCCGTCGAGCCCGTTGTTGGCGTCGATGTAGCGGCCCTGGGAATGGGCCCCGATGGAGATGCCGCCGCCCAGGTGGCAGACCACCACGTTGACGCGCTCGTAGAAGGTCTCGTTCTCCTGCGCGTAGCGCCGCGCCGAGGCGATCTGGTTGAGGGCGTGGCTGATCACTCGCCGGCGGATGGCCTTGACGCCGGTGACCTTCACCCGCGGGGGAGTCTCGTCGACCACCACAGGGTCCACGATGAAGGCGGGCTTGCCCGCGGGCGCGGCCAGGTCGTGGGCGATGAGGCCGCCCAGATTGGAGGCGTGCTCCCCGCCCAGGCCCGCGCGCAGCTCGGCGAGCATGGCCTCGCCCACCCGGTAAGTGCCGTGCGGGATGGGGCGCAGCAGTCCGCCGCGCCCGCAGAAGGCGTCCATGTCGCCGGGGCCGAGCTTGGCCTCGCCCAAGGCGCGCAGAACGGAGTCCTTGCGCATGGCGTACTGCTCGGCGATGCGGCGGCCGGCGAAGGGGGCCAGTTCCGCCTGGGTGTGCTGCAGCTCGCGGCTGAAGGTCTCCACCTCTCCTTCATAGACCGCGATCTTGGTGGAGGTGGAGCCCGGGTTGACGGCCAGGACGCGGTGGCGGCGGAAGAAGGTGTCCTGGGGGGTGCGGGTCCAGCGGCCGTAGCGGTGCAGGCGCAGCACCGAGGCCTTGACCGCCAGGCGCACGTCCTCCGGGCTGCAGTCGATGGCCAGGTCCACGCCCCGGAAGCCCACGCCGAAGATGACCTGGAACTTCTTGGCGGTGGGGTAGCGCGAGGAGTAGAGGTCGTAGAGGAGGTTGCCGGTCTCCAGGTTGGGGCAGATGATGACGTTGGTTCCGCCGCCGAGGCCGTCGCCGCCGTAGAGCTCGGCGGAGCGCCGCGAGACGGCCGCGCTGATCTTCACCTCGCCCGCGATGCGGATGCCGGCGTAGCGCCGGCCCAGGCGCACGCGCTCGGCCAGCAGGCCGGGGATCAGGGCCATGGCCTGGCGGATCATGTCCGGGGAGGGGCCCTCGTCGGAGCCCCGGTGCGAGTAGGAGACTATGGCGCCGTGGATCTCGGGCAGGACCTCCTCCGGGATGAGGTCGCGCGCCACCGCGCAGATGCCCACGGCCACGTCCGCCAGCTTGCGCGGGCTCATGGTCGCGTTGACGCCGATGTCGCCGAAGACCACGATGTTGTGGGGGTAGAGCGATTCCGGGTGCTCGTCGGGCAGGACGAAGAAGCCCGCCTCGCAGACCACCTCCCGCTTGGAGAGCACCGCGAGCATGGGCCGGAAGAAGTCCTTGGCGCCGTGGCGGGCCCCGCCCACCACCATGTCCGCGTGGCCCAGGTGCGCGGCGTAGACGCCGAAGAGACCCGGCTCCGAGACCGCGGACCTGGCCGTCGCCAGGTCCGCGGCCGCGCTGCCGCAGCGCCGGTTCTTGAGGCAGTCGGCCGCGAACTCCTCGACCAGGGCGGCCTGCCGGGGGATGTCCACGAAGGCGCACTCCGACAGGGCGAACTCCACGCGGGTGGGCTCCAGGTGGGACAGGCTCTGCGCCGCCCAGGCGCGCACGGACTCCTCGGAGGCCAGGAGCACCGGCTTGATGAAGCGCCCCAGATAGCAGACGGCCTCGAGCACGCGGGGGTCGTCCGGCTCGGTGAACACGACGGTGGGGCGGTCTTTCTGGAGGGAGAGGATGTGCTTGACGAACGACTCCTCTATGCGGAACATGGCAGTTTGTATTATAGCCATTATTTTATTAGAGTGAAGCACCATGGACTTCGATTTCCCCAACCCCGTCAAGATCGTGCAGCGCACCGCGCGCGACTTCGCGCGCCAAGTCGTGGCGCCTTTGGTCCCGGAGATGGAGCGCTCCGGGAAGTTCCCAAAGCCCCTCATCAAGCAGCTGGCCGAGGTCGGCCTGCTGGGCCTGGTCACGCCGCGCCGCTACGGCGGCTCGGAGCTGGGCTGGCTGGCCCGCACCGCGGCCGTGGCCGAGGTCAGCAAGGTCTCGGCGGCCGTGGGCATCTCTTTGCAGGTGCACCACATGCAGTCCGCGGCCGTCAACGACTGGGGCAGCAAGGCCCAGAAGGAGCGGCTTTTGCCGCGGATGTGCCGGGGCGAGTTCCTGGGGACTTGCGCGGTGACCGAGCCCACGGGCGGGTCCGACCTCGTGGGCATGGCCAGCACGGCCGCGCGCGCCCGGGGCGGCTACGTGCTCAACGGCAGCAAGTGCTACATCACCAACGCCCACCTCTGCGCCGCCCCCCTGATCATCGCCAAGACCGGCGAGGGCTCGCGGGGCCTGAGCGCCTTCATCATAGAGAAAGGGGCCCAGGGCTTCTCTTTGGGCCGCGAGGAGCACAAGATGGGCCTGCTCGGCGCGGACACCGGCGAGTTCTTCTTCAAGAACTGCCGCGTGCCGGAATCGGCCCTGGTCGCCGACGAGGGCGAGGGCATGAAGGTGGCGCTCAAGACCATCGGCGAGGTGGGCCGGCCGGGCATGGCCGCGGTGTCCTTGGGCATCCTGGAGGCGGCATTCGACGAAGCCGTGAAGTTCTCCAAGAGCCGCACTCTCTACGGCAAGCCCATCGCCGCCCTGCAGGCCATCCAGTGGAACGTGGCCGACATCCTGACCGACCTGGAGACGGCCCGGCTGGTCTGCTACCGCGCCTCCTGGCTCAAGGACCGGGGCCGCGACTGCGCCACGCACATGACCATGGCCAAGCTCTACACCACCGAGGCCGCCCTGCGCGCCAGCCGCAAGGCCCTGGAGATCCACGGCGGCTGCGGCACCATGCTGGACTACCCGGTGCAGCGCTGCTTCCGCGACGCCATGGTCTGCATCTCGGCCGGCGGCACCACCGAGGTGGGCAAGATCGTGGTCTCGCGCGCCGCGCTCAACTGACCGAGGGAGCCTCCATGCACATCATCGTCTGCGTCAAGCCCGTGCCCGACCCCTCCCGCTTCGACAAGCTGCGCCTGGACCCGGACACCATGCTCCTGCGCCGCGACGAGGTGCCTTCCGTCATCAACCCCCTGGACCGCAACGCCCTGGAGGCCGCGGCCGCGCTCAAGGCCCGTCACAAGGGCCGCGTCAGCGCGCTGGCCATGGCCGCGCCGGGCGCCTTGGAGCAGCTCCAGGAGGCCCTGGCCCTGGGCTGCGACCGGGCCTGCCTGCTCACGGACCCCGCCTTCGCCGGCGCCGACACCTTGGCCACGGCGCGCGTGCTGGCCGCGGCCGTGCGCAAGCTCGGCCGCTTCGACCTGATCCTCTGCGGCGGCTACAGCGCCGACGGCAGCACGGGCCAGGTGGGCCCCCAGTTGGCCGAGCTCCTCGGCATACCGGACCTGACCTTCGCCCGCTCCCTCGAGATCAAGAGGAAGAAGCTGCATGCCCATTGCCTGCGCGAGGAAAGGCAGGCCGTGTGCGAGACGGAGCTCCCGGCCCTGGTCACCTTGGACCAGTCGGCCAACGCGCCGCGGCTGACCCCGCTGGCCTCGCTCCGCGCGGCCGCGTCCAAGAAGATCTCCGCCTGGTCGGCCCGCGACCTCAAGCTGGCTCCCTCCGGCGTGGGCCTGGCCGGCTCGCCCACTCGCATGCTCAACATATTCACCCCGCCGGTCAAGCGCAGGGGAGAGATGCTGCAGGGCTCGCCTGACGAGGCCGCGGCCCAGTTGCTGGAAAGGTTGCGCAAGGACAAGGTGCTCTCATGAAGCCTTCCATCTGGGTGTTCGTCTCCCATGAGGACGGCCGGCCCGACCCGGTCGGTCTGGAGCTGCTGGGCAAGGGCCGGGCGCTGGCGGAGAGCGCCGGCATGGTCCTGGAAGCCGTGGTCCTGGGCTCGGCGGCGGGCAAGGCGGCCAGGGCCCTGCTGGACCACGGCCCCTCCACGGTCTACGTCCTCGACGACCCGCGCCTGGACCAGGGCGGCGCGCCGACGCAGGCCTACGCCCTCTCCGAGCTGGCCCGCCGGCGCAAGCCCGAGGTCCTGCTTCTGGGCGCGGGCCGCGCCGACTCCTCCCGGGCCGCCCGCGTGGCGGCCCGCCTGGGCACCGGCCTCAGCGCCCATTGCGTGGACCTGAAGTTCGACGGCTCCAGCCTCATCCAGACCGTGCCCGGCTTCGGCGGAAACATCATGGCCAACATCGTCTGCCCGGACCAGCGGCCGCAGATGGCCACCGTAGCCGCCGGGGTCTTCAGCGCGCGCCCCGGCCGGACGCCGGGCGCCAAGGCCGTGCGCGAGAAGGTCTTTTTGCCGCGCGGCCTGCGCGGGGTGCGGACCCTGGCGGTCCGCGCCGAGGCGGAGGGCTCCGGCCCGGCCGCTCTCAAGAGCGCGGCCGTGGTGGTGGCGGGCGGCCACGGCGTGGGCTCGCGCAAGGACTGGGCCCTGCTCGAGGACCTGTCCCGGGCTTTGGACGGTGCCGTGGGCGCCACCCGGCCCCCGGTGGATGAAGGCTGGGCCAAGCCGCGGCAGATGATCGGCGCCAGCGGCGTCTCCATCAAGCCCCGCCTCTACATCGGGGCGGGCATCTCCGGGATGATGCACCACACCGTGGGCATACTCGGCGCCAAGACCATCGTGGCCGTCAACCGCGACCCCAAGGCCCCCATCTTCCAGAGCGCGGACTACGGCATCGTGGGCGACCTCAGGGAAGTGCTCACGGCCCTGCTCCAGAGGCTCAAGACCGGCAAGGGCCTGGCCGCCCGGATCAAGCCCGCGGGTTTCAGCCGCACCTCCGAGGCGTACAAGGAGAGCCTGCGCCGCATGCGTCCCAACATCCATAAGTTCGGCCGCCTGATCGCAGACGTGACCGAGGACCCGCTGACCAAGCGCACCGTGGAGGGACACGCCCAGCTCTTCGAGGCGGCCCGCGACCCGCAGCATCAGGACCTCTTCACCACCACCTCGCACCTCAGCGGCAAGCGCGTCTCGCGCTACCTCTCCCTGCTGCAGTCGCCCGAGGACGTCTTCGCCCTGAGCCGCATGAAGCGGGCGGCCTTCAACCTGACCGGCACCTGCACCGGCGGCCGCTGCGTGGGCGGCGCGGCCCTCAACGCCATGTGGTCCGTCACCTGGGACGTGGACCAGGCGCAGGGCACCGACTACCACCGCCGGCTGCACCGCTGGCTGCGCGGCGCGCAGGAGCGCGACATCACCGTGGCCGGGGCGCTCACCGACCCAAAAGGGAACCGCAAGCTCCCCCCCTCCCGCCAGGCCGACCCGGACTCCTACCTGCGCATCGTGGCCCGGCGCCCGGGCGGCGTGGTGGTGCGCGGGGCCAAGGTCATGATCTGCGGCGTGGCCGCGGCTCAGGAGATCTTCGTCATGCCGGGCACGCGCCTGAAGCGCTCCGAGGCGGACTACGCGGTGAGCTTCGTCATCCCGCGCGACGCGGCGGGCCTGACCATCGTGGAGGCGCGCCGGCCCTCGGACACCCGCGAGCAGGAGGCGGGCTTCGACAACCCGGTGACCCGCGGCGGCATCACCCAGGCCTACCTCTTCTTCCAGGACGTATTCGTCCCGAAGGAGCGCCTCTTCCTCAACGGCGAGTACGCCGCGGCCGAGGACGCGGTCACGCGCTTCACCTTGCCCTACCGCTCGGCCATCGGCGGCTGCGTGGCCGGGCAGGGCGACGTGATGGTGGGCGCGGCCATCCTCATGGCCCGGGCCAACGGCCTGCAGGAGAAGGTGTTCCGCGACAAGCTGGTGCGCATGCTGGTCAACAACGAGACCACCTTCGGCGTGGGCCTGGCCGCGGCCGTGCTCGGGCGCAGGCACCCCTCCGGGGCCTGGCTGCCCGACCCCCTGCTGGCCAACATCAACAAGGTCCACGTGGCCACCTTGCCCTACGAGACCAAGCGCCTGACCCAGGAGATCGCCGGCGGCATCGCGGAGACCGGCTGCATGCCCTCGGCCCAGGATTTCCTCGACGAGCGCTACGGGCACCTCATCC
The DNA here is from genome assembly GCA_016212825.1 of Elusimicrobiota bacterium. Classification (GTDB taxonomy): domain Bacteria; phylum Elusimicrobiota; class Elusimicrobia; order UBA1565; family UBA9628; genus UBA9628. Next base: position 4,175 of record JACRDS010000009.1, on the reverse strand, counting down.
GCAAGTACCTCAAGGCCCACGCTCCGGCCGAGACCCGGGCCCGCATCGCCCGCCTCATCGAGTGGCTCACCATCGGCTCGGGCGTGCCGGGCTGCATGCACGGCGGCGGCTCGCCGGACGGGGCCCGGCTCTCCGTGTTCGCCGAGGCCAAGCTCAAGGAGATGACGGAGATGGCCAAGCGCCTGGGCGGGGTCTCGGACATCTCCCTGGAGGCCTGACCATGGAATTCCACGAGGCCGTGCGCAGCCGGCAGTCCATCCGGGAGTTCAAGCCCGACCCCGTCGCCCCCGAGGTCCTGCTGCGCCTGCTCGAAGCCTTCCGGGCCGCGCCCTCCTGGGCCAACGTCCAGCCCTGGGAGCTCATCCTGGTCCAGGACCCGGAGCTCAGGCGCCGGCTCCAGCAGACCCTCTCGCCGGGCAACCCCGCGACCAAGGCCGTGGCCGAGGCGCCGGTGCTGGTAGCCGCGGTGGGCATCGCGGGCCGCTCCGGCTGGTACAAGGGCGAGTCCGTGACCGCGCGGGGCGACGCGTGGATGCTCTTCGACCTGGGCATCGCCTGCGAGCACCTGGCTTTGGCCGCGGCCGCCGAGGGGCTGGGGACCGTGCATGCGGGCTACTTCGACTTCGCCAAGGCCGGAGAGATCCTGGGGGTCCCGGCCGGCCGCAGCGTGGTGGAGCTCATCCCCGTGGGCTGGCCCGCGCGCCTGCCCCGGCGGGTGGAGCGCAAACCCTTGGCCGAGCTGGTGTCCTTGGACCGCCACGGCAATCCCTTCCCCCTGCCCGCCGCCCCTTCCGGGAGCGGAGAACGACCACCCTCCAGGGACGGCGGTCCCTTATCCGCCGCTCGATGAAGCCGGTCTACACCAAGAAAGGCGACGCGGGCTTCACCAGCGACCTCTCCGGACGGCGGCTGGCCAAGGACCATCCGCGCATAGTGCTGGGCGGCAAGATCGACTCGCTGCAGAGCGCCGTGGACCTGGCCCTGCTCGGCGCCGCCGGCTCGGCCTGGGCAGCCCTGAGGGAGGTGCAGCGCAAGCTCTGGCAGGCGGCGGGCGAGCTCTCCGGAGCGGGACAAGCCTGCCTGCCTTGGCCCGTCACCAGGGCGGACGTGGACGCGCTCGAGGCCTTCGCGGATTCCTTGGGCGAGCCGCCCAAGAAGTTCGTGCGCTTCGACACTCCGCTGGCCGCGGCTTACAACGAATGCCGGGTGCGCTGCCGGGACCTGGAGTCGGCCTGCACGGCCCTGCTGCGCTCGGGCAAGCTCAGGCCGCCGGTCTACGCCTACCTCAACCGGCTCTCCACCGTGTTCTTCATGCTGGCCTATCGGGAGTCGCGCCGCAAGCCCTGATGCCGGCTCCGGTCATCGCGATTGACTGCCGCTACCTGGGGCGGCCCGGCTACGCGGCCTCCTACCTGCTCGTCGAGGGCGGCCGGGCCCTGTTCGTGGACAACAACACGGCGCGCGCCCTGCCGAGACTGCTGGAGAGCCTCCAGGCCGCAGGCCTGGGCCCGGAGCAGGTGGACTACGCGGTGGTGACGCACGCCCATCTCGACCATGCGGCGGGCAGCCAGGCCTTGCTCGACGCCTGCCCCAACGCCACGCTCCTGGCCCACCCAAAAGCGGCGGGCCACATCATCGACCCCGCGCGCCTGGAGGCCGGCGCCCGCAAGGTCTACGGGGATCAGGCCTTCGAGGAGCTCTACGGCTCCGTGGGCGCGGTGCCCGCGGCCCGCGTGCGCGCCATGGCCGACGGCGAGGTCCTGCGCTGGGGCAGCCGGGAGCTGACCTTCCTGCACACGCGGGGCCATGCCAACCACCACATGTGCGTCTGGGACCCGGCCTCGGAAGGGGCGTTCACGGGAGACTCCTTCGGCCTGGCTTATCCGGCCCTCCAGGGGAGAGGGCTCTTCATCTTCCCCTCCACCAGCCCCACGGGCTACGAGCCTGAAGAAGCCCGGACCAGCGTGGAACGTCTGGTCAAGACCGGAGCCCGGCGCGCCTTCCTGAGCCATTTCGGCGAGGTCGCGGACCTGCGCCCGGCCGCGGAGCAACTGCTGGGGCACCTGGATTTCTCAGCGCGGCTGCTGGAGAGCGCCGCGGCCTCGGGCCTGCCCGACGCGGCGCTGACCCCCTTCTGCGAAGCCGCCCTGCGCGAGCATTTCCGCGCGGCGCTGCGGGAGAGGGGCCTCGACGCCCCCGAGACCTGGGAGCTCCTCAAGCTCGACCTGGAGCTCAACGCCGCCGGCATCGCCCACGCGGCGCGCCGCAAGCGCGCCCCGGCTCCGGGGCGCTGAGGTGAAGACGGGGCTTGATTGGCCCGGCGGATCCTGTTATAATACACATTAGAGGTGTATATGAATACACACAGAATGAACATCACTCTGCCCAAAGACTTGGCCGCCCGGCTCAAGGACATCCCCAACAAGAGCGCCTTCATCGCGCAAGCACTCAGAGAGAAGCTTGCCGCCGCCGAGGCGCGGCGCCGGGAAGCCCTGCTTGCCGAGGCCTACCGGGAATCCGCCCGCGAGAATGTCCAGCTCGTCCAGGACTGGGACGCCGTGAGCGGGGACGGCATCGAATGATCCGGCGCGGCGAAATCTATTGGACCGCCCTGGACCCGACCGTCGGCTCCGAGATCCGGAAGACCCGTCCGGCCTTGGTGGTTTCCAACGATAACAATAATCTGCAGGCCCGGACCGTGACGGTGCTCCCGATAACCTCCAACCTCGCGAGAATCTTCCCATTCGAGGCTCTCCTGCCCGCCGCTGCCTGCGGGATCAAGGAGGACAGCAAGGCCAAGGCAGACCAGATCCGGACCCTGGACAAAAGCCGTCTGCGCAAGGCGATAGGATTCGCGCCGCCGGAGGTCATGGCCCGGGCCGACTACGCCATGCGCCTGCATCTGGGTCTGGAGTCGCCGACGCAGCCCGGCTGGATACACGAGCCTTCCCCGCGCTATCGCGCGAAGAGGACGGTCAAGGCGCGGACCTGAGGCTCGTCAGGCCGGAACGGCCTTGTAGCCGTAGCAGATCACGCCGGCGTGGCCCACGTCGTGGATCTTGCGGAACTCCAGGCGCACCGGCATGCCGACCTTGAGCTCCTCCGGGTCCGCGTCCACGATCTGGGCCGTGACGCGCACCTTGTTGGAGAGCTCCACGATGCCCACCCCGTAGGGCACCAGCTTGGAGAAGCGCTCCGGCGCGGTGTGCACCACGGTGAAGGTCCTCAGCTTGCCCTCCAGCGGCAGGCGGAAGGTCTCGAAGGCCTCGCCCCCGCAGCCGTCGCACTTGCGCCGCGGCGGGAAGAACACCTTCTTGCACTTGCGGCAGCGGCCGGCTTCCAGGCGGTAGCGCTGGGGGATCTCTCTCCAGTATTGTTGCGGCTGCATGTTACGCTCCCTCCCGGGTGAGTATGCTCACCACCGACGACGCGCAGGTCCCGCCCATGTTCTGGGCCAGGCCGCAGCGGGCCTTGCCGAGCTGGCGCTCGCCGGCGCTGCCGCGCAGCTGCTCGACGAGCTCCACGATCTGCGCGACCCCGGTCGCACCGACCGGGTGCCCCTTGGACTTGAGGCCCCCCGAGGTGTTGATGGGCTTGGAGCCTTTGAGGGCGGTATGGCCCTGCTCCGTGAACTTGCCGCCCTGGCCCTTCTTGCAGAAGCCCAGGGCCTCCACCGCGCAGATCTCCGCGATGGTGAAGCAGTCGTGGACCTCGGCGAAGTCGATGTCCTTGGGGGTCTTGCCCGCCATCTTGTAGGCTCGGCAGGCGGCCAGCTCGGCCGCCTCCAGGCGGGTGATGTCCTCGCGCTGCGCCAGCGCCATCACGTCCGTGGCCTGGCCCACGCCGGCCACCGTGACCAAGGGCTTCTTCTTGAGCTTGACAGCCAGCTCTTTGGGCGCCAGCACCACGGCCGCGGCCCCGTCCGTGATGGGCGAGCAGTCCAGCAGGTTCAGGGGCTCGGCCACCTTGACCGAGTTGAGCACGTCAACTACGCTCACCTTCATGCGGAACTGGGCCCGGGGGTTGAGCAGGCCGTTGTCATGGTTCTTGGACGCCACCATGGCCAGCTGCTCGCGCGTGGTGCCGTACTTCTCCATGTGGGCCCGGGCCATCATGGCGTAGAGGGCCGGGAAGGTGGCTCCGTTGTAAGCCTCGTACTCGTAGTCCGCCGCCGT
>JACRDS010000090.1 GCA_016212825.1 Elusimicrobiota bacterium | reverse complement strand
CTGCACGATGAGGCGCATGCCTTCCTTCATGGCCTCGCGCTTGACCGGGTCGGCGGCCACGTCCTTGAGGCAGAAGGTGCGCAAAGAGTCGGTCATCACCAGCAGCTCGTGCATGCCGACGCGGCCCTTGAAGCCGAGGTTCTTGCAGACGTCGCAGCCGCCCCCCGGCGGAGGGCCGTAGAGCTTGGAGCCCGCGGGCAGGTCCACCGCGTTCTCCTTGAAGATCTTGACCTCCTCCGGGGTGGGGTCGTGGGGCGCCTTGCATTCAGAACACAGCCGGCGCGAGAGACGCTGGGCCAGGATCGCCTTGATGGTGCCGGCCACCATGAAGGAGGGCAGGCCCATGTCGGTCAGGCGCGAGATGGTGGAGGACGCGTCGTTGGTGTGGATGGTGGAGAAGACCAGATGGCCGGTCATGGCGGCTTCCATGGCGATGTGCGCGGTCTCCTCGTCGCGGATCTCGCCGACCATGATGACGTCGGGGTCCAGGCGCAGGAAGGAGCGCAGGGCGGTGGCGAAGTCGAACTTCTTGTTCTCGCCGAGCTTGAGGTCGGGGTTGACCGGGACCTGGACGATGCCGTCGAGGTTGTACTCCACGGGGTTCTCGGCCGTGAGGATCTTGATGTCCGGCCGGTTGACGTGGTTGAGGGCGGCGTACAGGGTCGTGGATTTTCCCGAGCCGGTCGGGCCGCAGACCACGATGAGTCCGAAGTTCTTCTTGCCTCCGATGCCCTTGAGCAGGTTCAGGAACTTGTCCAGGGTGTCCTGCATGAAGCCCATCTTCATGATGTCCACCTGGACAGACTTGCGGTCGAGTATGCGCATGACGCAGGACTCGCCATAGACCGTGGGCACCATCTCCACGCGGAACTCGATGGGGTTGCCGCCGGCCAGGATCTGGATGCGGCCGGACTGGGGGATGCGGCGCTCCGTGATGTTCATGGAGCCGGTCATGATCTTGATCTTCGCGGCGACCGCGGCCCGGTAGCCCCAGGGCACGGTGAAGGGGCCGGGCAGCAGGCGGCCGTCGACGCGGTAGCGCAGCAGGAGCTTGGAGTTCTTGCCGGTGGCGTCCTCGAAAGGCTCGATGTGGATGTCCGAGGCCTTCATGGAGAGGGCGCCCAGGATGATGGCGTTGACCAGCTTCTCGACCTCGGGGGCCGAGGCGTCGACCTCGGCGATGTCGGACTTGGCCTCGTCCTTGATGACCTCCATGCCCTCGCCCGGCGTGGTCCCCTCGGCCTCCTTCTTGGCCATGTCCGCCACGAGCCGGTTCATGACCGCGCCCTCGCCCTTGCCGTAGGCGCCGTCGAGGGCCGCGAGGATGTCCTGGGGCAGGGCCAGGTAGGGCTGGATCTCCAGCCCGGTGCGCAGCTGGATGTCCTCGGAGACGAAGAAGTCCCGGGGGTCGGCCATGGCCACGAAGAGGACGCTCTCCTCCTTGGCGAAGGGGATGGCGTGGTGGCGGCGGGCCACGGCCTCGGGGATGATCTTGGCGATCTCGGCGTCGATGTCCATCTGGTTGAGGTCCACGGCCTTGACCTGCCATTCCTCGGAGAGGCTCTTGAGGAGCTGCCCCTTGTTCATCAAGTTGAGGTCGAGGATGGACTGCTGGAGCGTCTTATTGTTCTTCTTGGAGTCGGCGTCCGCGGTCTTGAGCTGCTCCTCGCTGAGGAGCTTGCGCTCGCTGAGGATCTCCGCCACGGTCTTGCGCCTCTGCAGTCCCTTGACAGCCATGTTCGCTCCGGACTAGATCACGAGATTTCCAGCTGGTCTCCCGTCCCGACCGAACCCCGCAGCGTCCCGCCCGCGAACTCCAGGACGCTGTGCGCCCGGAAGACCCACGGCGAGACGCGCCAGGGCTTGAGGCCCTCGAGCACGCGCACGACCCGCAGACTGCGGTCCAGGAACAGCACGTCGATGGCGAAGCGCATGAAGAAGGTGTGGATCATGGGACAGGGCACGATCCAGAGGCCTTCCTGCGGCGCCATCGCGTCCCGGCCCAGCAGGCCGCGCGAACGCGAGGCGGCGGCGTCCGCCACCGAGACGCGAGAGGCTATCTCGCGGCCGCGCGTGCGGTTAAAAGCTACTAAAATGCGCTCCCCCATTCAACGGATGACCGCCACGCGGCCCCGGGTCGTGCCGTTGGCCGAGGAGACCACGAAGACGTAGGTGCCGGTGGCCACGGGGTTGCCGTCGGCGTTCTTGCCGTCCCAGGTCAGGCCCGTGAGCTCCCTGACGAATTCGCCGGCGATGGTGTAGAGCTTGATCCTGGTCTCGGCGCCCTGGAGGGACAGCGGCACGGTGATGGACACCTGGGGGTTCTGCGAGAGCCGGAAGGGGTTGGGGAAGGCGATGGCCTTCTGGTCGCCCTCGAAATCGGCCAGGGTCCCCCGGACCGCCAGGCGCATGGAGCGGAAGGCGTTGATGCGGCCCGCGCCGGTATACTCGCCTTGCGCCATGAAGCCCCCTGCCAAAGACAGCGAGGCCGCGCCGACGCTATCCGCCCCCCCACGAATCGTGTTATGGGCGAACTGCGCGCAGTTAAGCCCTCTGCAATCGGGTCTGGCCGAGATGGCCAGGGCGGCCAGGCCCGCGACATGCGGAGCAGCGAATGACGTGCCCGAGACGCCGTTGGTATACGTGTTCCCGACCATGGTGGTTTCGATACTGACTCCCGGCGCCGCGACCCCGTAGTTCGCGAGTTCAGGCCCATGGGAAGAGAAGCTGGCCACAAGATTATTCTGATCGACCGCTCCCACGGGGATGATGCCGTAAGTGTTGGGCGCGACACCTGCGCAATTGGCCGGCTGATTCACGGCTCCGCCGTCATTGCCCGCAGAAACCACGACCGGTATACCAACGTTCACAGCCGCCTGCATGGCATCCCGTATTGCGGTTGCGGAGCCGGCTGTGCCATCGGGATCCGAGAGACATATGAACCCGGGCGCCCCCAGACTCATGTTGACGACGATTTTTCCCGCCGGCATGTCTGCCAGCGTCTGCATGGCCGTAGCATACCCCAAAGCAGCCACGACAGACGCATCGGTTCCGCCAGCTCCGCAAGAGTTGCAGTCGCTGCTTGGGGTGCAGACGCCCCCGGTCAGCACCTTGAGAGAAATCAACTTGGCGCCCCAAGAAATACCGGAGACACCGATCCCGTTGTCAGAAGCGGCCGCGGCCACACCCGCGACCTGGGTACCATGGCGACAGTGCGCCGTCGGCGGGTCATTGGCCGCGCAAGCCCCGCTCGAACAATCCTGACTCCGAGCCGAGGCCCCCGCGCTGAGGATCTTCGCGTTGAGGTCCGGGTGCGTCGAATCGATGCCGGAGTCCATCACCACTATGGTCACGGCGCTGGAGGAACCGGTCTCGAATTCCCAGGCGCTATAAGCACTGATTTGTCCCAGACTCGGTTGCTGTGCGACGAGCGGGTCGTTCGGAGTCCGATTGGCCCGATAGAAGTGGTTCGGTGTCGCGACGATGACGCCGGGGAGGTTCTTCAGGAAATCCAGCCCATTGACCACGCGCATCCCCGCCGGGAGTCTCACCCAAGTCCACCCGATGAATGGATACTCCTGGATGATGCCAGCCCCAATCCCCGATAATGCCGCAACCCGCTGGGCCGATGTCACTGTGGAGGAGAACTTGACCATGGCCTCCTCCGCGACGACATCTCCCGAAACGCCGACAGCAAGACCCGCCACGCCGGTCAGCCTCTCAAGTCGATAGGCATGCGCGACGCATGGAAGCGAGATAATGAAGGCGAAAAGCACAAAAATCTGGCTCATACGGTCCCGTTCTCCTTGCGGATGATGTCCACCAGCTCGTGGATGTCCTCCAGCACGAACTCCGCGCCGGAGTCCTTGGTCTCGTGGGTGTCCCCGTACTTGGCCCAGGCCGTGCGGATGCCCAGGTTCTTGGCCCCGGCCATGTCGCGCTCGGCCCAGTCGCCGACCATCACGGTCTCCTCAGGCCTGGTCTTCAGCAGCCCCAGGGCCTTCTGGAACGGCTCCGGCGCGGGCTTGTGCGTGCCCAGGTCCTGCGAGGTCACGACGTGGTCGAAATAGTGGTGCAGGCCCAGGCCCACGATGCGCAGCCAGACCTCGAGCTTGGGCGCGTCGGAGAGGGCCGCGCTCTTGATGCCCATGCGCATGAGCTCCAGCAAGGTCAGGTGCACGCGCGGGTAGAGGGACATGGTCCCGGCCTTGGCGCGGCGGTAGCCCACGATGCCCGCGGCCAGCAGCTTGTAGTCGATGCGGCCGAACTCGGCCTTGAGCACCTTGTCGAAGATCTTCTGGTCCTCCACCCCCTCCTTCCAGTAGGTGGCGAAGATCTTCTCGACCATGGCCTCCTTGCGCACCGGCAGGCCCGCGTCGATCATGCTCTCCACGGCCGAATCCACCGCGGCCCGCTTCATCTTCATGAAGTCGGTGAGGGTGTTGTCGACGTCGAAGATGACGGCCTTGATCACTCCTTGACCCGCTCCACGTACTGGCAGTTGCGGGTGTCCACCCGGATCCGGTCGCCCTCTTTGATGAAGAGCGGGACGTTGATCTCCAGCCCCGTCTCCAGGGTCGCCGGCTTGACCATGTTGGAGACCGAGTCGCCCTTGACCCCCGGCACGGTCGAGGACACGGTGAGCACCACGTTGGGCGGCAGTTCGATGTTGGTGAGCTTCTCGTCCACGTAGACGCCCAGGACCTCCATGTTCTCGCTCAGGAAGCGCGCCTGCGGGCCGAGCTTGGCCTTGGGGAAGGAGACCTGCTCGTAGGTCTCCGCGTCGATGAACACGGCCATGTCGCCCTCATCGTAGCTGTAATGCTTCTCGCGTTTGGTCACCGGGACCTCGCGGAACTTGGTGCCCGAAGAGTAGGACCGCTCGCAGACGGCGCCCGTGGTCAGCGAGCGCAGGGTGGTGCGGTAGACGGCCGCGGACTGGGACTTGCGGTGGTGCTGGTAGTGCAGTATCTCCCAGAACTGGCCCTCGTCCTCGAAGACCAGGCCGTTGTGGAAATCCGAAGTGCTGATCATGGAATCACTCCTTTTCGATGCTAGCGATTGATAATGTTACAATATTCTCGATGCCCAAGGGAAAGACGGTGGCGGTCGGCCTGAGCGGCGGCGTGGACTCCGCCCTGGCCGCGCGCTGCCTCCTGGAGGACGGGTCCGCCGTCGTCGGGCTCACCATGCAGACCTGGGACGGGTCCCAGCCCATCCCGGACCGGGGCCGCTCCGGCTGCTACGGCCCCGGAGAGGCCCGCGACCTCGAAGCCGCCCGCGAGATCGCCCGCCGGCTGGGCATCCCCCACCACGTCATCCCCCTGGCCCCCGAGTTCAAGGACTCGGTGCTCGACTACTTCCGCGGCGAATACCGCTGCGGCAGGACCCCTAACCCCTGCGTGCGCTGCAACCAGGCCATGAAGTTCGGGCTCCTCCTGGACAAGGCCCGCGGCCTCGGCATCGCCTTCGACCTCTTCGCCACCGGACACTACGCCCGGGTCGAGCGCCGCGCCGAGGATGGGCGCTTCCTGCTCCAGCGCGCCCTGGACCGGCGCAAGGACCAGTCCTACTTCCTGGCGCGCCTGCGCCAGGAGCAGTTGGCCGGGATCGTCCTGCCCCTGGGCAGGCTGACCAAGGCCCGGGTCAAGGAGCTCGCCCGCGCGGCCGGCTGGGAGGACCTCGCGGAGAAGCCTGAGAGCCAGGACTTCATCGAGGCCCCCGACTACGCCGTGCTCTTCGACGAGTCCGACTCCCGGCCGGGGCCCATCCGGGACGGGGACGGGCGCGAGCTCGCCCGGCACAAGGGCATCGTCCGCTACACCGTGGGCCAGCGCAAGGGCGTGGGCCTCAGCGGCAAGGGCCGGCCTCTCTACGTGACCGGCATCGACGCGGCGGCCAACGCCGTCATGGTCGGCCCGAAGGAAGAGCTCTACTCCCGGGCCTGCATCGTGGAGGACCTCAATTGGATCGCCCTGGCCGAGGCTCCCCGCTCCCCCCTCCGCGCCCAGGTGCAGATCCGCCAGGGGCACCGGCCGGCCGCCGCGGAGATCTCGGCCGGAGCCGCGGCCGGCAGCGTCCAGGTCCGCTTCTCCGAGCCTCAGCTCGCGGTGACGCCCGGCCAGACCGCGGTCTTCTACCGCGGCGACGTCGTGCTCGGAGCCGGGACCATCGCCGCCCCCCGCACCGCATAGATCCGGGTGCCTTCCTCGGCGTCCGCGAAGACGCGCCGCGCGCCCGAGAGCAGGGGCTCCAGCCGGTCCAGCGGCATGGGGTCGTGCGTGGTCCGGCCCGCGGCCGTGGTCATGAAGAAGTCGTTGGGCTCGACGAGCACGTAGTCCACGCGCGTGTCCCGGAGCCAGGCGGCGAAGAGCGCCGGCTCGTAGAGCTTGCGCAGACGGACCGTGAGGCGGCCCGTCAGCAGATGCCAGCGGCCGTCCAGGTCCGCGGCGACGACGTCCCCCGGCCGGGTGGAAGCCGCGATCCAGGCCGCGGTCCTGAGCGGCGGGGTGTTGACGGCAGTGCGGCGCCACAAGGAGGTGCGCACGATGCTGGAGAGCGGCCCCAGGCTCAGCGCCAGGCTCAGGGCCGCCGCTCCGAGGACCAGCCTCCCCCTGAGCGCGAGCCGCCGGTCCGCGGCGTCGAGGCCCAGGAAGAGCAGGGGCAGCACCATGGGCAGGGCCGTCAGGATATAGCGGTGGGACTGCAGGTGGAGCTGCAGATGCAGGACGGCGTAGACCAACAGGTAGAGCGTCAGCACCTTGCGCCAGCCCTTGGCCCCCCACTCGCGCAGGCCCAGGGCCACGGCGGCCAGGCCGAGCAGGACCGTGGCCCCCTTGAGCAGCGGCAGGCCGGGCCATGCGGGCCAGCGGAAGAGGGTCCGCCAGAAGAGCTCGGGGCCGTAGAAGGACGCGTTGCGCGTCAGCCTCTCCAGCAGCCCCCCGCCGCTCCCGGCGGCGGCCAACTGAGAGGCATAGGGCAAGGTCACGCCCGAGACCATGAGATTGCGCGCCAGCCAGGGGGCGGCGACGAGCGCCGCTCCGGCCGCGCAGCAGGCGGCCTGGCGCCAGCGCCTCTCCCAGGCCAGCGCGGCCAGCAGGGCCAGGACCAGGGCCGCTCCCGTGGGCCGGACGAGGAAAGCGGCGCCGCCGAGCAGGCCCAGCCCCAGCCACGCCAGCCCGGGGCCGTCCCGCCATGCCGCCCGGGCCGCCAGGAAGACCAGGAGGGTCATCACCAGATACGGCACGTCCGAGAGCACGGTGCCGGAGACGCTGACGGTGAGCGGGTTGCAGGCGCAGACCGCCACGGCCGCGAAGGCCGCGGCCGCCGGCAACTCGGGCACGAAGCAGGCCCACATCAGCGCCGCTCCCGCCACGGTCAGGGACACCGAGAGCAGCTGCGCCGACAGGGGCGTGAGCCCGGCCAGCCAGCTCCATTGCGCCAGGAGCAGCGGATAGCCGGGCATGTAGACCGTCATGGGCGGCGCGCCCGGGGCGCTGAGCTCCCGGAAGCCCCCGGACATGAGCGACCTCGCCCCGATGAGATAGAAGGCGTCGTCGTTGAAAAAGCCCACGTAGTAGGCGCGCAGGCAGAGCAGGTAGAGGACCGCGAGCCCCCCCAGGCAGGCGACCCGGGCGTAATACGGGGACACCTTACTCATTTCGGCACGGAATCAGTATGGTGTCCCCAGATTCTTTGCCAAGGCACGCCAGAGATCGAACGGGATCTCTTCGGCCCGCGCCGACGGGGCGATCCCCAGCTCCGCGAAGGCCCCTTCCAGCCGGGCGCGCTCGAGCCCCAGGCTCCGGGACAGGACGCCCAGGGCCATCTTGCGCCTCTGCCCGAAGGCGGCCTTGGCGACCCGGAAGAACCCCGCCTGCTCGGCGGCGGGCACCAGCGGCTGCGGCCGCCGGCGCACGACCACGACGGAGGAAGCCACCTTGGGGCGGGGCCGGAAGCTCTCCCGGGAGACCTCCAGGAGCAGCTCCGCCTCGGCGTGGACCATCACGGAGAGCGTCAGAAGGCCGTAGTCCGCGCCGCCCGGCCGGGCCGCGATGCGCTCGGCCACCTCCTTCTGGAACATGAGCACGGCCGTGCTCCAGCGGGGCCAGGGCAGGAGCCGCTGCAGGATCGGGGTGCCCACCGCGTAGGGCAGGTTGGCCGCGATCTTCCAGGGTCCGGGCCCCAGCGGCTCCAGGTCGAACTCCAGGAAATCCGCGTTGACGACGCGGAGGTTCCCGGGAGAGCCCAGGGCCGCCGACAGCTGGGCGGCCAGCAGCTCGTCGAGCTCCACCGCCACCACCGCCCCGGCCCGGCCCACCAGCGCGGAGGTGAGGATGCCCCGGCCCGGGCCGATCTCCAGGACGCTGTCCGCGGGGCCGATGTCCGCGGCCGCGGCGATGGCGTCGCGCACCGCCGTGTCCACGAGATAATGCTGGTCGAGCCGGGCTCCCATCCTAGACCGGACTCGCCAGGTCCGTCTCCAACCGGCGCAGCAGGTCCATGCCGGTCTTCCAGACGTCCCCCGCTCCCAGGGTCAGGACCGCGTCGCCGGGCCGCAGCTGACGCAGCACGTCCAGGCTCCCCGTGAATCGGGCGCAGGGGACGCGGGCCCGCTTGAGGGAGTCCAGGATCAGGGCGGAGCTCACGCCGGGGATGGGCTTCTCCCCGGCCGGATAGATGTCCATGACGAAGACCAGGTCGGCCCGCGCGAAGGCCGGGCCGAACTCGCGGGCCAGGAGCCTGGTCCGGGTGTAGCGGTGGGGCTGGAACACGATCACGGTGCGCCGGCCCCGCCAGAGCCCCGCCACCGCCTCGACGGCGGCGCGGACCTCGGTGGGGTGGTGGCCGTAGTCGTCCACGAACTCGACGCCCCGCGCCGCGCCCAGGCGGTCGAGCCGGCGGCCCACGCCCCGGAATGCGGCCAGGCCGCGCGCCAGGCCGCGCAGGGAGAAGCCCAGGAAATGCCCGGCGGCCAAGGCGGCCAGGGAGTTGAGCACGTTGTGCCTGCCGGGCACCCGCAGGCGGATGCTCGCCGCGCGCCGGCCCAGGTGGAAGGCCTCGTAGCGGGAGCCGCCCTTGCCCAGCCGGACCGTCCGCGCCTGCCAGTCGGCCCGCCGGGAGAAGCCGTAGGAGACCACGCGGCAGCGCAGCTCGGGCCGCAGGACGGCCACGCCCGGGTCGTCGGCGCAGAGCACGGCCGCGCCGTAGAAGGGCAGGCGGGAGAGGTGGGCGGCGAAGGCCCCGCGCAGGCGCTCCATGGTCTTGTGGTGGTCGAGATGGTCGTTGTCGATGTTGGTGACCACGGCCGCCAAAGGAGCCAGGTGCACGAACGAGCCGTCGGACTCGTCGGCCTCGGCCACCAGGTAGTCGCCCAGGCCCAAGCGGGCCCCTGAATCGATGTTCTTGATCTGCCCGCCCACGATCATGGTCGGCTCGGCGCCGGCCGAGGCCAGGGCCATGGCCGCCATGGCCGTGGTCGTGGTCTTGCCGTGGGAGCCGGCCACGGTCAGGGTCTTCTTCATGCGCCCCAGTTCGGCGAGCATCTGCGCGCGCAGGACCACGGGGACCCCGGCCCGGCGGGCGGCCCGGACCTCGGGGTTGGCGGGGCTCACCGCGGAGCTCACCACCACGACCTGGGCCCCGCGCGCGTGCGCGGCCCGGTGCCCGATGAAGATGCGCACCCCCGCGCCGCGCAGGCGCCGGGTCGTGGCGCTCGACTGGAGGTCGGAGCCGGAGACCCGGTAGCCCAGGTTGGCCAGGACTTCCGCGATGCCGCTCATGCCCACGCCGCCGACGCCCACGAAATGGATGCGCCGCACGAACGACCTCATGAAGCCCCGGTCGGAAGCCATCAGCCCCCCTTCTTGGCCGCCGCGTCCTTGGCGGACTCCTTGGGGACGGCCGGGCGCCGCAGCCATTTGATCCCCTCTTTGGCGGCACGGTTCTTCGGGTCCACCTTGAGCGCCTGGTCCAGGGCCGCGACAGCCCCGGACTCGTCCCCGGTCATGATCGCGGCGACCCCGCGCCCCAGCCAGGCCGGGACGTTGGCCGGGTCGAGCCGAGCCGCGCGCTCGAACGCCGCGCCGGCGCGCTGGCCGTCGCCCAAAGTGGCGTAGCCCAGGCCCGTGGACACCCACCAGTCGCTCTGGTCCGGATGGGTCGGCGCCTCTCCGGCCTCGGGCAGGAGCTCCTCGACGAGCCCCATCCAGCTCGTGCCGATCACCCACAGCCCCAGGTCGTTGCCCACCTGGCGCGGCTCGTAGGAGACCTTGGGCGGCGTCTCAGAGTCGCCCCGCGCCCCCGCGGCCGCCAGACGCGTGAAGGTGAGGTTCATGCCCAGGCGGGTGTCGGCCCCTGCGGGCGCCCCTTCCAGGAGCGCCCGCAGGTCCGCCAGGACCTCCCGGACCTGCCGGGCCCGCTCCTCCGGCTTGGCGGCGCGCAGCTGATACTGCCGCCGCGAGGCCTTGGGGGTCCCGTCCGTCTCCGAGAGCCTCTGGGAGAGGGCTTTGCTCAAGGAGGAGGAGCTCTCGGGAGCGGCCTTGACCAGCCTCGGCTTGGGCACGAAGACGACGTCGACGTCCAGGATCGCGCCCTGCTCCAGGGGGATGCGCTCGAGGTTCCGGGAGAAGACCGACAAGGGGTCACTGGCGTCCTGCTGAGGCTGCCCCCGCCCCGCGTCCCCTTCGGGAGAGGAGGACGGCTTCCCTCCGGAGACGGCGGCCCCTCGGCCGCCGTAAGAAACGGACAGCCGCAGGCCGCCGCCTCCCTCCTCCGGGGTCAGATGGAAGGCGTCGACCATCACGGAGCGCGCCGGGCGGGCCTCGCCGCCCTGCAGCATCGCGCGCGCCAGCCGGAAGCGCGCCGCCGCGTCGCGCGACTTGAGGTCGACGGCCTTGCGGAAACTGCGCAGGGCGGACTTGCGGTCGCCCGACCGCTCCTGGGCCGCGCCCAGCTCCAGGATCGCGTCCTCGAACTCCGGGAAATAGCCGATGGCCCGGCGCAGGGAGTCGATGCAGTCGCCGTCGCGGCCGAGCCGCCGGTAGAGCAGGCCGAGCTGGTAATGGTAGAGGGGATTCTTCCCGTCGAGCGCGACGGCAGCCCGAGTGTGCGTCAGGGCCGCATCCATCTGGCCCAGGGATTCCTCGACCGAGCCCAGGTTCATCTGGACGTCGGCGCGCTTGGGGTCGAGCTCGGCGGCCTTCCTGAAGGCGTCGTAGGCGGCCTTCTCGTCCCCCTTCCAAGCCAGGGAGATGCCGATGAGCAGCCAGGCCTGGGCGTTGCGCGGGTCGAGCTCCAGGGCCTTGCGGTATTCCTCCAGGGACTGGTCCACCCGCCCGGACCAGTAGTAGCCGACGCCCATCATGAGGTGAGTGCCCGGGTCGTTGGGATTGGCGTTGAGGGCCCGGGAGAACTCCCGGGCCGCGGCGTCGTACTGCTTGAGGTCCAGATACCGGACCCCCTGGCGCAGGCCGCGGTCGGCCTGGTCGGCCATGATCTGGTCCCAGATCGTCTCCGGCGCGGGCTCCGTGCGTCCGGCGCGCGCCGGCGCCGCCAGGCAGGCCAGGACGACGGACAGCACGGCCAGCGCATGACCGTCAAGACACTTCCTGATGACGGTCAGCACCGGCGCTCTCCGAGCGCCAGCCGCTTGAGGTGCGGGAGCATGCGCCCCAGCGCCGCGCTGCGGTGACTCAGGCCGTTCTTCTCCTCGAGGGACAGTTGGGCCAGGGTCCGGCCCCGGGACGGGATGAGGAAGAGCGGGTCGTAGCCGAAGCCGTTGGTCCCGGCCGGCTCGTCCGCGATGACCCCTGCGAGCCTCCCTTCCTCCAGGACCACCCGCTCGCCGCGCGGGTCGGACAGGGCCATGACCGTGCGGAAGACCGCGCGCCGGCGCTCAGGAGAGACTCCCCTCAGGGCTTCCAGGAGCTTGCGGTTGTTGGCCGCGTAATCGCAACCCGCCCCGGCGTAGCGCGCCGAGAGCACGCCCGGCGCTCCGCCCAGGGCCTCGACCTCCAGCCCGGTGTCGTCCGCCAGGCACCAGAGGCCGGTGGCGGCCGAGACGGCCGCGGCCTTCTTGCGGGCGTTGCCTTCCAGGGTCGGCGCGTCCTCCTCCACCTCCGGGACCTCCGGCCTCTCGGCCAGGGACAGGACGCGCAGGCCCGGGGACAGGAGGGCCGCTATCTCCAAGACCTTATGGCGGTTCCGGGTCGCCAGCAGGATATCCATGACGTTTGCCGCTTCGTCGGAAAAATTGTACATTATTTGCCATGAAGGCTCTCCTCATCGCCTTGGCCCTGGCCGCCGGCCTCGCGGGCTGCATGCGCAGCGTGGAGCCGGTGGACGTCAGCGACCCGGCCATCAAGGCCCGCATCGAGACCGTCCTGCGCAGCCAGCCCAACCTGGACCTGAGCCACCTGAGCATCGACGTCGACAGCGGCGTCGTGACCCTCTCCGGCGTGCTCAGCAGCCGCCAGGAGCAGGACCTGGTCACGCGCATCGCGCGCCGCACCAAGGGCGTCGACCAGGTCCTGGTCAACATCATCATCCCGGAGTGAGGCCCCTCCTCGGCCGGGAGAGGGGGCGTTTGCGGCGCCGGCTCCTCTCCTGGTACGACGGGGCGGCCCGCCCCCTCCCCTGGCGGCGCGACGCGGACCCTTACCGCGTCTGGCTGGCGGAGACCATGCTCCAGCAGACCACGGTGGCCGCGGTCCTGCCGCGCTACGAGGCGTTCCTGCGCCGGTTCCCCGACCTGCGCCGACTGGCCCGGTCCCGCGAGCCGGAGGTCCTGCGGGCCTGGGCCGGCCTGGGCTACTATGCCCGGGCGCGCAACCTGCGCGCCGCCGCCCGCCGCCTCGCCGCCCGCCCCCGGGGCGCTCTCCCCCGGGACTTCGACTCCTGGCTGGCCCTGCCCGGCGTGGGACGCTACACCGCGGCCGCGGTCTGCTCCATCGCCTTCGGCCGGCCCTGCGCCGTGCTCGACGGCAACGTAGCCCGCGTCCTCTGCCGTCTCTTCGCCCGGCGCGGCGACCCGCGCCCGCCCGCCGCGCAGCGGCGCCTGCAGGGCCTGGCCCAGGAGCTGCTCGACCCGCTCCGCCCCGGGGACTGGAACCAGGCCGTCATGGAGCTCGGCGAGACCGTCTGCATCCCCGGGGCGCCGAGGTGCCCCGCCTGTCCGGTCCGGACCTCCTGCGCCGCGCGCGGAGCCGGACTGCAGGGCCGCCTCCCGAGGCTGGGCCGGAAGGCCGCGCCGGAAGCGCTGCGCCTGGACTGCCTCTGGATCGAACGCAAGGGCAGGGTCCTGCTCTGGAGGCGGGGCGCAGACGAGCCTGTGCTCAAAGGCCATTGGGGACTGCCCGAAGCCCGCCGGCTCCGGACCCGGGCGGGCCCGGTCCTGCGCCAGCTCCGCCACGCCATCACGCGCTACCGCGTCACGCTCTCCCTGCGCCGGGGCGCGCTCCTCGGGCCGCCTCCCGCCCAGGCGCGCTGGGTCCCCCGTCCGCGCCTGCGCGACTTCCTGATCTCGTCGCTCTGGCGCAAGTCTGTCGGTGATTGAATACCCGTCCGATTCTTTCTATCCTAAGGGGGATGAGGCGCGGCATCGCCTGCCTGCTGGCGGCCATCCTGGCCGGATCCGGCCCGGCGGCCTGCGGCCGCGAGAAGACCGTGGTGCGCATCGCCGTCACCGGCCCGCAGACCGGGGACCTCGCGCCGGAAGGGGTCGGGATGCAGCGCGCCGTGGCCCTGGCCCTGGCTGAATCCAAGCCCGGCCCCGACACCCCCTGGAACGTCGAGCTCGCCTCCTACGACGACCGCGCCGACCCCGGAGCCGCCGAGGCGGTCGCGCAGCAGATCGTCGCGGATCCGACGGTCGGGGTGGTGGTGGGGCACATCACCTCGGGCTGCTCCATCGCCGCGGCCAAGGTCTACGCCCGGAGCAGTCTGGCCATGATCACGCCTTCCGCGACCAGCCCCGAGGTGACCCTGCAGCAGACCCGGCCGGACTGGGTCGGCCCGCGCGTGGCCCTGCGCATACCGGCCTCCGACGCCGTCCTGGGCGCCTACACCGCCGAATACGCGTTCGACCGCCTCGATCTGCGCCGCCTGGCCGTGGTGCACGACGGGACTCCCTACGGGCAGGACCTGGCCGAATCCTTCCGCCGGGGGTTCGAGCGCAAAGGCGGTACCGTGCTCCTGGTCCAGCAGATCGCCCGCGGCGAGACCGACTTCTCGGGTCTGATCGGCCGGCTGCGCCCGCTGCAGCCGGACGGGCTGTTCTTCGGGGGCATCTACACGGAGTTCGCGGCCCTGCTCAAGCAGTCCCGGGCCGAAGGCCTGGGCTTCCCTTTCATCGCCGGCGACGGCGCCAAGGCCGACGAGCTCTTCGCCATCGCGGGCGGGGCGGCGGACGGGGCTTACCTGGCCGTCAGCGGCGTCCCCGTCGAGGACATCCCGAGCGCCGCCGACTTCGTCGAGTCCTATCGCAGGCGCTACAACAGCCCGCCGCGGGTCTTCGACCACTATGCCTACGAGGCCGGGCTCATCGCGCTGGAATGCCTGCGCCGCCACGGCAGCGACCGCGAGAAGGTCCTGGCCTGCCTGCGCGCCAGCCGGCACTCCGGGATGCTCGGCACCATCGTCTTCGACGCCAAGGGCGACACCCTCAAGAGCGTCGTCACCGTGACCCGGGCCGACGCCCGCCAGAGGCGCTTCATCCCCCAATACTGACATGAGACTCGTCTCCTTCGAAGTCGCGACGCTGCTGGGGCCCTTCGCGCGCCTGGGCGCGCTGTGGCAGGACCGGGTGGTGGACCTCAACCTAGCCGCGGCCGCCCGCCTGGCGCGCCTGGGCCACCCCCAGCCCCGGCGCCTGGCCGACGCCCTCCTGCCTCCCGACATGGTCGAGTTCCTCGAACTCGGCCGCGACGCCCTGGCCGAGGCCCGCCAGGCCCTGGCCTTCGCGGCCGCCGAGACCGGGACGGGCGCCCCCCCCTCCGGCCCGCGCGGGGAGCGCGTGGTGCACCAGCCGGGCGAGGTGCGCCTGCTGGCTCCCCTGCGGCCCCGCTCCCTGCGCGACTTCTTCGCCTACGAGGACCATGCCCTCAAGGCCTGGGCGCGGGCCGGCTCGCCGCTGCCCTCCTCCTGGTACGACCAGCCGGCGTACTTCAAATGCAACCACCGGGAGATCTACGGCCCGGACGAGGAGGTCCCCTGGCCCAGCTTCACGCGGCGCTTCGATTTCGAGGCCGAGGTCGCCTGCGTGGTGGGGGCCCGCGGCCGCGGCCTCTCCCCCGAGGAAGCCGTGTCGCGCATCGCGGGCTTCACGGTCTTCAACGACTTCTCGGCCCGCGACGTCATGAAGCCCGAGTTCCTCTGCGGCATGGGTCCGGCCAAGGGCAAGGACTTCGCCTACGGGCTCGGCCCCTGCCTGGTGACGGCCGACGAGGCGGGGCCGCAGGAGGACCTGGAGATCCAGGTCCGGGTCAACGGCGAACTCTGGAGCCAGGGCCGCACGGGCGACCGCTACTGGAGCTGGGGGCTCATGCTCGCGCACGTCTCCCAGGAGGAGACCCTCTATCCGGGCGATGTGCTGGGCTCCGGGACCTTCTTCCGCGGCTGCGGCCTGGACCTGGAGCGCTGGGTGAGCCCCGGCGACGAGATCGAGCTGCGGGTGGAGAAGCTGGGCAGCCTGCGCCACAAGGTCGGCAGGCCCGCCGCGCGCACCCGCCTCAAGTACGCCCGTGGCTAAGTGTCCGGCCTGCGGCTTCGAGTCTCCCGACGGCTCCCTCTGCTGCGATTTCTGCAAGGAGC
Organism: Elusimicrobiota bacterium; assembly: GCA_016212825.1. Taxonomy (GTDB): domain Bacteria; phylum Elusimicrobiota; class Elusimicrobia; order UBA1565; family UBA9628; genus UBA9628. The sequence goes on along the minus strand of JACRDS010000090.1, from coordinate 4,286 downwards.
CCTTCCGCCGCGACCGCCCGGTCCCGGCTCCGAAGAAGCCCGCAGAGCCTCGGAAGGAGATCCCCGAGGAGTTCCTGCGCCTCGACAGCGGAGGCAGCATCCCCCGGGTGCCTCCCTGGCTCAAATACGCGGCCTGGACGGTCCTGGCCGCCTGGTTCGTCATCATCATGACGCTCATCGGCATCTATTTGGCCAAACAGAACGGCGGGCAGCAGGCAGGGATGGCCGGACGGCCGGTCCAGGCCCCCTGAAAAAGGCCTCCGGCCCGTAATATTCTTGTAAATAGCGTCATGTATGCTTCGGATAGTGGGCCAGCGCGCCAAAGTCGCGGTCTTCTCAGCGCTCTTCCTCTGCCTGGGGGGCTCTCTGCCCGTCCGGGCGGGGAGCTTCGCGGGCAAGGGGGAAGGCACCACCAGCGCGGATTTCCTGCGCCTCCCCGTGGGCGCCCGGCCCTCCGGCATGGCCGAAGCCTTCACGGGCGTCGCGGACGACGTCCACGCCCTGGCCTACAACCCCGCCGGCATAGCCTTCCTCGCGCGGCAGGAGTTGGGGCTGGTCCACGACAGCTACGCCCCAGGCATCAACCACGAGTGGCTGGGGTACGTCCACCCCCTGCGCTTCGGCACCTACGGGCTGGCCATGAACGTGTTCCTGGTGGACCCCTTCGACTCCTACTCGCAGTTCGACACGTTCGAGAACCAGACCTCCGCCATGGACGCCGCCCTCCAGTTCTCCTACGGCCTGCGCATCTCGGACAGCTGGGCGGTCGGCGGCTCGGGCAAGTACATCACCTCGCGCCTGAACACCACCAAGGCCTCGACCGTGGCCGGGGACCTGGGGACCCTCTGGGCGCCGACGCGCGGCGTGCGCCTGGGGGCCTCGGTGTTCCACCTGGGCAACGGCCTGCGCTATGTCTCGGAGACCTCCCCCCTTCCCATCACCACGCGCCTCGGCGCTTCCTGGACGCCTTATGACCCCCGGGACTTCATGCACTATTTCACGCTGGCCCTCGACGGGGTGCAGGTCCAGGGCCACGGCGTCCAGGTCTCCGGGGCCATCGAGCTGTGGTACCAGGGCATCATGGCCCTGCGCCTGGGCAGCCGCAGCGACGCCGGCGCCGGGACCGGCTACACGGGCGGCGTGGGCCTCTACGTCTTCCGGGACCCGCACCGCCCCTGCGAGGTCGGCTTCGACTACTCCTTCACGGACGCCGGGGATTTCGCCCAGACGCACCGGGCCAGCGTGGTCCTCAAGTTCGGCCAGACCCTGCGCGAGGAGCGCCGGGGCACGGTCATCGAGTGGCGCCGCGCCCGCGACCAGGCGGCGCCGGTCCGACAGCGCGAAGAGCGCAAGCGCGAGCGCGAGAAGGAGCGCGCGCGGCTCGCGCCCCAGAGCAGCGCCCCGGAGCCGGAGAAGTACCAGCCGGTGAAGGAGTCCGAGATGATACTCTCCCCCGATTACAAGAAATGGGTCCGACCATGAACCATCGCGAGCGACGAGGTGACCTATGAGGAACTCCTCCACCCTTCTATTGGCGCTGCTGGCAGGCGCGCTGTGCGCCGCGCCGGCGCCCAGCGCCGCCACGTTCCTCCCGCAAGGCACGGCGGCGCCGGGCAGCGTGCCGGGAGGCATCAACTACCAGGGGCAGCTGCAGGAGAACGGCCTGCCCGTCAACGCCACATGGAAGTTCATGTTCCGCATCTATGACTGCGGCCCGCTGGCCTGCGGCAACCTGATCGAGACCTTCGGTCCCATGGACGTCGAGATCTTCGCCGGGCTGTTCAGCGCCAACATACCGGTGACGACCAACACTTTGGTGGGCGGCGGGCAACGCTGGCTGGAGGTGGAGGTCGACAAGCTGGGAGGCCCGGGCAGCGGCCCGACGCTGACGCCGCGCGAGCGGCTCACCACCGTGCCTTACGCGCTCGTGGCCAAGACCATCGAGGGCACCATCGACATCTCCACCGGCGGGCTCAGCATCACGACCTCGCCGTACAGCACCAACGCGGCGTTCTACATCTCCTCCGGCACGTCCTTCATCGGCATCGGGACCATGCACCCGGCCACCCTGCTCCACATGAGCTCGGGCGCCCTGACCATCGACGGGCTCGGCGCCGGCTTCCACCTGAGCTCGGGAGCCGTGGCCGTCGACGGGGCCGGGGCCGCCCTCGACGTCCGCGGGGCCGCTTATTTCGGCACCTCGGGCCCGGGCCGCTCGGGCTTCGATGCGGCGGGCAACCTACAGCTGGGCACGGCCCTGTCGCTGACGGACGGCGGCACGGGCAAGGATTTCAGCAGCGCAGGGGCGGGAGGCCTCCTCTACTTCTCGGGGGTCGGGATGTCCTCGACCCCCCTCGCAGGGGCCGGCTCGATCCTTCGCAGCGACGGCACGGTCCCAGCCTGGAGCGCAACGGCCTACCCCAACACGATCAGTCAGGGCGAACTCTTATACGGCTCCGCGGCCAACGCGGTCTCCGCTCTGGGCACGGACACTGCCGGTAAATTGCTCAGGACCAACGGCGCAGGGGCAAATCCCTCCTGGACCCAGACGACCTATCCCGACACGATCCTGCAGGGCCAACTCTTGTACGGCTCCGTCGGCGGCAACGCGGTCTCCGCTCTGGGCACGGGCACTGCCGGCAAATTGCTCAGGACCAACGGCGCCGGGGTCGATCCCGCCTGGACCACCGCGGTCTACCCGGGCACCACGACCGCCAACTGGATACTCTATTCCGACCTCAACAACCGCGTGACCGACCTGCCGACCCAGAACAACGGCGTCCTGGCGACCAACGGCGCCGGCGTCCCCGGAATCGTGACCGCGGGCGGCGGCAGCATGGTGCTGCGCATACCCAACGCGGGCGGCGCTCCGGCTTTCGGCGCCATCGACCTAAGCCAAGCGAATGCGGTGACCGGGGCCTTGTCGACTGCGAACGGCGGCACGGGCGCGGTCAGCAGCGGCGCGGCCGTCAACCAGGGTTCGCTCCCCTTCTTCTCCAACGTCGCCGGCATGATGACCACGCTGCCGCCCTCGACCGCGGGCTATGTACTGAAGACCAATGGAGCCGCGGCCAACCCCTCCTGGGCGGACCTGTCCAGCATCGGGACCGTGAACTGGGCGAACAATCTGACCGGCGGGGCGCAGGGCTCTGTTCCTTATCAGTCCGCTCTGGACACCACGGCGTTGCTGCCCGCGGGAACCGCGGGCCAACTGCTCCGGACCGCCGGCGCCGGGGCCAACCCGACCTGGACCACTGCGGCCTATCCCAACGCGACGACCGCAAACCAGATCCTCTACTCCGACGCGGCGAACTCGGTGGCCGGGCTGGCGACCGCGGCCAACAGCGTCCTGGTGACCAACGGCGCCGGGGCGCCGACGATGTCGGCGGACCTCCCCGCCGGGTTCACCATAGCCGGGAGCACCATCTTCCACTCCGGCGGCACGCCCATACCGTACGCGGAGGGAGGCACGAACGCGGACCTCTCGGCCCTGGGCAACGGCAGCCTTATCTACAAGACCGCGGGCAACCTCGCCGGCGCGGTCCTGACGGGCGTCATCAAGGGCAACGGCGCCGGGGCGCCCACGGCCATGACCGGGACGGCGAACCAAGTCGCCTATTGGATAGACGCCAACACCATCGGCTCGGTGGCGACCGTCGATATATCGAGCGGCGGCACCGGCGCGAACCTCTCCGCCGTGGCCACGGGGGGCCTGATATACAAGAGCGGCGCGACGACCCTCGGCGGCACGGCAGCCTTGACGGGCGTCCTCAAGGGCGCCGGCGCCGGCGCGCCCACGGCCATCACCGGGACGGCGAACCAAGTCGTCTATTGGGTGGACGCCAACACCATCGGCGCGACTCCGACCGTATCCATATCGAGCGGCGGGACAGGCTCGGACCTCTCCGCGTCGGCCCAGGGCGGCCTGATCTACAAGGGCGCGGCAGGGCTCCAGGCCACCGGGCAGCTCAACGGCGTCCTCAAAGGCGCCGGAGCCGGCGCGCCGACCGCCATCAACGGGACGCAGAACCAGATCACCTACTGGACGGACGCCAACACCATCGGCTCCACGGCGGCCATATCCGTCGGGCTCGGCGGCACGGGCAACGACCTCTCCGCCGTGGCCACCGGCGGCCTCATCTACAAGAGCGGCGCGACGACCCTCGGCGGCACGGCAGCCCTGACGGGCGTCCTCAAGGGCACCGGCGCCGGCGCGCCGACGACCGCCGACCAGGACGACCTTGGCGACGGGGCGACCTACAAGCAGTACAATCCCGCGGCCGTGG
>JACRDS010000089.1 GCA_016212825.1 Elusimicrobiota bacterium | reverse complement strand
GTAGGCCAAGTGGGACACCGCGTGCGCGCTGGAGGTGTAGTTGGTCTTCTGGTGGCAGGTGGTGCACAGGGCCGCGTTGGCGTTGGGCTTGACCAGGAACTTCCCGTAGCGGTTGTCGTGCGGGTCGTGGCAGGAGGTGCATTCCACGCGGTGGGTGGCGCCGTAGGTCTTGACCGGGTCGTCGGCGACGGGCAGGACGATCTCCGGGTCCGTGCCCGGCTGGGCCGGCGGGCCGGCCCCGGGCTTCACGTCATAGAGCACCGGGTGGTCGTCGGCGAGGCTGGTGCCCAGGACCGAGGCCGGGCGCATGGAGCCGGTCATCCCTACCGTGTTGGGCGCGATGTTGTAGAGCCCGCCCAGGGCCGTGACCCCGTCGTGGCAGGAGAGGCAGAGCCTGGTCCTTGAGAGGGCCAAGTCGGCCATGGTGGGCGCGGCCTGGCCCAGGTAGGTGTTGAGGTAGTCGGAGGTGTAGAAGGTGAAGTTGACTTGGGAGTCGGCGCGGTTCCAGAGGGGAGAGTTGGCGGCGGGCTTGTGCGAGGCATGGCAGAAGGCGCAGGTCTCCTTCTCGCTGGCCGCCTTGGGTCCGATGGTGGCGCTCGTGGCGGAGAGGTCATGCGCCGAGTCGCGTATGGAGAGCGCCGCGGCGTCGCCCGCCAGCAGGGCCGCGAGCGCGGCGCACCGGAGCATCCTGGACGCGGTCATAGGCCGCCCTCCTTGAGGTATTGGAAGGTCTGCACCCGGCCGTTGTAGGAGTCGGCTGCGAAGATGCGGTCCTGCTCGTCGCTGAAGAGGCCCCCGGGCAGGTTGAATTGCCCCGGCGCGGTCCCGGCCCGGCCCACGAAGAGCAGGAGCTTGCCTTCGGGGTCGAGGATCTGGAACGCGTCGAAGGCCGCGTCGGCCACGTAGACGTGCCCGTCCGAGTCGCGCGCCAAGCCGCGCGGCCGGGCCAGGTAGCCGGGCCGGTCCCCGGCCTCGCCCAAAGTCCCCAGGTGGCGGCCGTCCGCGTCGAACCACTGTACGCGGAAGTTCCCGGAGTCGCAGACCCAGAGCTGGCCGGAGCGGCGGTCGAAGTAGAGGTAGGTGGGGTAGTTGAACTCGCCCGGGCCCGTGCCGCGGCGTCCGAACGCGGTCAGGAAGACCCCTTCCATGCCGTAGACCATGATGCGGTGGTTGCGGGTGTCCGCCACGTAGAGCCTCTGGTCCGAAGCCGCGATGGCCGCGGGCCGTCCCAGGCCCTGGGGGTCTCCTTCAAGCTCGCCCTTGGGCTTGCCTTCGCGGTCCAGGATGAAGACTTTTCCCAGGCTGGAATCGAGTATGAAGACCCGGCCGTCCGGGGCGGCCGCCACGCCGACCGGGCTGGCCAGGCGCTGGCCCCGGCCCTTGGGGAGCCACTCGCCCTTTGACTTTCCCAGGTCGTAGCGCAGCACCTGCGCCCGGCCCGGGTCGGCCACATAGAGGGTCCCGTCGCGGGCGAAGAGCCCGGCGGGGGAGGATAGTCCGCCCGGCCCGGCGCCGCTGCCGGGGCCTATGCCCAGGGCGGCGCGCAGCAGCGCGGCGAATTTCCCGCGGGGTTTTTCCGGGGCGTCGTTCTCGCCGCGGATCTCGGAGAGGAAGCGCAGGCGAGGGGCAGCGGGCGCGGCCGGCCATTGCAGCGGAGGAGGCGCTGGTGTCGGAGCCGGCTCCGCCGCGGCGCAGGGGAAGACAACGGACAAGGATAGAAGGAGCAAGACCTGCCGGCACATTCTCATGATTCCAGCCTGAGGCTCGGACATGATACTAAAAACGGGACGGAACTCTCCCGTCGAGCGGGCGTCTTATCTGTCGTGGCAGGCGACGCAGAAGTTCTTGGGGCGCCTGAGTTTGTTGTCCGTGGGATCGCTGCTGTGCATGGAGTGGCAACTCGTGCAGCCCACGGTGCCGCGGGTCTCCGTCATGACGTTGGAGCCCGCGGCTGCGTTGCCGTCGGCCAGGCTGGTCATCCAGCCTATGGCGCCGAAGGGCACGATCTTGCCCAGGGGGTGATGGCCCGACATGTCATGGAGCGCGGCAGCTATGCCGGAATCGTGGCAGGACAGGCACAGGCCGCTGCCCGAGGCGACGAACTCCTCTACCGTGAGATAGGCGGGGCCCTGGGAGCCGTTCAAGGGCTGGCCCGCGGCGCCGTTCCAGACGACCCAGCCCAGGCTGTCCGGGTCGGAGCGGGCCCAGAGGGGGCTCAGCCTTTTCGGCTTATGCGCGGCGTGGCACATGGAACACCTGTTCTCCGGGAGCATGCTGCCTCCGTGCAGGGAGTGGCATTTCATGCAATTCCCGGTCGACACCATGTTCTGGCCGCTATGGGTATAGGTGCCGCTCTTGAAGTCGTGCTTCGAGCCCGTGATGCGGTAGCCGTCCAGCGCGGCGAAGGCCTTGCCGGCAAGCAAGGCGGTCGCGGCGATCATCACGATCCTCGACGTTATCTTCATCATCAGCAAGGGAAGAGAGCCCCCGGGGTCTGTCCCCGGGGGCTCCAGTCCTACTCGGTCATTTATTTGTCGTGGCAGGCCAAGCAGCGGTTGCCCTTGCGCAGGAGCTTGGAGCTGTCCTCGCTGGAGTGCATTGAGTGGCAGCTGGTGCAGCCCACGGTCCCGCCGGTCTCGACCGCGACGTTGGAGGCCGCGGCGGTGTTGCCGGCGCCGAGGTCCGCCTGCCAGCCCATGGTGTTGAACGGAACCTTGGTGCCGACCGGGTGGATGTCGGACATGTTGCGGGTCCAGCGTCCGCGGTAGGCGCTGCGCATGAAGACGTCGGTCGCCGGGGTGGCCGTCTTGCCCACCGCGGTCTGGCCGTCGTGGCAGCCCATGCACATGCCCGTGCCGCTGTTGACGAAGTCAGCGGCCGACAGGTACTTGTTGAGGTCCTGAGTGCCGTCCAGGGCCTGGCCGGCGGCGCCGTTCCACACCACCCAGCCCGTGTCGGTCGGAGCGGCCCGCTTCCAGAGCAGCTCGTTCTTGGCCGGCTTGTGCGCGGCGTGGCAGGTCCCGCAGGTGCTCTTGGCGGAGACGGTCAGCCCGCCCTCACCAATGTAGGGCACGCCGACGAAGTCGTGCTTCGACATACCGACGGCCTTTCCCTCTCTGAGGGCAAAGGCTTGCATGACCAGCCCGCAGACCACTGTGAAGGCGATCAGCGTGGCTCCGATTGCGAATTTCTTCATCCTGTTTCCTCCAGACTGATTGGTTTCGGCGTTTATTGCGTCAACCAATTGTGTAGCAACAAAATGGCCACACGTGTCTGCGATTTAAAATCAATTTAATGGCAAAAAGAATGACTGCCGTCATGTATTGCGCGGGGTGCGCGCGGTTGCGCGCGGCAGGATGCGGAAGAGCGCTATTTCGAAGGCTTTGCGGGGGTCTCTTCTTTGGCGGGTTCAGTCGATCCCGTCTTCTCTTCTGGGTACTTGATATATTGGAAGACCTGGACTCGGCGGTTCTTGGAATCCACCACATAGACCTTGTCGGATGCGTCTATGAAGATGCCCGCAGGCAGGGCCAACTGGCCCGGCTCCTGGCCGGGGCCGCCGAAATACATCAGGACCTGGCCCTTGCGGTTGAAGAGCTGCACCCGGTTGAACATCGCGTCCGCCACATAGATGTTCCCATCCGAGTCCGAAGCCACGCCGCGCGGCCTGGCCATGTAGCCGGCCGAGTCTCCCAACTCCCCGAATCCGGAGATGTATTTCCCGTCAGCCGCGAAGATGTGGACGCGGCCCAGGAGCGGGTCGGAAACCAGGAAGGCGCCGTCCTTCTCCACCCAGAGGTTGCCCGGGTTGGGAAGGGCGAACGGGTCCTTCATGTTCTTGCAGAAGACGCGCAGGGACTTGCCTTCCTTCGACAGGGCCACGATGCGGCCGTTGCCGGAATCCAGGACCATGAGTTCCCCGGCCAAGGTCCAGCCCAGGCCGCTGGGGCGCTTGAACATTCCGTCCGCGCCGCCGGGCCCCGGCGAGGTCCAGAGGAGCTTCCCGTCCGGGCCGAAGGCCTTGACCGTATGGTCTCCCGTGTCCGAGACATAGAGGTTGCCTGCGTCATCGGCCGTCACGCCCACGGGAGAGCCCAGGCTGGCGCTCCCTGTCCCTTCCACGGTGCGGACCTTGGCGGTCTTCTGGTCCAGGACCACGACCTTCTGACCTTCCGTGTCCGTGAGGTAGATGAGGTCGCCCCGCACCCAGATCCCGTAGGGGCGCACCACCACGCTGCTCTCGGCGTCATCCCCGGAAAGGGCCGAGAGGAACTTGCGCAGCAGTCCGGGCTTCTGGCCCTTGAGGTCCATGGCGCTGCGGATGCTGCGCAGCAGGCGCAGGCGGGGCTTGTCCGGCGGCGGGGGGAAGACTACTTCGCCCTTGTCCTTGGCCGCGGGCGCGGCAAAGACCGGCGCCGCGGGGCACAGCAGCAGGCAGAGCAGGAGGCTGAGATGAATGCGGTGGTTGTTCATTTCTGATGGCACTCCTCGCATAGGACCATGGGATCGTCCCGCGTGAGCTTGGGCAGCTTGCCCGCGTGCGGGTCGTGGCAGGAGGCGCAGTCGAAGGGCTTGTCCTTGCGCCGCGGGTCGGACTTGCCCGCCCGGGAAGTGGGGTGCCGGGCCACGGGATGGGCGTCCTTCAGGGAGGCGTCGTGGCAGGACAGGCAGATGTCGGCGGTCTTCCCCTTCATCAGGGAGGGGCGCGGGCTCAGGTGGGGGTTGTGGCAGTCTCCGCAGCCGCCGCCCTGGAAGGGGGCGTGCACGACCGGGCTTTCCCCGAGCTTGCGGAAGTCGGAATGGCAGACGAAGCAGGACTTCTCCGGCATTTCCTTGAGCTTGGCCTTGCCGTCCTTGCCTGCGGCCTCATGGCACATCTCGCAGGAGCGCGACTTGAAGGGCACGTGCTGGGAGCCCTCCCACAGCAGCTTGGCGTTGGCCGAGGCATGGGGCGAGTGGCATCCCGTGCAGAGGCCGGAGAACTCCGCGATGCCGTGGTGCGCCTTGCGCATGGGCTCGTCGGCCGCGGCATGGCATTGGGCGCAGAGCTCTTTTGGGTCGGCGCTGAGCAGGTGCGGCTGGTCCGAGACATGGGGTACGTGGCAGGTACTGCAGTCCATGTCCCTATACGGGGAATGGACGGAGGCCTTCTTGAGGTCCTCCTCGCGGTCCTTGTGGCAGGAGAAGCAGAGGGCCTTGTAGTCCAGGACCAGCTTCTTCGGGTCCTTGGGGTCCGCGTGGCATTTCGCGCAGGCTCCTTCCTTGGCGGGGGAGTGGGCCCCCTCCTTGCCCTTGAACGACTGGGCCTTGTCCGCGTTTGCGGAGATGAATGCGTCGTCGGCCTTGCTGCTCTTGGGCTTGCCCCCGAAGAGCCCGGCCTGCGCCGGGCCGGCCAGCGCGACGAGCAGGGCCGCGGCCAGGACCTTGAGCCCGAATTTCTCCATGCGGCGGCGCAGGGCGTCGCGGCTCAGGCCCAGGAGCTGGGCGGCCTTCTGCTGGTTGCCGCCGCAGCGCTCCAAAGCCTGCGCCACCAAGGAGCGCTCCACGTCCTCGACCTTGACCCCGTCCTGGGGCAGGGAGAAGCCGGAGGCGGCTGCGGCGGGCGCGGGAGGCGCGGCGGGGGCGAAGCGGGTATCTTCCAATATCATCATGCGCTCCAGGACGTTGCGCAGCTCCCGGACGTTGCCGGGCCAGGCGTAGCCCTGCATCTCGGCCAAAGTCTGCTCGGGCAGCCGGGGCTTAGGCTTGCGCAGGTCCCGGCAGAGTTTGTCGAGCAGCCGGTCTATGAGCGGGGCGATGTCTTCCCGGCGCTCGCGCAGGGGCAGGAGGCGGATGGTCAGGACGTTGATGCGGTAGTAGAGGTCGGAACGGAAGGTCCCGGCGGCCACGGCGGCCTCCAGGTTCTCGTTGGTGGCCGCGATGATGCGCACGTCCACGGTGATGTCCTCGCGGCCGCCCACCCGCTTGAAGGTCTTGTCCTCGAGCACGCGCAGGATCTTGGCCTGCAGGCCCGGGGGCATATGCCCGATCTCGTTGAGGAACACGGTGCCGCCGTCGGCCAGCTCGAAGAGGCCCTTCTTCTGCTGGGCCGCGCCGGTGAATGCGCCCTTTTCGTAGCCGAAGAGCTCGCTCTCCAGCAGGTTCTCGGGGATGGCCGTGCAGCTGATCTCCATGAGGGGCTCGGCCGCGCGCGGGCTCTCGAAGTGGATGGAGCGGGCCAGGAGGTCCTTGCCGCAGCCGCTCTCGCCCAGGATGAGCACCGTGCCTAGGGGGCTGGCCGCGATCTTGCGGGCCAGGCCCACGGCCTCCTGCATGGAGGGGCTGGCGCAGACCACGGTGTCGAACCGGTAGCGCTCCTGGCGCTTGCGCTGGGCCTGCTGGAGCCGGGAGCGCAGGGAGGCGGTCTCGAGCACGCGCTGCAAGGTGATCTTGAGGCCGGCGAGCTGCAGGGGCTTGGAGATGTAGTCGGCCGCGCCCTCGCGCAGGGCCTCCACCGCGCTGGAGAGGTCCGCGAAGGCGGTCATGAGGATGACGGGCAGGCCCGGGTCGGCCTGCCGCGCGGCCTTGAGCACGTCGAGGCCGGTGCCGCTGCCCGGGCCCAGGCGCAGGTCGGTGAGCACTAGGTCCGGGCTCTCCTTCTCGATGAGGGCCTTGGCCGAGGCCACGTCCTCCGCGGTCAGGGTCCGGTAGCCGGAGCTGGAGAGGTCCTCGGAGAGCGACCAGCGGATGAGCTCTTCGTCGTCGACGATCAGTATCTTGGAGGACATGGCTGATTCTCCGCGGTCAGTCCCAGCCCCGGTTCGGCGCGGGCAAAGTGATGAAGACCGAGGTGCCTTTGCCGACCGCGCTCTGCAGCCGGATGTCGCCGCCCTGCGCCATCAGGAGCTGTCTGCAGATGGGCAGGCCCAGGCCGCTGCCTTTCTCGTTGGTCGTGAAGAACGGCTGGAAGACCTCCTCGAGGTGCTCGGGGGGTATGCCGCGGCCGGTGTCCGCGAATTCCATGAGCACGCGGTCGTTCCCCTCGCGGCGCGCGGACACGGTCAGGGTCCCGCCCTCCGGCATGGCCTGCACGGCGTTGAGGCACACGTTGAGGAAGACCTGCTCGATCTGCCCCGGGTCGCCCACGATGAGGGGAAGCTGCTCGGGCAGGCGGCGCTGCAGGGATATCTTCTGGGAGCGCAGGCGGGGCTCGATGATGGCGAGGATGCGGTTGAGGGGCTCGCGCGCTGCGAAGGGGCGGATCACGGCCGCGGGCATGCGGGCGTATTGTAGGAAGTTGGCCATGGTCTGGTCCATGCGGTTGAGCTGGCCGAGGACCTTCCCCAGGAGCTCCCGGCGGGGGCTGCCCGGGGAGGTCTCGCGCTCCAGGACCTGGAGCGCGGCGCCGATGCCGGTCAGGGGGTTGCGCACCTCGTGGGCCAGGTGCGCGGCCAGCTCGCCCATGGTGGCCAGCCGGTCCAGGTGCGCCACCTGGCGCTGGTGCAGTTCCACGATCTCCCGGCGGTCCTTGCCGATCTGCCGGACCATGGTGTTGAAGCCCGTGGCGATGGCCTGGAGCTCCCCCGACGGGACATCCTTGATGGTCGTGTCGAACCGGCCGGCCGCCACCTGCTCCATGGCCAGGCTCACCCGGTCCAGGGGCGCCTGGATCATCCAGCGCACGATGGCCAGGGCCCAGAGGAGCATGAGCGACATGCTCAGGCAGAAGATCACGAGGTGGCTCTTGAAGTGGGCGGCGATGGTGCGCACCCTCTCCTCATGCGGCAGGGAGATGCGGATGCCGCCCAGCAGCGCCCGTTTCTTGCCGTGGCAGGCCGCGCAGGCGGGCTTGGCGCGCAGGGGGAAGTCCATAGTCAGGTAGGCCTTCGGGTCGAGAGCGGGCGGCTCGAAGCGGCGCAGGGGGCGGCCGATGCCCAGGCCTGCGGGGTCCACGGCGCGGCCTTCGGCGTCCAATAGAAGTATGCGCTGCCCTTCGGAACTGTCCCGCGGCCCGGAGAAGAGGTACCGGATGTGTCCGTGCGCTCCCCGGAGCATGGAATCCTCCAGGATGCCGCTGAGAACGGGGGCCATGGTCTCCATGGCGGAGCGCTCCATCCCGAGCAGGCGGCTCGTCGTGGCGCGGACGTCATAGAGGAAGTAGATCGATATCATGAGCCAAGTCGGGAAGAACATGGCCAGGAAGAGCTGCTTGGCCAGGGGGATGCGATTCCAGAAGTCCCGCAGGCGTTTGGCGAGGTCTTCAGCGGTCGGCATGATGATCCGAGACCATGATATTATGCAATAAACCGGCCATGGGCCGGTCCCCCGGGCCGGGTGCCTTGACAATTCCGCGCATCGGGCCTACACTGTCTCTGTCGGACCGGAACCGGCCATGAAACCCCTCAAGATCCCGGTCGCCGCTCTTTGCGCGGCCTTTCTCGCCGTGGGCGCGGGCTACCTCTGCTGGCGCGCCGTGCGCGGCGACGACGCGGGGTTGCGCGACTCCCTCAACGCCGGCATGACGCTGCCGGCCGGCGATGTCCATGCGCGCCTGGCCGCTTCCGCGGCGCAGACCTGCGTCCTCTGCCATCAGGCCAGGAGCGCCTCCGCGGTCCAGCCGCTCTGGGGGGGCGGCGGGTCCTGGGCCGCCGATGGGGCGCAGGCGTACTCCGCGCCCGAGTCCGGGGTCTGTCTCTCCTGTCACGACGGCTCGTTGGCCGGGAACTCCGGCTCCTACGTGGATGTGGAGGGCTCCCGCTACGTGCCGGGACGCCCCATGGACTTCCGCGCCGGCCATCCAGTGGGCGTCCAGTATCTGGCCGCCTACATGACGCGCACCGACGCGTTCCACCATCCCTCGGAACCGGGCGTGCGGCTCGAGAACGGCAAGGTCGGCTGCATCTCCTGCCATTCCATCCACAGCCCGCCAGAGCCCGGGGCGCGGCAGGGGATCATCGAGTCGGCCTGCGTGTCCTGTCATATCCGCTGAGCGATTGCGCTCAGCCCTGCGCGCTTCCGCTCTTGTCCGCAAGGGCTCAGGACTTGCCTCGGGCGGCCTCCAGACGCACGGCATTGACCGTGCGCCGGGACACGCTGATGCCGAACTCCTGGCGGAGCCTGGCCGCGAGCCCCGCGTCCGTGCCGCGGGGCCCTTCTTCCTCCAGCCAGAGCGCCAGGATGCGGCGCAGCACCCGGCGCCGGCCCGGCAGCAGCGCGATGAGGGGGACTTCCCGGCCCCAGGGCAGGCGCACCGAGCGTCCGGCCGCGGCCCGGCTCACGGTGCTGGGCGAGAGCTCGAGCTGGCGGGCCAGCTGCTGCAGGCTGATGGGCCGCATGAGCTCCTCGCGGCGCGACTTGAGGTACTTGGCCTGCAGGCGGCAGAGGCTCTCCAGCACGCGGTAGATGGTGTTCTGGCGCAGGTTGAGGGTCTCTATCTTCCTGAGCAGGCGGGGGAGCTGCTTGAGCTCCCGGCCGTCCAGCAGCCCGGAGCGCTTCCACTCGTCGAGCAGGTCGTAGCGTATCTGGTAGCGGCCGCGGGCCCAGTAAGGGGAGTGGAACTCCAGGGCCGGCTCGCCCTGCTCGAGGGAGATGGCGGCCAAAGAGGCGTAGGCGCTGGCGGGGGCGGCCTCCGCGGGGCCCGCGAACTCGGCCTGGGCCCCGAACTCCACCAGCAGGTCGTTGATCTCCCGGATCTCCTCCTCGGCGAAGCCCGTGCGCCGGGCGATCTCCGCCAGGGGCAGGGCCTCCTCGGCGTAGAGGAAGTAGCGCTCGAAGGCCTCCCGGCCCAGTTCCTGGATCTTGGGCAGCAGGGCTTGGCGCCGGTCCACGATCTCCTCGACCTGCACGTGCTGCCGGCTCGGCAGCGCATGAACGGCGGCTTCGAAGATGCTGCTGCCGCAGCGTCCGGAGGGCCAGCGCTGCCTCCGGATGAAGCCCGGCCGCGAGCCCGTGCCGAAATGGAGCTTGCGGAAGAGCGGGTCCTTCTCGACCCTCTCGATCTCCCGGGCGAACTCCCGTTCCGGCATCTCGATCCAGTCGGCCATGCGCAGGCGGCCGAACAGGGCCGTGCGCTGGTCGGCCTGGATCTGCGCGCGCAGGCCGGCCTGAGGTCTGCTCATCCCCTAGCCGCGGCTCTTCTCCACCCAGACTTGGACGAGGTTGACCGCCGTGGCCAGGGCCTTCTCCAGGCCGTCCACGGAGAGCCACTCCCGCGGGCTGTGGGCGTTGAAGCCGCCGGTCCAGATGTTGGGCGTGGGCAGGCCCATCTCGCTGAGGCGCGAGCCGTCCGTGCCGCCGCGGATGGGGACCCACTTGGGCTCCAGGCCCGCGCGCGTGACCGCCTCGGCCAGGGTCTCCAGGACCAGGGGGTTCTTCTCCAGGACGGAGAGCATGTTGCGGTAGGAGGGCGTGACCTTGACCGCGATGCCGGCCTTGGGGAAGAGCTTCCGGACCTCGGCCGCGATGGCCTCCAGGCGCTTCTTGAGCTCGGCGAGGCCCTCGGTCTTGAAGTCGCGGAAGAGCACCTTGAGGGTGGCCTTGCCCACCCCGCCTTCGATGATGTAGGGGTGGATGTAGGGCTGGTAGCCGTCCGTGGTCTCCGGGGCCAAGTCCTTCGGGGTGCGCGCCACGATCTCGCAGATCACCCGCGTGGCGTTGACCATGACGCCCTTGGCCATGCCGGGGTGGATGTCTCGGCCCGTGACGGTCACCAAGACGCCGTCCGCGCTGAAGGTCTCCTTGTTGAGCTCGCCGGCCTTCTCGCCGTCGATGGTGTAGGCAGCCGCGGCGCCGAAGGCCTTGATGTCGAAGTGCTTAGTGCCGGCGCCGACCTCCTCGTCCGGGGTGAAGGCGATGCGCACGTCGCCATGCAGGATCTTCGGGTCGCCCAGCAAAGACTCGACCAAAGACATGATCGCGGCCACGCCGGCCTTGTCGTCGGCGCCCAGCAGCGTGGTGCCGTCCGTGGTCACGATGGTCTTGCCTGTGTTCGCCTGGAGGTCCGCGTTCTCGGAGGCCTTGATGACGATGGAGGTGTCGCCGGGCAGGGTGATGTCGCCGCCCTTGTAGGTGATGACCTGGGGCTTGACGTTGGCGCCGCTGACCTCGGGGGAGGTGTCCACGTGGGCCACGAAGCCGATGACCGGGACCTTGCCATGGGCCTTGTCCGACTTGGGGATGTTGGAGGGGACCGTGGCGAAGACGTAGCCGTGCTCGTCGACCCTGGCGTCCTTGAGGCCCAGGGCCTTGAGCTCGGCGGCCAGCATGCGGGAGAGGTCGAGCTGCTTGGCCGTGCTCGGGTAGCATTCGGCGTCGTCCTTGGACTGGGTGTCCACGGCCACGTAGCGCAGGAAGCGGTCCAACACCGTCTCGGTCTTGACCATGATGCCCTCCAGTAGGAACTAAGGGCAGTTTACCTAGAATGGATGACGGGGGTCAACAAGGGTGACAGGGGTTGACTTTATTAACTTCCACGAGAACGGAAGAAGCCAGCTCACCCGAGAAATAGGCCGGTCGTTTCGGCCATTTTCGAGGATGACGGAAACGGCCAGTAGAACTCTCGGGTGAGCTGGTTGCTTTTGTTGTTCCGTTTATTGAGTCTTTTTCCCTTTCTTGGCTTTTTCCAGCCCCTTCTCGATGGCGTCCTGCATCTCCTTGGGCACGCCCTCGCCCTGCTCGAGATCCTTGGGCTTCTCGACCTTCTCGGCCGGGAAATCCGCCGGCTTGCGCTTTTCGCCTAGGGTCTCGGGTACGGGTGCCATGGAGCGGGTCTCCTGGGGCTTGCCCCTGCAGGTGCAGGCCGCCAGCGCCAGGCCCAGGGCCAGCAGCGCCAGCGGCCGCCAGAGATTCTTCACTTGGACAGCAGCTCCAGGGCCTTCTGCATGACCGGGTCGTCCACCGGGGCGCCTTCCGGAGCCGCGCCCTGCACCTCGCGGTAGAGCTGCTTCATGATGGCTTTCTCCTGCTCCTCGGTCAGGACGATGAGATGGTCCGGCACCACGCCGCCCGTGCCCTTGACCTTGTCCTTGGTCTCGGGGTCGTGCTGCGCGTCGATGCTGCGGTCGCGGGGCGTGTACCAGCGGCCGATGGTGAGCTTGAGGGCCCGGCCCTCGCGGTCGGGCATGACCGACTGCATGGTGCCCTTGCCGTAGGAGCGGCTGCCCACGATCATGGGGCCGCGCACGTCCTGGATGGCGCCGGCCAGGATCTCGCTGGCCGAGGCCGAGCCGCCGTTGACCAGGATGACCAGGGGCATGCTGAGGAACTTGCCGTCGCCGTCGGTCACGTTGGAGTACATGACCTGGCCCTTGTTCTTGAAGCTGACGATGGTCTGCTTGTCCTTCATGAACTCGGAGAGGATGGAGGAGACGGAGTCCACGGTGCCGCCGGGGTTGTTGCGCACGTCGATGATCATCTTCTTGGCGCCCTTCTCCTTGAGCGCGCCGATGGCCGCGATGATCTCCTTGTCGCAGTCCGGGCTGAACTGGCCCAGGTAGATGTAGCCCACGTCCTTGGCCGCCAGCTTGGAGTAGACGTTCTTGGTCGTGACCTGGCCCCGGACGATCTTGAAAGGGGGCAGGGCCTGGCCGCCGCGCTGCACCGTGACGGAGACCGTGGTGCCTTCCTTGCCCAGGGTCCTTTTGACGACCTCCTCGGAGTTCTTGACCGGGGTGCCGTCCACGTCGACGATCTTGTCGCCGGCCTTCAGGCCCGCCTTGTCCGCCGGCCCGCCCGGGACCACGACATCGATGGTGCCGTCCTCCTTGAGGATGGCGCCGATGCCCACGAAGGAGTTCTTCATCGAGTCCTGGAAGCGCTTGTACTCGTCCTTGGTCCAATACACGGAGAAGGGGTCGAGGATCTTGGAGGCCGCGGTCTTGACCATCGCGTTGACCGTGCTCTCCCAGCTCTTGGTCTTGGGGTACTCCTCGGCCGCCGTTTTGCCCATGTCCTCGATGGCCTGGTCCCAGACCTTGGCCGGGATGGCGTCCACGTAGTTGCGGTCGATGACCGCCATGTTGCCGATGACCCGCATCACGTCCTCTTTCTTCAGGGTCAGCTTGTCGGGCTTGGAGCCCTTGGGAAGGGTGGCCAGCTCGGCCTTGACCATCTTCTCCAGGATGGCCTTGAGATGGTCCTCGGTCAGGTTCGGGGGCGCCGATTCGTTGGGGTCCTGGTACTGGGGATTGGGGACCTGCTTGAAAGCGGCCTCGATGAAGACCGGCTGGCCGGAGCCCGCGGAAGGGACCTCTGAGGGGTTTGCCTGTACCCAGTTCATGAGACCCTGAGCCGCGGCGAGCTGCGGGGCCAGGCAGAGTATCAGGGCCAGCTTCAGGTTCTTGTTCATACTGAGAGGATAGCCCCTCTTGAGTTCGGAGGCATGGGGCAAAGGGGCCTGCCGGAGGGGGGCCGTGGGCCCGCTCGGGAATAGGCCTTTGGGCCTAGACTACGGTCTCTGAGCGCCGGCCCGGTAGCGGACCGCGGCCTCGTTGAGGCGCTTGAGCTCCTCGGGAGGCAGCTGGGCCTGGCGGCCGGCCAGCAGCGTGCCCTGGACGATCTCGGCGAAGTGCTCCACGAGCTCCATCTTGCCGTGCGCGTCAAAGAGGTCATTCCCGTAGGTCACCACCCCGTGGTTGCCCATGAGGATGGCGCTGTGGTGGGGGACCAGGTAGGCCAAAGCCGCGGCCAGGTCCGGCGTGCCGGGCGTGCCGTACTTGGCCAGGGGCACTGAGCCCAGAGCCTGGGAGAACTCGCTGGCGATGGGCTGGTCCAAGGGGATGCCGGCGCAGGCGAAGGCCGTGGCCTTGGGGGGGTGGGCGTGCACCACGGCGTGGACGTCCGGCCGCAGCTTGTAGATGAGCAGGTGCATCTGTTTCTCGGAGGAGGCGTTCTTGCGGCCGAAGCGGTGCTGGCCCTCGGGCGAGATGACCGCCATGTCCTCGGGCTTCATCTCGCCCTTGGAGACCCCGGTGGGCGTGATGAGGATGCGGTGGGAATCCAGGCGCACGGAGATATTGCCCGAGGTGGCGGGGCAGAAGCCATCTTCGAAGAGCTGGCGGCCGGACTTGACGAGCTCGGCGCGGAGCTGGGCGTCGGTCTTGCGCATCAGCGGGGCAGGGCCTTCTCCGGGGCGCGGAAGAGGACCTTGGGCGGGACCGGCTCGGAATAGAAGACCAGGTCAACGCCCTCCACCTTCATGCCGTAGAGGATGCCGTCGACGCCCAGGAACCATTGGACCGCCTTCTGCACGTCGGCGAGCCTGTTGTAGGTGACCTGCAGGACGCCGTTGCGGTCCTCGCGCACCAGCGAGAGCGAGGCGGGCACGAGGCCGCCGTCCTCGAAGAGCATGGCGTACTCCACCGGCTCGAAGCGCACATGCTCGGCCAGTTCGTAGGTCTGGCGCAGCAGGGCCGCTACAGAGACATTGGCCTGCGGGGACTGGGGCTGGGCCAGGGGATAGGCCCTGACAATCCAATCCTTAACGGCGAAATGGTAGGCCTCCACCGGGAACCTCTCGTCTACCCCCTTCTCCAGGTCCGCCAAGGCATGGGCTGCGGCGCGGTTCCCCTGCTTGAACTTGACCCAGAGGTCTGCTTGGGGGTCGAGGCCGAGTTTGAAGTCGATGCTGCCGCGGCCGACTTGGGCTTGCTCGGCGGCGCGCTCCTGCTGGACGACGATCTCCTTGAGCGGGACGCGCAGTATGGGCTTGGGCGCGGGCTGGGCCGCGGCCGGAGCTGGTGCGGCGAGGACGCTTGGCATCGGGACGACCTTCCCGTCGACGTCGGCCAACTGGGCGGACAGGAGCAGGGCCTGGAAAGCGGATATCGGTTCCATAGCCGTATTATATCCTACTTTAGGTGGTGTCAGGCCTCAACTTGTTGGAGTTATTCATCCCAAATAGGTTTAAATAGGTTGAGGCCTGACACCGCTATTTGGGTTGAGGCCTGACACCGCTATTTGACACCGCTATTTTCGCGGCTTGGGGTAGTCCTTGGCGATGTCCAGGGCCTGGGTGTAGTCGGAGGTCCAGAGTTGCTCGTGGACGGCCCCGGCTTCCTTGGCCAGGGCCTCGTCCTTGACCACCACCTCGAGGTTGCGGGAGTCGTCGAAGTAGCCGCCGGCCCAGTTGCTGGTGCCCAGCCACAGGGTCTTGCCGTCGACGACCATGAACTTGGAGTGCACGGTCCGCGCGAAGGGGATGGGCCCCTCGGCCGCCTCGGGCACCGTGATGACGCGCACCTCCACGTTGGGCAGCAAAGAGAGGCTCTTGATATGGTCCACCGCGGGCTTCTCCGTGTTCCAGTGCGAGACCAGGAGCTTCACCTTGACCCCGCGCACTGCCGCGTCGCGCAGGGCGTTGTCGATCGGCGGATAGAAGCGCTTGGGCTTGGAGAAGGTCAGCGGCGAGTAGTCCAACAGGGTCACCGCGACCTCGCTTTGGGCCGAGCCGATGAGCCGGGGCAACTCCGCCTGCGAGTCGCCCACGCCCGGCGGGTTGAGGGCCCAGGGGCTGGCCACCAGGTAGGCGCGGCGGTCCAGGGCGGCCTTGGGCGCGGCCTTGTTGAGGGGGGGCACGGGCTTGCCCGCCGCGGCCAGGGCCTGGGCCTTCCAGTCGTGCTCGAAGACCGTCTGCATCCCCTTGACCACGCCTGAGTCGCCGACCAGCAGCCCCATCTCATGGATGTGCTTGAGGGAGCGCCAGTCGTAGTTCTGCGAGCCCACGTAGCCGGCCTTGCCGTCGGCCACCATGTACTTGGCGTGCACGATGCCTGAGCCCGCCGGGCTGACCCTGGCCCAGTCGATGACGCGCAGCTCGAGGTTGGGGAAGGCGCGCAGCCTGTCGAGGTCCTCGGCCTGGGAGATGGGGCTCTTCTGCACCAGGAAGCGGATCTTGACCCCGCGCGCGCCCGCGGCGCGCAGGGCGGCCAGCACTGGCTCCAGGGGCTCGCCGGGCTTGGGCGCGGAGGTCACGTAGAACTGCGCGATGTCCAAAGACTTCTTGGCCGAGGCGATGAGCTCGGGCCAGACCTCGGCCGCGGTGCGCAGACCGGGGCGCTGCAGGGTGGTCTCCGCCGGATAGCTGTAGACCAGCTCGAAGCCGGGGACCGTGAAGGCGGCGCGGGCCGCCGAGGAGAGCAGCAGGGTCGCGACGACGCAGAGGTTTCTCATGGGGACACCATACTCAATTGCGCCGCGCTCCGCAACGGCTGGGCGGAGCGCGGAAAGTTAACCGAAAGTTTCATTGCGCCTCGGGGCCGGCACCGGCATACTATTCCTGTCTGGAGCCCGCGTCGTGAGGGGGGGGAATGCACCAGCGATTCGCTATCCTGATCGTTGAGGACGACCCTGTCCAATCGGCGGATTATGTCAGGAGCCTGGAGATAAAGGGCTACCGTGTCCATGCCGCCGCGAGCGCGGAGGAGGCGATCCTCTTGGCCCAGAGGACGCATCTCGACCTGATTCTCAGCGACAACATCCTCCCCGGCATGACGGGTCTGCGCGCGATCCCCGAGTTCGCCCGATGGTCCAGCGCCCCGGTGTTCATCATGACCAGCCACTACTGCGCCGAAGGGGAGAAGGACGCCCTGCTGCTGGGGGCGGCGGCCTATCTGAAGAAGCCTTTGGATGCGGCGGAGGTCCTCCTGCGGGCCTGGGAGAAGTGCACCGCCTTTGAGGCTGCTAACGAAACCCTCAAGGAGTTCTACGTGGGCCTCTCCGTCCGGCCGCTGACCGCGGAGGACATCGCGGCCCGGCACCGGAGCCGTCCTCCGGCGGTCATCTCCCACTGGCGGGAAGAGCATCGGGTCTGGTACCGCTGCGCCGACGGCGTCCTGTCCGGCACGGGCGGCGCGGACTTCGTCCGTAACTATACGGAGTTGCTCTCCCGGCCGGGTTGGAAGGCGCTGGCGGGCTGAGCTAGGACCCGGGCTTGGGGAAGACCTCGTCGTGGCTGGCCTGGAAATGCCGGCGCCAGGCCTCGGAGCGATAGGAGATCTTGAGGACCTTGCGCAGGTCCGGCTGCCCGTTCTCGAGGGGCGAGAGGTCGTAGGCGTCGAAGCCGTCGGTCTGGAACGAGAGCACCAGGTTCTGCCCGTCCTTGACCGCGATGTCCATGTCCGGGCCGCTGGGGCAGCCGGAGCTGCTCCAGGACGCGGATCCGGAGCCGGGGGGATGGGTGTGCCATTTGCCCACGTAGCGGCCGGACCAGCTCTGATCCGCGATGGCCGCGAACTGGGTCTCCGGGTCCCAGACGTAGGAGTCGGCCCCGTTCTCGAGCACGGTCTCCACGGTCAGGGCCAGGACCTTGTCACGCTGCTGCTGGGACACGCCCTTCTTCTCCCACTCCGGCAGGCTCTTGAGCAGCCTCTGCAGGAGGCCCATCTCGTCGAGGGCTTTGACCTCCTCGGGGTGCTCTTCGGCGATGCGCGCCAGGGCGGCCGGGTCATTGGCGTTGCGGGAGATGAGCTGCATCACGGGCCGGGTCATCTCGGGCATCTCGTGCAACTCGATGGCGCCTCCGTCAAGGGTCGCCTCGCCGCCGAGCTCCGGGACCGCCACGCTCTTGCCCGTTTCCACGCGCTCGGCGATGGCCCGGTCGAAGATGGCCCGCACGCGGGCGGCCCCGGCCTCGGAGAGCAGGGCGGCCTTGAGCTCCTCATGGGTGACCGGCCGCTCCAAGGTGGCCGGCGTCATCATGAAGTATTCGTTGGCGTGGCGCAAGGCGGAGCCGAGCGCGGCAGAGAGGGGCAGGCGCGCGCCGGCGTCGTCCTGCAGGGACCAGGAGCCTTCCTGCCCGCGCAGGGCTGCGCGCGTCTTGCCCTCGGTCCAAGACAGGGCTTGCGCCGCCTCCGCGCCCAGGCCGCGGAAATCCTTGGCGGCCATCTTGGGCAGGGCGGCTTGGAGCACGGCGGTATGCAGGGGCGCGGCTCCGAAGAGGGGGGAGAGCCGGGCCAGCTCGAGGCTGGGCGGCCGCCAGTCGGACTGGGCCGGGCCCGGGCTGGAGAAGGCGAGGAGGACGGCCAGGAGCATCATGAAGACAGCTTAGCAGGGGAACCTGGCCCTGTGATGGGCCCAAGGGTCTGTCGCGCGGGGATTTTCGGCCTAGTCCGTCTGGGCCCGGGTCACGGGGACCGTCTGGGGGCGTCCGCCGGGAACTTCGCGATCATCCGCGTCAGCCACGGATAGATCGCGCGGGCGGAGAGTTCATGGGCCGCCCTGTTGAAATGCAGCGGATCTCCCTGGTCGCGCCTGAAATCCCGGATGCGCGGGCCATAACCCCGGAAGCAGGACCGCACCTCGAAATAGTCGATCCCGGCCTCTTTCAGGCCGCTGGTGATCATCTCGTATTTGCGTCTCTCAGCCGGGCTGTACGCCTCCGTCTCCGTGAACGGCGGGAAGACCACGGCCGCGATCCTGTCCGCGGCCAGGGTCTTCATCTCCCTGAGCATGGCCAGTATCCTGTCCGGCGGGATCGACTTGACGCCGGCGCTGGGCCCGACCAAGGACAGGACGATGTATTGGAACAGCTTCGAGATCCTGAACAAGTCCGCGAAGAAAGGCACCTTGAGATCGCTGTGGATCATGGTGATCTTGCCGCCCATCTCGACGAACGAGCAGCGGTCGACGTCGTTGAGGCAGAAAGACACCACGACGAGGTCCGGTTTCGTCTCCCGGATGCGGGCTCTCAGATACCCCAGATAGTGGGGGAGGTTGAATCCGACCAAGGCGCCGTTGAGGAGCTCGTATCTGCCGCGGCTGGAGAGCGCCTTCTCCAGATATTGCGCCCAGACGAGATAGGCCGGATGCTCCCAGGCCACCGGGACCTGCTCGGTCAGGGAGTCGCCCAGGATCAGGATGCGATAGACGCCTGCGGCCTTCGCCGGCTTATAGCCCCACACCGGCCCGCCGAACGCATTGCAGCCCTCCGT
The DNA here is from genome assembly GCA_016212825.1 of Elusimicrobiota bacterium. Lineage (GTDB taxonomy): Bacteria > Elusimicrobiota > Elusimicrobia > UBA1565 > UBA9628 > UBA9628. The sequence goes on along the minus strand of JACRDS010000089.1, from coordinate 3,591 downwards.
GCCGTCGCAGTTGAGGGCATACCCGTAATCCGTGAGGTGATATTGGGTGGTCACCCGGTTCGGCAGCGGGGTGGCATGGCGGATGATGATCCACCTGTCGAAGAGCCCCGCGCCGAACAGGCGCAGTCCGGCCTCGGCGATGCCGAGGCCCAGTCCCAGTCCCAGGAACACCAGCAGGAAATTGCGGGGGCGACGCCCCTTCTCCGTCCCGTCTGGCAGGCTGGTCACCGCCGGTATAGTACAATACCCGGAGCCGGGAAAACTCCATGGACGGCCGGATAGGCGGGTCCCTTCTCCTGCGGCGGCTGGCGGCGCTGGCCCTGGGCTGCGCCTTCAGCCTGCTCTGCCTCGAGCTGTCCGTGCGCGGGGCCGCCTGGGCGTCCCGCTCCCGGCAGGATCGCGCCAACCGCGCGGCCCTCGTCCGCAGCGGCGTGGTCCGCATCCTCTGCATCGGAGAGTCCACGACCGCCGGGCTGGGCTTGGCGCCCGAGGACTCCTATCCCTTCCAGCTGGGGGAGATCCTCAACGCGCGGGGGCGGCCCGTGTCCGTGGTCAACGCGGGCCGCAGCGGGGCGGACTCGACGTTCCTTCTCTGGGAATTGGAGGACAACCTCGAGCGCTACCGGCCCGACATCGTCGTGGCCATGATGGGGATCAACGACCGGCGGGACATGGCCCCGGCCGACAGCCTCTCCGCCGGAGGGACTGCCTGGCCGCGCCTGAGATCCCTGCGCCTGATCCCCCTGCTGCGCGAGGCGTTGGCCCGGGAGCGGGGGGAGGCGTCAGCCCCGGACGGGCGCTATCTCGCCATCGACCTGTGGGACCCCGGGCTGTACCTGAGGGCGAAGGAGGCGCGTTGGTACACGGACATCTCCTCGGCGCGGGCGGAGGGGCGCCACGCGGATATGGAGTCGGCGGCGCGCCAAGCCCTGGCCGCCCACCCCGGCATCTTCGCCGTCCGCCTCTTCCTGGCCGAGGCCCTCAGGGAGGAGGGCCGCGCCAGGGAGGCAGAAGGGGTCCTCCGCGCCGACCCGGCCGTGGAGGGGCCGGGGGCGGCCGTGGCGCTGAGACCCGGCGAGCCCTCGGACGGGGAGGCGCTCCTCGCGGGGGTCTCCTTGGGGCTGGTCTCCGACCCGAGGGCCGACCGCGCGCTCATCGCGCAGGAATATGTCCGCAAACAGCTCGAGCAACTCCGCCTGGCGCGTTTCCAGCTGCTCCAAAGCTACCTGCGGCGCGGCGCGCTCCAGGCCGCTGGGGCTCTGCGGGCGAAGATGAGGAGCCTCTACCCCCGGGACTTCTCCGGACCTCCCCGTCCTTTCCTGCCCGCGGCGCAGAACTTCCCCGCCGCGCCCGGCGGCATCCGGCCCGAGGACCTGCCCGCGCTCTTCCCCGGCACGGCGCGCAACTTCAGCCGCCTCAAGCAGGTCCTCGACCGCCGGGGAGTCCGGCTGGTGTGCGTGCAGTACCCGCGCAGGGACGTGCGTCTGATGAAGGCCCTCCTCGCGGACAGGCGCGGGGTGGTCTTCGTGGACAACGCCGCGCTCTTCGACGCGCCCCTGCGCACGGGCCGCTACGGCGAGTGGTTCATCGATTCGTGCTACGAGGACTTCGGGCACGGCTCCAGGAAGGGCAACCGGCTCCTGGCTCAGAGCGTCGCGGACGCCCTGGCCAGGGAGGTCCTGCCGCGGACCGGCTCCTAGCGGCGGTCGCGGACCTGCTCGAGGTTGACGCCCAGCACGCGCCAGGAGGCGCCGTCGTAGCGCGCGAAGAACTTCTCCGCGGGCACCTCTTCCACCTCGTGCCCGTAGTTGGCGTGGCGCACGAAGCGCCTGCCGTCCTTGACCACGAACAGGATCTGGTGGGTGATGGCCACGGGCTTGTCCGGCCGGACCTCGCGCACCAGATTGCCCACCGTGGCCGAGGGGATGCGGTCCAGGACCTCGGGCAGAACGGCCAGGGGCACATAGGTGATGGTGGAGATCTCGTCCTGGAACTGCGCGCCGAGTTCCTGCATGCGCTTGAGCTTGGCCTCCAGCTCGGGCTGGGTCAGGTCCGCGAAGCCCTTCACGTCCTGGAGAGTGTGCGCGGTGTGCCAGGCGCGCTTGGAGATGGGCTTGTGGATGACCCCGGTCCGGCCGCCGGCCACGTCGCGGGTGATCTCCTTGAGGAACCCGGCGGCCTCCAGGCTGGCCCGCCAATCCACTTCCGTGAAGTGGTTGCGCGTCTCGTAGGAGACCTTGCCGTCCTTGTAGCGAATCTTCTGCAGCAGGGCCTTGGCCCGGTCCAGGTCGCTCTCCAAAGACAGGGCCATGGCTTCTTCGACATAGGTGGTGCAGTCCAGTTCTTTGAAGGTGTGGGTCGGGCTGCGGTCGAACTCGCCTTCCGGGCCTTCGCCCATGGGGCCGAGTTTGTAGGGGATGCCCAGAAAGGCCGCGCTGACCGCCTCGAAGCGCTCCGGCCACTTCGGGTGGGCCTTGTGGAGGGCGGCCAAAGACCGGGCGATCTCGGTCTCGGGGAGGCCGTGGAAGCGGGGTCCCTCCCCGGGCGAGACCGCCCGGATGGAGGCGGCCAGGCCCAGGCAGAGCAGCGTCAGGAAGCTCGTCGGCGTCCCGGTCACTGGGCCGCGGGCGCGGCTGCGGAGCCGACCTTGAACTCGACGGAGCCGAGGCGCGCGCCGTCCTCGGTCTGCAGTTCCACCTTCCAGGCGCCGGGCTTGACCGTCTTGGCCGCCCACCAGCGTCCGGAGGACTTGATGTCGAGCGGGTGCTCGGAGACCTGCTTGCCGTCCAAAGACCAGACGAACTTGACCTTCACCGGGGGCTCGGCCACGGAGAGCCGCGCCCAGCAGGTGACCTGCGTGAACTCCGGTCCGAAGACGTTGGTTTCGCCGACGGGCTCCCGGTTCTCCACGCTCGCGGCGACGAGGATCTTCTCGACCTTGACCGCGGCCGGCGTCTGGGCCGCCGCCGTTTCCGGGGGCTTGGCCATGGGGGAACTTTCGTTGCCGGCCGGGGCCTGGGCCCAGGCGCGGACGCCGACGCCTATCAAGGCAAGAACGAGCCACTTGTGCATGGATGATCCTCCTTGAGGCTCTCAGGCTGCAGCCTCGGCCTTATTATACTCAAACTGGCTGCAACGGCCAAAACCGGAATGACCCATGCCGGAATGGGCGCGACATGATAGAATACCACTATGACCCTCAAGGCAGGTCTGGCGGCCGTTCTGCTGCCTCTGCTCGCTCCGGGGACCGGCAGGGCGCAAGAGGAGCCGCAGGCCCGTCACACGAGCGAACCGAGCCTGGATGAGTCCTTGGGCTTTACCCCCAAGGACGCGGAGAGGAAGCGGACCACGGGCCTGATGTACTTGGAGGCTCTCAAAACGGTGGGCCCCGGGGCCGGGGTGGGGCCCGAGCTCATCAAGGACCTGGAGAATCGATTGGCCCCCACGGAGGGCTCGTTCCTGCATCTGGACCCCGGCCAGCGGCCAGCGGCCGGAGCGGACGAGGGGCTCCCCGAGGCGGCCCAGCAGGCGCAGGAGACGCCCTCGTACGCCCGCGAGCCCATGAGCTTCATGGACGCGCAGACCAACTTC
>JACRDS010000088.1 GCA_016212825.1 Elusimicrobiota bacterium | reverse complement strand
TTTGCCTCTACAGTATCGAATCCCGGCTAACGAAGCTGTAGAAAAATCCCCCCGATTGCCAAATACCTCACCACATTTCTCCGTTGCTGTAAATAAACCTCGAATTTGTCTTCGTAGGACATTTTTCTACAGCCTCAACGCCGGGCTCGGCGGCGCGCGCTATGCGCGTGCCGCTGAGGCCGACCCCGCGTTGGCGCTCCGCTCATTTGCGCGCGACCGCCGAAGCCGATGTTGGACAGGCCCTTCAATGACGCCACGGCGTAGTCATCTCCGTTATCTTGAAATCCCACTTGGCGATGTTCTTATTTCTCCCACATGATGCCGTGATCAATGCCTCTGCTTTCGGCTGAACAGACCAGCCGTACTCTCCGTTGGAGCAGGTGTATACGATAGCGCCCTTTTCATCGAGACCAATCAGTTGGTACTCAAGGTGTTCCCATCGGAGGTCTGTTCCATTCTTAATCTTATACGTGAGGAAGTCCCATTTCTTGTCATCGTTTACTACTTGGCTGACTTTTTCGACGGCGAATTTGTCCTGATAATCGATGTAGTTTTTCGTATTCATAAGACTTCTTTGCCACAAGAACAGGAACCCAAAGACTGGGATGAGGATGAGGAGTCCATAAACTTGGGGGTTCCTGTACCATTGCTGGAATGCCTGGCAGTAAGGGCACTTAGAGGCTCCATCGTCGATTTCTTTCTTACATGAGCTGCACTGGTTCATTGTTTGCTCCTGTCATAGCACTGTCCAACTATAGAGTCACCTGACTGGGTAGCCGGGTGATATGCACGGCAAACAATCAAGATTATAGTGTAGCCGCCTGGATTTGGCAATGGAAAAGCGGGTCCACTTTCCGTGATACACTGCGGGGCCAGTCCAGGTAGCGCGGCAGAGCCCTCTCCAAAGGCGGCCGCGTCGATCCCAGCTGGACCGAAGGACAAGCCCGGCGCGTGCTTCAGGAAGGAACAGCCCGGCTCAGCGGTCCAGCGCGTGCGGCCGCGACTCCGCCCAGGACGCCCCGGAGATGCGGATGAACTCCGCCTTCTTCCAGAACTCCTTAAGGTCCCGCGCCCCCGAATAGCTCATCCCCGAGCGCAGCCCCCCAGCCAATTGGTGCACCACCTCGGCCACCGGCCCCCGGTACGGCGCCGCCGACTCCACGCCCTCCGGCACCACCTCGGCCACCTCGATCGGGTCCAGGTCCGCCTCGCAATGATGCTCCCGCTTCTTGCGCGACATCGTCGCGGTCAAGGACGCCATGCCCCGGTACATCTTGTAGCGCGCCCCGTCGCGCACCACGGTCCAGCCCGGGCTCTCGTCCGTGCCCGCCAAGAGACTCCCCAGCATGACGCAGGACGCCCCCGCGGCCAGAGCCTTGGCGAAGTCGCCCGAGTCCCGGATGCCTCCGTCCGCGATGACCGGCACCCCGAACTCCTTGGTCACCCGGGCGCAGTCCAAGATGGCCGTGAGCTGAGGCACGCCCGAGCCCGACACGATGCGCGTGATGCAGATCGAACCCGGCCCCACGCCGACTTTTATGCCATCCGCCCCCGCCTCGGCCAGGTCCCGCGCGCCCGCGTAGGTCGCCACGTTGCCCGCCACCAGCTCCACGCCGGAGAAGCGCTTCTTGATGCTCTTCACGGCCGTGAGCACATGCTCCGAGTGCCCATGCGCCACGTCCACCACCAGCACGTCCGCCCCCGCCTTGAGCAGCTCCGCGCAGCGCTCCAGATAGTCCGCCAGCACGCCCACCGCCGCGCCCACCAGCAGCCGCCCCTTCCCATCCTTGGAAGCTTCCGGGTGCAGGGTCCGCATCTTCAGGTCGCGGGCCGTGATCAGCCCCACCAGCACGCCCCTGGCGTCCACCAAGGGCAACTTCTCGATCTTGTGCTTGCTCAGCAGCCCCCGGGCCGAGTCCTCGCTGATGCCCGGCAGGGCCGTGACCAGGTCCTTGGACATCACCTTGCGCAGAGGCAGGTCCGACTCGTCGCGGAACTGCAGGTCCCGCTCGGATACGATGCCCAGCAGCCTCTTCTGGGCGTCCACGATCAGCATGCCGCCCACCTCGTGGCGGCTCATGGCCGCGCGCGCCTGCGCCACGGTCGCGTCCGGGCCCAAGGTGTAGGGGTCGTCGATGATGATGTTCTCCGCGCGTTTGACCTTGGCCACCTCGGCCACCTCGTCCGCGATGGAGAGGAAGCGGTGGATGACGCCCAGGCCCCCGCAGCGCGCCATGGCGATGGCCATGGCCGCCTCGGTCACCGTGTCCATGTTGGCCGAGACGATCGGCGTCTTGACGGACACGCCCCTGGAGAAGCGGCCCGTGGTGTCCACGTCCTTGCGCGAGCGGATGGCGGAGCGCTTGGGCGCGAGCAGGACGTCGCGGAATGTGATCGCTTCTTTCATGGGGAGACTCTCCTTGAGATCAGCGGGGATTATAGTAAAATGGGCTCATGCCCTTCCCCCAAGAGAGACCCCGCCGTTTGCGCGCCACCCCGGGCCTGCGGGCCCTGGTGAGAGAGACCGTGCTCCGGCCCGACGACCTCGTCATGCCCTTCTTCGTGCGGCCCGGCAAGGGCGAAAAGCGTCCCATCAAGTCCATGCCCGGCCAGTCCCAGCTCACCGTCGACGAGTTGGTCAAGGCCGCCACCCACGTGGCGGCCGCCGGCGTACCCGCCGTCATCCTCTTCGGCATCCCCGACCGCAAGGACGCCAAGGCCACCGGCGCCTACGCCCGGGACGGCATCGTGCAGATGGCGGCGCGGGCCCTCAAGGCGCGCCACCCCGGCCTGGTCGTCATGGCGGACCTCTGCTTCTGCGAGTACACCGACCACGGACACTGCGGCGTGGTGCGCCGCAACGGCAGCATCGACAACGACGCCACTTTGGAGCTCGCGGCCAAGACCGCGGTCTCCCAGGCCGAGGCCGGCTGCGACGTGGTCGCGCCCTCCGGCATGATGGACGGCCAGGTCGCGGCCATCCGCAAGGCCCTCGACGGCGCCGGCTTCGAGGAGACCCCCATCCTGGCCTACGCGGTCAAGTACGCCAGCGGCTTCTACGGCCCCTTCCGCGACGCGGCCGAGTCCCCGCCCAAGTTCGGGGACCGCTCCACGCACCAGATGGACCCAGGCAACTCCCGGGAGGCCCTACGCGAGGCGGACCTCGACGCGGCGGAGGGCGCGGACATGCTCATGGTCAAGCCCGCCCTGCCCTACCTCGACGTGCTGGCCGCGGTGCGCGCGCGCTGCCATCTGCCGGTGGCCGCCTACTGCGTCTCCGGCGAGTACTCCATGATCAAGGCCGCCGCGGCGCGCGGCTGGATCGACGAGAAGCGCGTCGCCCTCGAGGCCCTGACCTCCATCCGCAGGGCCGGAGCCGACTTCATCCTGACCTACCACGCCCTGGAGGCCGCGCGATGGCTGGCGTGAAGTCCCGGCGCCTCTTCAAGCGCGCCCAGCGGGCGCTGGTCGGCGGGGTCAACTCCCCGGTTCGGGCCTTCAAGTCCGTGGGCGGCACGCCCGTGTTCATGACGCGCGGCAGAGGCTCCTGGATACAGGACGCGGACGGCCGGCGCTACATAGACTTCTGCCACTCCTGGGGCCCCCTCATCCTGGGGCATGCCCGGCCCGAGGTCCTCTTCGCGGCCGAGCGCGCCCTGCGCAAAGGCTCCACGTTCGGGGCCGCGACGGAGGCCGAGGTCGCTTTGGCCGAGGACATCCAGGCCGCGGTGCCCTCCATGCAGCTCGTGCGCCTGACCTCCTCGGGCACGGAGGCGGACATGAGCGCCGTGCGCGTGGCCAGGGCCTTCACCGGCCGCGAGCTCGTCATCAAGTTCGCGGGCTGCTACCACGGCCACGTCGACAGCCTGCTCGTGGCCGCCGGCTCCGGCGCCACCACCCTGGGCATACCCGATTCCGCCGGCGTCCCGCCGGCCTGGGCCCGCACCACCGTCACCTTGCCCTACAACGACGCGCAGGCCGCGGCCGCGGCCTTCAAGAAGTGGAAGGGGCAGGTCGCGGCCGTGATCGTGGAGCCCGTGGCCGCGAACATGGGCGTGGCCCTGCCCGCCCCCGGCTTCCTTGCGGCCTTGCGGGAGCTCTGCACCAGGAACGGAGCCCTGCTCATCTTCGACGAGGTCATCACCGGCTTCCGGCTCTGCTACGGCGGCTACCAGAAGCTCTGCGCCGTCCGCCCGGACCTCACGGTGCTGGGCAAGATCGTGGGCGGCGGCCTGCCCCTGGCCGCCTACGGCGGCCGCAGGGACGTCATGCGCCTGGTCGCGCCCCTGGGCCCGGTCTATCAGGCCGGCACCCTTTCCGGGAACCCCGTGGCCGTGGCCGCGGGCCGGGAGACCCTGCGCCTGCTCAGGACGCTCAAGCCTTACGCGGCCCTGGAGGCTGAGACCCTGCGGCTGGCGGCCGGCATACGGCGCGACGCTTCGGCCTGCGGCGTGGTCGTGACCGTCAACACCATAGGCTCCATGTTCACTGTGTTCTTCACCGGACATCCGGTGACGGACTATGCCTCGGCCAAGCTGGCCGACGCCGCCCGCTACGGCCGGTTCTTCCGGTCCCTCTTGGAGCAGGGGGTCTACTTCCCGCCCGCGCAATGGGAGGCGGCGTTCCTGTCCGCGGCGCACAGCGGGGCGGACCTCGGCCGCGCCGACAAAGCCATCGGCCAGGCTCTCCAGAGCCTGGCCGATTGAGCCGCAGCGGCTGGTCTAGCGCTTCTTCGACTTGCCCTTGAGGTTGTACACCGGGCCCGCGGCCTGCCCCATCATTTCGCTGCGGCTGGCCGCCCCGTAGCTGGCCTTGGCCGCGATGGCGGAGCGCGGCTCCGTCTCCGCCGCCGACGCCGCCGACGCCCCCTGCGCCGGGGCCGCCGGCTGCGCCGCGGCAGAGGCGTCCAGACGGGCGGAGGTCTGGCTGGGGGAGGAGTGGATGTCGAAGCCGCTCAGCGAGGTGTTCAGGCGCGGGGCCGGCGCCTTGGCTGCCGCCTGGGCCGGCGCCTGCGGCTCCTGGGCGGGAGCCTGTGGGGCGGCCGCCTGCGGCGCGGCCTCGCCGGCGATCAGGGTGCGGTTCTCCAGTGGGACCTGCTCCATGCCGGCTCCGCCCTTGACGATGACCGTGCCTGGGCTCGAGGCCTGCGGCGGGATGATCCTGGCCAGGACCGGCACGTGGGCGGCGAGCTTGTCCCAGATCCTGCCCTGGTTCGTGAAATCGACGAAGAGCACGAAGTAGCCGAGCGCCGCGATCGTGGCCGCGCTCACCAGCCTCGTGGCCCAGTCTTCCCAGGTCGCTTTCGTATCCATGGCACCCTCCGCTTCCTTTATAGAGGATAGTCCCCCGGGCGCGTGAATGCAAGGGGGAAAACCGCCTTTACCAAGATTATAAACACGCAACCGGACTTTTACTTGTCCGTAATAGTCCTGCCTTGGCGCAGGGCCGCGGCCTGGCTCCAGAGCCGGGCGCGCAGCGAGCCCGGGGCCTGGGCCAGGGCCAACGCCGCGTCATGTTCCAGGACGGGGAGCGGCAGGTCTTCGGCGAACAGGAGGGCGGGAGGCGTGAGGTGACGCAGGCCCTGATATCCGGAGCGCCGGAGCCTTCCGTTGGGGCCGTTGACGTTGACGTAGACCGCGGCGGCGTCGTCGATGTAGAGCATGGCCCACTCCGGGCTCGCGGCCAGGGGCGCGGCCGCGGCGGAATCCGGACGGGCGTTGACCACGGCCCATTGGAAGCCGTGGCGCCGGCTGAGCTGCGAGAAGGCCTCCTTCCGATACTGCGCCTGCCAGGCTTCGCGCAGGAAGTCGGGGGGATAGAGGTAGGCGGTGCGGCCGTCGATGAAGACCCTGGCCTGGGGTCCCAGCCGCCAGATGAGGTAGCCGCCGAAAGCGATGTCGTTGAAGACCGGGCCTTGGAGCTTCTTCTCCGCAAGGAACCGGACCGCGCCTTCGGGGAGCCGGCCTGGGTCGAAGCCGAGGCCCCAGGGGACCTCGCGGCGCAGGGCGATGAGGGCCGGAGACACCAGGGCGGCCGCGAGGACCGCGCGCGGCAGCCAGCGTCGGTCCTTGAGCGCGGGCCAGAGCCGGGCCGCGGCCCACGGCGCGGCCAGGAGGATGAAGAGGGGCGCCAGGCGGAAGCGCAGGAGCATCAGGGCGAATGTCCCGCAGAGCGCGAGCAGGTCGAACAGCGGCAGGGCGGGCTCCCCGTCCTCGGAGCGTCCCCAGAGACAGGCGCAGGCTGTCAGCAGGACCAGCAGTCCGAGCGCCGGGTCGTAGCCCCAGAAGAGCTCGAAGGAGGCGGGCGCCCATTCCGCCAGGAAGCGCTCGTGCCCGGCCACGCGCCAGGGACCCAGGAATATCCCGGGGCCGAAGGAGCTCAGGCAGGTGGCGGCGGCCGCGAGCAGAGGGGGCAGGCGGTGCTTCCCTTTGGCCAGGAGGACGGCGGCCAGGACGGCGAGGCCGGCGCCGACCACGGCGAAAGCGTGGACGTTGGCCCAGAGGAGCTGCAGGGGGACCAGCAGCCAGAGCCGATGGGCTTCCCCGTCTTGGCGATAGCGGTCTATGAGCAGCAGCGCCGCGGCGAAGCAGGGCAAGCCCAGCAAGGCGGGCCGCAGGATGAGGAAGGGGGAAAGCGCCGCCAGGGCCAGGGCGCTGAAGGCCAAAGCCAAGGGCCGGCATTCCTTGCCGGCGCGCAGCACCATGAGCCAGGCCAGCAGGCCGATGGCCGCGGCGGCCAGGATATGGAGCCCCCAGAAGCCGGCCAGGCGCTGAGTCAGATAAAGGACGAGTTCCGAGACGTACTCGTAGGGGACGGCGCGGCCGGCCTGGGTGTAGGAAAACTCGTCGCCCTTGAGCAGGCCTCGGCTCGCGACCGCGGCGCGGCCCACGGCTAGGTGCCAGGGCAGGTCCGGGTCCGAGAGCCGGCGCAGGGCGGGAAGGACGGCCGCCGCCGTGGCGCCCGCGACGGCGAGCCAGCGGGTGATGGTCACCCGGCCATTCTAGTATTTTGCCCGGCCCTCAATAGGCCGTCCAGACCGTGCCCTTGGTGTCGGTGTGCATGCAGCCCAGCCAGAAGTCCCCCTTGTGGCGGGGGACTCCCAGCATGGGCGGCGTCTCCGTTTTCCAGTAGACCCGTACCGTACCCGGTGTCAGGCTTCAACTTGTCGGAAGAAATAACTCCAATAAGTTGAGGCCTGACACCTACAGAGATCACATCTGCTCGGGAGCGGAGACGCCCAGCAGGGAGAGCCCTTCCCGGATGACGTCGCGCACCCCGGCGCAGAGCAGCAGGCGCGCCCGGGAGGTCTCCTCTTCCTTCGGGTCCACCACCCGGCACTTCTCGTAGAACGGGTGGTAGAGGCCGGCCAGTTCCAGGACGTAGTTGGCCAGGGGGTGGGGGGAGAGCAGCTTCTCGCACTCCTTGAGCGCCTCCGGGAACCAGGCGATCTTGAGCAGCAGGGCCCGCTCCTCGGGGGCGGTCAGTAGCCGGCCGTTTGGGCCGGGAAGCGGCATGTCCGGGCCGAAGAGGCCCTGCTTCTCCGCTTCCTTGAAGATGGAGCAGATGCGCGCGTGCACGTACTGGCAGTAGTAGACCGGGTTCTCGGAGGACTGCTTCTTGGCCAGCTCCAGGTCGAAGTTAAGGTGCGAGTCCGGGGTGCGCATGGCGAAGAAGAAGCGGCAGGCGTCGCGGCCCACCTCCTCGACCACCTCGCGCAGGCGCACGAACTCGCCGGTGCGCTTGGACATCTTCACCGCCTCCGCCCCGCGGAAGAGGTGGATGAGCTGGTGGATGATGACGTGGAAGGACTCCGGCGGGTAGCCCAGAGCCGCTATGGCCGTCTTCATGCGCGGCACGTAGCCGTGGTGGTCCGCGCCCCAGATGTCGATGCACTGCGAAAATCCCCGGGAGAACTTGTCCTCGTGGTAGGCGATGTCGGCCAGGAAGTAGGTGGCGGTCCCGCCGGCCTTGATGAGCACGCGGTCCTTGTCGTCCTCGGACTCGGCGGCTCCCGAGGTCCCGAGCCAGACGGCGCCCTCCTTCTCGTAGACCATGCCCCGGGCCTTGAGCTTGCCCAGGGCGGCCTTGAGCGCGTCCTTGGAATGCAGCTCGGACTCGCGGAACCAGCGGTCAAAGGAGACCCCGAAGGCCTCCATGTCCTCGCGGTGGGTAGCCAGCAGGGCCTTGATGCCCTCGGCCTGCCAGCGCGCCGGAGTCCAGGAATCGGCCTCGGGCGGGAAGGACTTGGCCAGGTCGGTCACGTACTGCCCCTGGTAGCCCTTTTCCGGAGGCTCCTGGCCGTGGCGCCTGGCGTGCAAAGAGAGGCCGAGGCGCTCGACCTGGTTTCCCGCGTCGTTGACGTAATATTCGGAGGAGGCCTGGCGGCCCAGGCGGTTGAGGATGCGCACCAAGGAATCTCCCAGGGTGGCGCCTCGGCCCGAGGCCAGGTGCAGGGGGCCCGTGGGGTTGGCGGAGACGAACTCGATGAGGACTTTCCGGGCGGGCCCGCCCTCGTCGCGGCCGTAGGTCTGGGGGCTCAGGGTGACGGCCTTGAGGTTGGCGCACAGGGCCGAGTTGTTCAGCTTCAGGTTCACGAAGCCGGGAGGCGAGGGCTGGGCGGACTCGACCTCGATGAGTCCGTGCAGGCTCTCCGCCAAGGACTTGGCCAGTTCCAGCGGCGGTTTGCGCGCGGCCTTGGCCATGGCCAGGGGCCAAGGGAGGCAGATGTCCGCCTGCATTTTGAGCGGGGGGATGGTGAGCGGCAGGTCCTTGGGCAGTTCTGCGCCCGCGGCCTTGGCCCAGTCCCCGGCCCGGGAGGCGAGGGATTTGCGCAGCGCGGCGAGGAGCATCGGAGTCGTGATGATACCAAAAAGTTCGTTTCAGCGTCGCCGGCGAATTCGGACTGCGGGCCGCCGCGAGGGGTTTTTTGTTATCATGTCGGCCTCGTCCGCCCGGCCCGACACATGCCCGACATCCTGATCTTCGACGACGATCCGGATGTCGCCGCCCTCCTGGGCGAGGTGATGCGCGGCAAGGGCTTCACCGTCGCGCACTATCCCAGCGCGGACGGGATCATCCAGATCGTTCAGGAGAATCGGCCCCGTCTGGTCGTCCTGGATATCATGATGCCGGGGCTCAATGGGATCAGCGCCTGCCGCGACCTGCGTTCCAACATGGCGACCCGGCACATCAAGATCGTGGTGATCACCGCGAAGCAATTCGAGCAGGACCGGATCGCGGCCCAGCGCTACGGGGCCGCTCTGTTCGTGAACAAGCCCTTCAACGGCGAGCAGTTGGGACAGGCGATCGTCCAGCTGCTCGGCAGTCCCCAGCCGGCCGCGGCGCCGGCCGCTCCGGCGCCGCCCGTGGTGGTCACCGTCCTCCCGGGAGGCGCCGTGGTCGAGGGGGCCGGCCTGTGGGTCATCCTGGACGCGGGGTGCGGGCTGGGCCGCTGGATGGCCTCCCATGCGGCCCTGCCCCGGCAGTGCTGGCTGCTCCTGAGCCGCTACGAGCCTTCCGCGCTGGAGGAGCTCGGGGCCTGCGCGCCGCTCCTGGCCGCCGGCGGCAGCGTCAAGGTGGCCGGGCCGGATGACGCCGAGACGACGCTGCCCCGCATCGCCCCCAGGATATCGGCGGGGCTGCCGCTGCACGGGATGAAGGCTCCCCGCGCGTTCCCGGCCCGGCCGGAGGCGACGCCCCTGCTCTATCCCATGCGGGAGGGCGAGTTCGCCCTGGCTCCCGGCGTCATGGGTATGGCGCGCTATACCCATCACCCCGGCTCGGCCCTGGCTTATCGGCTGGACATGAGCGGGCGCCGGCTGGTGTACTGTCCCTGCAACGAGGTCCGCCTCGACGCATCCTCCTGGAACCGGCACGAGCTGGATAAATTCCGGGCCCTGTTCTCGGGGGTCGACCTGCTCATCCACGGCTACGGGCGATCTTCGGAGCAGCCGCGGCCGGGCGATGGCGTCAATGCCTGCTGCTGGGAAGCGGTGGTGGACATGGCCACGGACGCCCGGGTCCGCCAGCTCCTTCTCGTCCCCCTGGCCGGCGCCTCCGCGCGCGATGTCGCGGCCCTGGCGCGCCTGCGCGTCGCCGCCCTGCACAGCTCCATGCTCTGCTCCGTGGCGGCTCCGGGCGAGACGGTCGTCTTGTGACGCCGTCCCGTATTCAGTATTGACCGCGCCGGCCGATCCCGGGTCCGGCCTTCAGCGCAGGAGAGCCCGGGACGCGGCATTGCGGCCGGCCACGGACTTCCCGCTCAGGCCGGCCTCGAACTCGTAGACGGTGAAATCCACCTTGAAGGAGTCCTCGGAGAGCCTCTCCGCGTTCCAGGGCGAGGTCCGTCCGCTGCGCGCCATCAGCCTGTCGAGGGTCTGCCCGACAGTGCGTCCGGACTCCTTGGCGGGCCAGCCCCGCACCAGCTCGATGGCGTCGATCTCCCGGTCGTCGAGCGCGTCCTGCGACCAGGCCTCGGGACCGGGGCAGGGAGCCGGGGGCTTGGGGCAGGAGGCCGCAGGCTCGGCCTCGGGCGCGGGACCGGAGGCCGGGGCGGGAGGTTTGCGGAGTAGGGCCCAGGCCAGGAGCGTCCCGCACAGCACGGCCGCCGCGGCTCGTCTCCATCGGGGCGCGGCAGGCGGCTGGACCACTGCGACCACGGGCTGGAGCGGCTCGGGCGCTGAGGGAGCGGCCTCCGGAACGGGCGGGATCGGCTCCGGCGCAGGGGGGGCTGCCTCAGGAACGGGAGTAGCCGGTTCCGGCGCCAGCGGGACTTCGGGCGGCGGCTTCATCTTCCTGGTCAAGGCCGCGGCGATGACCGCCCACAAGTCGGCCAGGGCTGTCCTGACCGCGGCGATGAGCGCCGCGTCCCCTTCCGGGCTTGCGGGTATGTCGATGGCTGAGGCCAGCTCAGGGACGGCGCTGACCGGCCGCCAGTCCGTGGGCTGGGAGCCGTTCAGGTCTTCGGAGCAGACCAGACTCCGGCTGGTGCAGTCGGGCAGCAACGCCAACTCTTCCGGGGCATAGGGGCCATGCACCCGGCGGCCGAAGAGGATCCAGTATCTCTTGACGCTCAGGGGGGAGTCGCGGCCATGCCTGCCAGCTGCTTGACCGTGCCGGCGTCGTGGGCCAAGGCGCAGGCGTCTTCCAGGTTGACCAAGTTCTGCTTGATGAGGAAGGCCAGGTACTGGTCCATGGAGATCATGCCGTGCTTGGCGCCCGCCTCGATGGCCTGGTAGATCTGGTGGGTCTTGCCCTCGCGGATGAGGCTGCCGATGGCCGTGGTCATGCGCATGAACTC
>JACRDS010000087.1 GCA_016212825.1 Elusimicrobiota bacterium | reverse complement strand
TGACGCCGGCGAAGCGGTCGAACTGCCTGGCCGACTCCGCCGCCAGGGCCTGGTCCTGCGCCGAGCCCGCGAGCCGCGGGGCCAGCTTGCGCGCATAGAGCGCCACCAGGTCGGCCCGGGCGTCGCCATCTTCGGGCGAGGATTCGAGCCAGGTCGCCAGATAGGCGATGCCGGAGCGCAGGCCGGGGTCGCGCACGTTGCGCGACCAGAGGCGGAGCAGCACCGGGTCCCATCCGGAGGAAGCCTGCGCCGGCTTGGGCCGCTGGCGCCGGAGGCGCAGCTCCCAATAGGGCCGCCCGGCCGGGGACAGCGCGGGTCCGCGCAGCCGGAAGGAGCGCTCCAGGGCGGCGCGGCGCTGCTGGGCGAGCCGGCGCCGGTCCGCGGCCTTGAGCAATGACGTCTCGAATATCTGGTGCAGCTTCTGGGTGCCGGAGAGGTCCCCGCCGAAGTCGGTCTCCAGGTCGCCGAAGCTGACCCAGGCCCGGCGGCCCGAGGCCAAGGCCCGCTCCAGGCGCGCGGTCGGGTCGGCCGAGTAGGGCGCCAGGCAGGGTTCGGGGGAGGGCGCCGGCCCGATGTCGAGGACCGCAAAGAACCGCTCGTGGAACAGCTCCGCGGCCGGACAGCCCGGCACCACGAGCAGTCCGCGCGGCCCGACGAGGCGCGAGATGAAGCGGGACTCCACGAACTGGGCGTCGTCTGCCGGCCCGTCGGAGAGGCTGCGGGCCGCTGATAGGGCGGCGGCCACGGTCCCGGCCGCGGCCAGGCCGGCGGAGGCGGCCCCGGGCAAGGGCGCTGCCGCGGCGGCCGGGGCCAGGGCCAGCACTGATGAGTAGACGAAGCCGTTCTGGCTGTTGTTGATGAAAAAGAAAGCGGCGAAGGCCGCGGCGGCGGCGGCGCCGGCCTTCATCTCCGGGCGGGCGCCGCGCCTCTTCCACAGCCAGCCGCCCAGGGCCGCGGCCAGGATGAGCAGGCCGGCGGCGCCCCCGTGTCGCGCCAAGGTGCCGAAGTAGGCCGCGGCCTGGTCCCAGAGGCGCGGGTTGGTGTAGAGCGAGCTGTGCGGCATCTGCTCCACGCCGAGGAAGAGCTTGTCGAAGCTCGGCAGGCGGTTGAGCTCCGCGGGCGCGCAGCGCAGCATCACCGCATAGGAGCCGGCCAGGACCAAAACGAAGCCCGCGGCGAAGCGCCGGCGCTCGCCCTTGGCCAGGCACAGCCAGCCCGCTGGCAGCAGGGCCAAAGCCGAGAGATGCAGGCCGGCCGCGGCCCCGGCGGCCGCGCCGGCCAGTCCGACCCGGGCCGGGGAGCTGGTCAGGGCCAGCAGGCAGACGCTCAGCGCGGCTCCGGCCAGAGCGTAGGGCGTGGGGCGCAGGACGCCCTCCCAGTAGCCGTGGGAGAAGGCCAAAGCCAGCAGGAGGCCTGCGGCGCGCAGAGGCTCGGCGCCGCGGCGCTCCAGCACCGCGTAGAGCGCCGCGGCCGTGGCCGCGCCCGCGGCCGCGTTGAGCGTCTCCAGTGGCATGAGCATGTGGCCGGAATGCCCGCAGAGGCGCAGGAGCCAGGCCAGGGCCTGCAGCAGGGGCATGAAGAGCGGATGCACCCAGACCTGGGTGAGTATGAAGCCCTGCTCCAGGGAAAAGAGATAGGCCAGGTCGAGGTAGTTGTAGGGGAGCAAAGACCAGGACTGCCACAGCCACGCGGCCAGGCCCAGGAGGAGCAGCAGCCGGCCGGCCCAGAGGCTCTTGGCTCTCATAGCCAGCGCCGCACGCGGTCCTTGTAGTCCAGGTAATCGGCGCCGAAGCGGCGCTCCAGATACGCCTCTTCCTTCGCGATGACATGGCGTTGGAGGACGACCATGGCCGCGGGCAGCAAGAGCAGGGCCCAGAGCGCGCCGGACCACAGGGCCAGGCCCGCGTAGAGCAGGGCCGTGGCGGCATAGAGAGGGTTCCGGCTGAAGCGGTAGGGCCCGGAGGTGATGAGGGCGGCGCTGGGCCGGGAAGGGAGCACCGTGGTGCGTAGGCGAAGGAACCAGGCGAAGCCCCAGCCGCCCAGCGCGGCGGAGACGGCGAAACAGAGAAGCGCCAAGGCGCGGCGCAGGCTCGGCGAAAGCTCCGGGGCCGGACAGAACTTCTGCAGGAGCAGTCCCAGGGCGAAAGCGGCGGCGAAGACGAGCGGCGAAGGGACGCGGACCCCGGGATTGTCCGGGGCGCTTCCACTCAATGGGACGCCGGCTCCTTCTCGCAATTGACGCTCAGGATCAGCATCTTGTCTGCGGGACGGCCGAAGTTCACCATGAACATGACCGGCACGCCCTCGAGCTCGAATTTCTCGGTCAAAGTGGAGAAGACATGCTCGCACTGGTCGTCGTTCAGGGATTCCACCCACTCGATGCCGTCGTCGTCGAAGTAGAGGTCGATGGAGACCTCGGGTCCGCCCTTGGGCGTCACGGGGTGCTCGCGGAACAGGTAGGCCCGGGCCTGGCAGCGCACGGGGTCCTCGAAGCTGACGAGGTAGGCTTCCGGGTCCGGCCCGAAATGTCGTTCGACCTTCATCGTGGCCTCCGCAGGGGCTAGAGCTCGAGCTTCTGCAGGGCCTTGCGCACCTGCACCGCGCAGAGCGCGGCGAAGGCGGCCAAGGCGATGAGCGTGCCCGGCGTCTCCCCCAGCCGTTCCTGCAGGCCCTCGCCGAAGTGCGTCACGTTGGGGAAGAACTTCCAGGCCAGCACGAGGAGCAGGCCCGCGATGCACCCTCCGGCCACCAGGCCCGTGGAGTAGAGCATGCCGCTGGAGAGCTCGCTCTCGTCCGCCTGGCCGCGGATCTTGTCCGCGACCCAGCGCATGGCGCCGCCCACGAAGATGGGGAAGGTCGTGGAGATGGGCAGATAGGCGCCCACGGCCCAGGCCAGGCCGTTGACGCCGCAGAGCTGCACGGTCAAGGACAGGGCCGCGCCCACGAAGATGTAGCCCCAGGGCAGGTCGCGCGAGAGCACGCCCTGGATGATGGTGGCCATGAGCGTGCCCTGCGGCGCGGGAAGCTTCTCGGAGCCGATGGGGCCCATGGGGGAGTTGTGCATGGCGATGATGGTGAAGCCGATGACGGCCACGGAGACCAGCACGCCGATGAGCAGGCCGATCTGCTGGTGGAAGGGCGTGGCCCCCACCAGGTAGCCGGTCTTGAGGTCCTGCGAGGTGGCGCCCGCGTTGGCCGCCGCGATGCAGACGATTGCGCCCACGGCCAGCGCAGCGGCTTGGGCCGCGGCCTGCTTGGACGGGTCGTTGGCCCAGCCCGCGAGCACGAAGATGAGGCATGTGCCCAGCAAAGTGGCGATGGTCATGCCCGAGATGGGGTTGGAGGACGAGCCGATCAAGCCCACGATGCGGGAGGAGACCGCCACGAAGAAGAAGCCGAAGACCACGATGAGCACGCTGACCAGGAAGTACCAGGGGAAGCCCACCGGCATCTTCTGCAGGAAGGGGATGAGCAAAGCCATGACGAGCGAGCCCGCGGCCACCCAGGTGATGGGGATGTCCCGCTCGGTGCGCTTCTGCTCGATCGCGCCCTTGCCGCCGCGCATCTCCCGGACCGAGTCGCGCACGGAGGCGAATATGGTGGGCAAGGTGCGCACCAAAGTCATGAGGCCGGCCATGGCCACGGCGCCGGCGCCGATGTAGCGGATGTAGGCGCGGTAGAACCATTCCGCGTGGGAGTGGGAGTCGATCCAGCCCTGGCCGAAGCCCAGCTTGGCCAGGTCGACCTGCACCTGCGCGTCCGGCACGAACATTGAGAGCAGGGGGATCAAAGCCAGCCAGGAGAGCACGGAGCCCGAGACCATGATGCCGGCCAGGCGGGGCCCGATGATGTAGCCCACGCCTAGGTACTCGGGCGTGATCTCGGTGGTGAGCAGAGCGTTCTTGTAGACCCCGGTGGGGCTGGTGTTGAGGAGCTTGGGCACCTCCTTCCACAGCGCGAAGAGCTTGTTGAGCACGGTGTAGACTACGGCCGCCCAGAAGCCGGAGAACACGGTCTTGGCCATCTCGCCGCCGCGCTCGCCCGCGATGAGCACCTCGGCGCAGGCCGTGCCCTCCGGATAGGGGAGGGTGCCGTGCTCCTTGACGATCAGCGCCCGGCGCATGGGGACCATCATGAGCACGCCGATGATGCCGCCGGCCGCGGCCAAAGAGATGATCTGCACCAGGTTGAAGTACTCCTTGGCGCCGCCGCTGGCGATGAAGAGGAAGGCGGGGGTGGTGAACACCACGCCCGCGGCGATGGACTCGCCGGCCGAGCCGATGGTCTGTACGATATTGTTCTCTAGGATGGTGGACTTGCCGAACCTCTTGAACACCGCGATGGAGAGCACCGCGATGGGGATGGAGGCCGAGACGGTCAGGCCCGCGCGCAGGGCCAGATACACGGTCACCGCGCCGAAGAGGACGCCGAAGAGGGCGCCCAGGAGGATGGCCTTGGGCGTGAACTCATCGACGGTCTGGTCGTGGGCGATGTAGGGCTTGAACTCTTGCATGATCCTCTCCTGGCGGCGCGCGATAAAGTGAAGCAGAGCATACCAAATTCGACCGACGGCTGTGGTATGATACTCCCATGCTCCGCCTCGTCGTCCTTCTCGCGCTGGCTGCGCCCGCAGAGGCGCTGCCCCACAAGCCGTGCGGCGTCCGGCTCGACGCGGTCAAGCCCGCCTCCGGCGCCCCCGGACAGGAGCTCGAACTGCAGGGGCGGTGGGGGGATGCGCAGGGGACCAAGCTCCCGGTCTTGAACAAGGGCGACGTCAACAAGCTCGAGATCCTCTCCTGGAGCGACACGCTCATCCGGGCCAGGATCCCGGCTTCCCTGCGGCCGGGGACCTACAAGCTCGGCGTGTATTGCGGCCTGGCCCAGGGCAGTCCCTATTCCACGGATTGGCGGGACTTCAATATCCTGGCGGGCGGCGCGGCAGCGCCGCAGGCTCCGGTCGAACGTTCAGAGCAGACGCAGCCGCGTCCCGGGCCCTGGCGGGAGGAATTCATCGCCCAGTGGCAGAGGAAGGGCTCGGAGCTGCGGGAGGCCCCCTGGCTGGCCGACCGCCGCATCCTCATCCTGCGGAGTCCGGGAGTGAACCCGGGGCTTGCCGGGCAAGTCAGCGCTTCCTTGACCGCTGTACTCTTGGAGCTGGGCGCCCGGAGGCTGCATGCCAAGGTCGATGAACTCGACCTCCCTTTGAGCCTCTCCGTGTGCAGCCGCAACGCCGTGCTGGACAGCGCCTGCGTGCGCGAGGCCATCGCCGGCCTGCGCCGGGACACGGGCCCGCTCGCCGGAAGCATCCTGGTCCTGGTCACGGACGCGGCCATCGACCGTCTGCCGGAGCTCCAGCCGGACGGCAGCATGATCGGCCCTCCGGCGGGAGAGGCCGACTACGGCGAGGGCTGGTTCATCATCAGCGGCTTCTGGGACGGCTGGAACCGGACGCACGGCCGGGGCTCGAGCGACCCGGCCTTCCTGGCCCACAGCCTCGACCACACCGTGCGCCACGAGTTCCTCCATGTCCTGGGCCTGCCCCATCACGAGCGGCTGGAGAACCCCGGCTTCCCGGAGCCGCCCCTGTGCACGGAGTGCACCCATGAGAACGCGGGCGGCCACGCGGCGGCTCCCCACTCCGAATGCGGGATGTTCTGCGGGGCCTCCGACGATGATTGGTTCCACCGGCGGACTTTCGGCAAGGGCTTCGGCTTCTGCGACAAGTGCCTCACCGCGGCCAAGGCCGTGGTGGCCGGCATCGAGAGGCCCTGAGGCGGCTGTCCAGCGCTACCCGGCCGGGGAGGGGTCGGCCAGGCGGCCGATGAAGAGGACCGCGCCCGAGCGCCGGTCGCGGATGAGGAACAGGAAGGGATGGTCGGCGCGGAAGACCGGGATTTCTCCCGGGGCCGGCATGCCCAGTTCCGCCAGGAGCGCGGCCGTGGCCGCGGCGGCTTCGGTACCCGCCTCATCCACAGCCACAAAGGCCTTCTGGACCACGCTGCCGATGAACAGGTCGCGCCGGCCCGTGGCCCCTGAGAAATCGGCGTCGCCGGGTCCCGGGGTCGCGGAGAGCCTGAAGGCGGAGGGCATGCCCAGGGCGCCGAGCGCGCCGGCCAGGGAGAAGCCGGACGTCAGCTTGAACCGCGGCAGAGCGACGGCGACCCGGCGCGGTTCCAGCCGCGCGGTCAATTCGGCGAGCCGCTCCGCGGTGAACGAAGCCTCCAGGGCCGTGAGTCCGTCGGCCCTGCGCGGCAGCAGGACGAGCATGGACAGCGCGCCGCCGGCGTAGGCCAGCTCCAGGCACTGCAGCCCGGCGTCCTCATGGAGCCCGAACGACTCGGTCTGCCGCATGAGCGGCGCCGGGACCTCGTTGCCGTCAGCCAGGATGAAGGGCGATTCCTCCGTCGCCTCCTCCATGAAGGGAGCGGCCCACGGCGCCTTGAGATAGACCGCATTGGTCAGGGCCAGCCGGGTGTCCTCTGTGACGCCGCCGGGGGGGATCAGGTCCCGGATCTTGCCGCGCGTGAGCTCCTCGGCCCAGGAGTTGATGCGCCGGCCGGCTCCCTCCGGGTCCGCGCGGAAGTCCAACTCGAGCGCCTGCGCGCCGTAGAGCCGGCGCAGCGTCTCCACGAAAGCCGCTTCCAGGGGGAAGCCGGTCTGCAGCCAGAGCGCGTCGGCGGTCACGAGCTGCACCGCGCCCCCGCCGCCGAGCTCCCGGAGTCCCTGCGCGAGCCGGCCGAGCCCCGCGTGCAGGCTCTCGCCCGTGAGCCGCAGGCGCAGGGCCCGGCGCATCTCGCGCTCCGTGACTCCGGCCGCCCCCGCGTAGGTCATGGCCAGGGCCGAGAGCGCGCAGTATGGCGAGAGGAAGAGGTTGCCGCTCTTCTCCCGGGAGAGCTGCGCGAACAGCGCGCAGGTGAAGTCGTTGACCGTCTCGGCGATGGGCGAAGCGCTGGCTGGGGGCATGAGTTATTGCTTAGAAGGATATCATGGTTTTCCAGGAGAGGCGAGGAACTCCCGGATAGCCGCGGCGACGGCCTCGGGCCTTTCTTCCTGGGGCACGTGGCCGCAGTCCGGGATGCGCAGGAACCGGCCTTTGGGCACGGTCCGGCAGAACCACTCCGCGCTGGCGTCGTCCACCACCCGGTCGTGCTCCCCGCGGATGAAGAGCACCGGGGGCTCGAGCTTCGGATAGCGGGCGATGTAATCCGCCAGCTCCGGGGAGAGGCAGCGGCGGATGTTCTCGGCCGCGGCATGGCGGCCTTCGGGGGTGCTCAAGGCCAAGGAGTACTCGTCGAGCACCTCCTCCGTGATGCAGGAGCGGTCGTGGAAGGCGGTTGGCGCCACCAGGCGCACGGTCCAGCGCCCCAGCAGCGGCTCCAGGATGCGGCCCACGAAGGGGCGCCGCATGGTCCAGATGAGCCGGGGGATGTTGTCCTGGTTGACCGGGGAGCCGATCATGACGAAGCGCGAGACCAGCTCCGGGGACTGCAGGGCCAGGAACAGGGACACGTCTCCGCCCATGGAGTTGCCCACCAGAGCGGCGCGCGGCAGGTCGAGCTCCTTCAGGAAGGCGCTCAGCCAGCGCGCGAAGCCCGCGAAGGTGTAGTCGAAGTCTCGCGGCTTGTCCGAGCGGCCGTAGCCCGGGAAGTCGGGCGCGTAGACGCTGTGCGTCTTGGCGAATTCGGGCAGCAGGTGCCGCCAGGAGAACGAGGAGGCGCCGAGCCCGTGCAGGAACACGATGGGCTCGCCGGCTCCCCCGGAGAGGACGTGCGTCCCGACGCCGGCGATCCGGCGCCGGGACGCGGATATCTCTGGCGGCATGCCAGAGATTATACAACCATTACGGGAGGACGCTGTCCTTGTTCCATTGGACGAAGTTGGGGTGGCCCACGTCCGGAGGCACGAGCTTGAGGTCGCCGATGCGCGTAGAGTGGTTGATGTCCGGGCCCACCACCTTGACCCCCACCGGGAAGGCGCCCCGGATCACGGCCCGGGCCTTGGCCCGGGCCGCGGTCTCGTCGGCGTCCCCGAAGAGGCCGGTCCCGACCGTGCCCTTAGGATAAGTGATGTCCCAGCCCTTTGCGCCCCTCTGGAGCGTGAAGGACATCCCGTTATAGATCAGGGTCGCCTGCTTCTCTGTGGTCAGCGTGGGCATGGGGCCTCCTAGTTGAGCCGGCGCATCACCGTGACGCAGTTGGTGACCGCCGAGCCGCCCACGTTGAAGGCCACTCCTACGTCGGCCTTCCTGGCCTTGACTCCGATGGGTTCGCCCACGAGCTGCTTGTAGACCAAGGCATGCATGGAGGCCCCGGTGGCTCCCACGGGATGGCCTTTGGACTTCAGGCCGCCGGAGAGGTTGACCGCGACCTTGTCCTCGCGCGTGAAGCGCCCCTCCATGTAGTCATAGCCCGCCCGGCCGTCCTGGGACAGGCCCAGGGCCTCGGTGGAGAGGATCTGGTTGATGGTGAAGCAGTCGTGCACCTCGGCGAAGTCCACGTCCTTGGCCGTGATGCCCGCTTCCTTGTAGGCCTTGCGCGCCGCGTCCTTGCCGGCCTGCAGCTCATGCATGTTGGGCCGCACGCCGATGGGCAGGCGCTCGACCGAGTGGCCGATCCCCGCGATCTCCGCCGCAGGCTTGCGGTGCTTGCGCGCGCGCTCGGTAGAGGTCACCACCAGGGCCGCGGCGCCATCCGAGACCAAGGAGCAGTCGTGCAGGCGCAGGGGCTTGGCGATCATCATGTTCTTGGACTTGCCGCGCTCGTCGGGCTGGCACAGGGCCTTGAGGGCCTCGACGGTCACGGGTCCCTTCTTGGCGTGGGCCAGCGGGTTCTCGGCGCCGTTCTTGTAGCCCAGCGCGCCTACGGTGAAGAGCATCTTTTCGAAGTCCTCGTCGCCGATCTTGTGCTTGGCCTGGTAGCCCTTGGCGTACTCCGCGAAGAGCATGGGGAAAGACATCCCGCGGCTACCTTCGCTGGGCCAGTGCGAGCAGCAGGCCAGCACGTGCGTCATCTGCGGCGTGGGCAGCAGGTTCATCTTCTCCACGCCGATGACCAGGACGTTGCTGCAGCGCCCGGCCTCCACCGCGTAGATCGCGTCGTAGAGGGCCACCGTGGACGAGGCGCAGGCGCACTCCGTGCGGGTCATGGGCTTGAAGCGCAGGGAGGGGTGGATCTCCGCGGCCAGAGGCGCCACGTGCTCCTGGTTGAGGAAGGAGGCGGGCGAGCAGGACCCCACGTAGACCGCGTCGATGTCCTCCGGCGCCACGTCGGCGTCCGTGATGGCGCCGCGACCGGCCTCGACGAGCAGGTCGTAGTAGGTCTTGGTGTCCGTCATGAGGCCCGTGGCCGGGTCCTTCTTGACGAAGACGCCGAACTCCGTGTTGTACGCCCCGATGATGCTGGCTTTGCTCATGTTGGTGTCTCCTACTTGGCGATGCCCTTGGAATAGCAGAGGCCCCCGGTGATCTCGAGGGTCGTGGCGTTGATGGCTTCGTTCTCGACCGCGTGGCCGATGAGGGAGGCGATCTCGTCAGGCTCGACCAGCCGCCCCAAGTGCACGTCAGCGAGGATGGTCTTGAGCGCGTCCTGGTTCATCCCCTTGACCATCGGGGTGGCGGTGTAGCCGGGCGCGATGGCCACGCAGCGGATGTTCTTGATGCCGCGCATCAGGAACTCGCCGACCACGATCTTGGGCAGCAGAGCGTCGGCCACCTTGGTGGAGGAGTAGTTGAGCTGGCCCACCTGTCCGGCCTTGTTGACCGAGGAGATGGGGATGAGCACCCCCTGCCAGCCGCCGTTGACCATGGCCTCGGCGCCGTCGCGCACCGTGAGGAAGGTGCCGGTGAGGTTGACGTCGATGACCGCCTGCCACTTGTCCAGAGTCATCTTGCGGGAGACCTTGCCCGTGGCCTTGTCGATGTTGAGCAT